>JAVFAR010000001.1:0-109351 GCA_034002365.1 Trichloromonas sp.
ACCGATGGCGCGGGAGGCCTCTCCCAGATCCTTGAGCGCGGTGCGCAGCGGATAGAGGGAGCGTTCGTCCGAAGCGGTATTGGCCACGGCATCGAGGGTTTCGTCAAACTTGTCCAGAGCACCGCGCACCTCCTCCAGGGTCCGATCCAGGCTTTTCACCAGTTCCGCCGGCGCCCCCTCCTTGAATTCCAGCACCCGGTCGGCGTGGCGGATGGTGGCGGTCGCCGCAGTGATGGTTTCCCGGGCATCGGCGGAAACCAGTTCAACTTCGCGGCCGATGTTCCGCAGCAGATTCCGTGCCTCGGCGATGGTCAGATTCAGTTGCCGCGGGGCGTCCTGAATTTCGGCGGAATTCACCAGCCGTTCCAGCCCCCCCACCAGATCGTTGGCCCGTTCCACGAGCTGTTTGAGGGGCAATTCTTCGAGCTTCTGGGCCAGTTCGTCGGCGGTGGAAGGAATGGTCGGGATCTGGGCGTAGCCCGTATCATCCGGAAGTAACCGCACCGGCCGCTCGGGGTAGAAATCGAAATAGACCATGAGCTGCCCGGTCACCAGGCTCTGGGTCTGCAGCTGGGCGCGCAGCCCCAGGTCGATCAAGGCCTGATGGTAATCGGCCGAAGCCTGCTCGCCATTAGTGATCTGAAAGCGACTGAGGTCGACCTCGACAATGACCGGCACGCGGAAGGTCATCGCCTCCATATCCCCCTGCAGGGCGATATCAACGACCGAACCGACCTTCACCCCGCGGAAAACAACCGGTGCACCCACCGACAGCCCTTTGACCGAGCCGTCGAAATACATGACGTATTTTTTCTGCGGGGTGAAGAACTTCCCCGATCCGAAAAGGACCACCCCGGCCACCGCCAGGGCGAGGGCGCCGAGGACAAAGGCCCCGATGACGGCTTTGCCGGCTTTTGCGCTCATGGGGACACAACTCCTTTCGCTATATTCAGTGCAGAGGACCAAAGAGGTTGATGCGGTTCGATTCGTCTCCGCAACCTCCGTAAATGGGTAAATCCCCGTAGGATGCCGGTGAGCGCAGCGAACCGCATCACCCTAATCCGCCTTGCCCCGGGTGAGAAACCGCCGCACCAGGGGGTCTTCCGATTCGTCCCGCAGCTTTTTCGGATCGCCGGTGGCGATCATGGTTTTGCTTGTCGCATCGAGAAAGACGCAGTTGTTGCCGATGGCGAAGATGCTCGCCAGTTCGTGGGTGACGACCACCACCGTGGCGCCGAGGCTGTCCCGCAGTTCGAGAATGAGATCGTCAAGCAGCTGCGAACTGATCGGGTCGAGACCGGCCGAGGGTTCGTCGAAGAAGAGGATGTCGGGGTCGAGAGCCATAGCCCGGGCCAATCCGGCGCGTTTTTTCATGCCGCCGCTGATTTCGCTCGGATAGTAATCGCGAAAGCCGGCGAGTCCGACCAGGGCCAGTTTGAGATCGACCAGATCGGCGATGTCAGCCTTCGACAAGTCCGTATATTCCTCCAGCGGCAACGCGATGTTTTCCGCCAGGGTCATGGAGCTCCACAGGGCGCCGCTCTGGTAGAGCACCCCAAACCGGCGCATGAAGCGCTGTCGATCATCGGGAGGCAGATTCCAGAAGTCCGTTTCGCCGAAATGAATACTCCCTTTCGCCGGTACTTGCAGGCCGATGAGGTGGCGCAGCAGGGTGCTCTTGCCGCAGCCGCTGCCGCCCATGATGATGAAGATATCCCCCCGGTTGATATCAAAAGTCAGATCCCGCTGGATAACCCGGCTGCCGTAGGCCATGGTCAGATCCTTGACCTGGATGGCCGCTTCCGTCGTCGCCATGGCTCAGATCCCCAGAATATTGCAGATGACGGTGATGACCGCCGTCGCCACGATGATGTTGACGATGCCGGTGACGACCGCCGAGGTCGCGGCATCCCCCACCGCCGAGGCGCTGCGCCCGCATTGCAGGCCGCGCAGGCAGCCGGAGAGGGCGACGAGCACGCCGAAGACGGCGCTGTGAAAGAGGCCGATCCAGAAATCCTTGAGCCCCACCGCCAGCTTGGTCATTTCCAGATATTCTCCCAGGTTCAGATCGAGCATGAAGACGCCGACGGCGAGGCCGCCGAGAATTCCCATGAGGTCGGCGTAGAGGCAGAGCAGGGGCATCATCAGCACGAGGGCGATGATGCGGGGCAGGACGAGAAAATCCACCGGCGAGATGCCGAGGGTGGCGAGGGCGTCGATCTCTTCGTTGACCTGCATGGTGCCGATGCGGGCGGCAAAGGCGGCGCCGGTGCGGCCGGCCATGATGATGCCGGTCATGATCGCGCCCATGACCCGGACGACGGCGATGCCGACCAGGCTGGCGACATAGATTTCGGCGCCGAACATGGAAAGCTGCACCGCCCCGACGAAGGCGAAGATCAACCCCACCAGAGCGCTGATAAGGGAGACGATAGGCAAAGCGTCGGCCCCGCATTCGCGCATGATCGCCCAGAGATCCGCACGGCGGAAGCGCGCCCGCCCGGTGAGCAGACGGCCGCAGGCAAGGGTGACTTCGCCAAGAAAGTCGAGCATGTCGACGGCCGACTTCCAGGCGCCGAGTGCGCGGTCGGCGACCCGTTCGAGCAGAGGGGGACGCAACAGGCCTTTACCGGCCGGTTGTTCGGGGACGGCCGCAGCCAAAGCCAGCAGACGCCGGGCGCCGTCGGGCAGGTTGCCGTCGCCGAAGGCGATGCCCCGCGCGCCGCAGAGTTTTTTCAGGGCGATGAGAAAGGTGAGCAGGCCGCTGTCCCAGTTTTGCAGATCCTCCGTTTCAAAGCGGAGGGTGGCCGGCTTCTTTTCTTCCATGGCCGCTTCCACGTCATGGAGGGGGAGGGGAAGTCTCCCCGCCAGCCAGTCCCCCCGCAGGCGCAGCAGGAGTGTGCCGTCCGTGAGGCGGATAAGGTCTGGTGGGTTCTCGCGGGTCTCGGAGATGGTCACGGCATCTTTTCCTGTCCAATCGACAGGCCCTCGGTGCGGCGTCGGATTTTGTCCGGCCATGAAGATCAGTCCCCGTTGCCTGCGGCCAATCGCTGCCCCAACGCAAAGGCCCGGTCGCACTCCAGCGGCAGGGCCTCCGCCCGGCGGCGAGCCTTGTGGGCGGGATCGAAGCTTTCGATCACCACCTTCGAGTAATCGTCCACCTGGCAGGTATCGAAAGCGCACAGCGTCTCGGCGGAGCCAAGGAGCATCCGCATATAGCGCTCATGGGTATTGAAGATCTGTTCGTAGCCGTATTCCTTGCTCAGGTCTTCCGGGACATTCATGGTGTAGATGAGACCGGTCTTGATTTTCTTCGGGAAGAGGGTGCCGTAGGGTTTCGTATAGGTGAGACAGGGAAAGAGCAGGCGTTCGATAAAACTGCGCGTCTCGCCGGTGACCGTGCCGAAGTAGATCGGCGAACCGATGACGAGGGCATCGGCCACGGCGATTTTTTCCAGAATGGGGGTCAGGCCGTCGTTGAGAACGCATTTGCCGTAGCTCTTGCCGCCCCGCGTTTTGCAGGCGAAGCAGCTTATACATCCCTTGAAATTCAGATCGTAAAGATGAAAGAGTTCCGTGCTCGCCCCCTGCGCTGCCGACCCTTCCAGGGCTTTCGCCACGAGAGTCGCGGTGTTCCACTGCTTTCGCGGACTGCCGTTGATGCCGATAATCTTCATCCGTTTTCTCCTATGTCCAACAGGTGGTGGATTATGGTCTAAACTGGCGCGTTGTCAATCCACTTGTGGGAGGGATGGTTTTCACTGGCTGGCGGGATGCCCGTTATGCCTGCTTCTCCGTGTATCTATGAACAAACCGGCCAATGCCACGGCTGAAAAAGCCGCGCCGACGTAAAAGGTCACGGCCGGGCCGAAGCGACTCCAGAGGGCGCCGGCGGTGACGCTGGCGGCGAGCAGCGCGACGCCGCTGGCGAGATTGAAGACGCCGAAGGCGGTGCCGCGCAAATCGGCGGGAGCGGCGTCGGCGACCAAGGCGGAGAGTAATCCTTGGGTGGCGCCCATGTGCAGGCCCCACAGGGCGGCGCCGAGCATGACCGCCCCGATGCCGCCGGCGGCGCCGAGGACGAGGTCGGCGAGGATGAGAAAGCCGATGCCCCAGGCGAGAGGGCCGGAGCGGTTGCCGTTGTCGGAGAGTTTGCCGAGGGGGTAGGCGCCGGCGGCATAGACCAGGTTCATGACGATCAGCACCATCGGCACCCAGGTGACGGCGAGTCCCAGGTTCTGCGCCCGCAGCAGCAGGAAGGCCTCGGAGAACCGGGCCAGGGTCAGCACGGCGGCGAAGGCGACCACCCACCAGAAATGGGCCGGCAGGCGCCTCAGGTTCTCACGGGTGATTGGCGACCGGGTATGTTTGGCTGGGGCGGTCGACTCCGGTTCCTCGACGCCGAAGATGATCAGCAGCACGCAGGCAATGGCCGGAACCACCGCCACCCAGAACACCAGGCGAAAGTTGTCATGGGTAGCCGCCATCAGCGTCATGGCCAGCAGCGGCCCGGCGAAGGCGCCGACGGTGTCCATCGACTGGCGCAGGCCGTAGGCCGCCCCGCGTGTTTCCGATGGGGTGATGTCGGCGATCAGGGCATCGCGCGGCGCGCCGCGAATCCCCTTGCCGATCCGGTCGATAAAGCGTGCCGTCAACACCGCGCCAATTCCACTTGCGAGCGGAAACAGCGGCTTGGTCAACGCCGCCAGTCCGTACCCTATCAGCACCAGGGGTTTGCGGCGACCGATCCAGTCGGAAAGAACGCCGGAAAAGACTTTGGCGACCGAGGCCGTCGCTTCGGCGATCCCTTCGATCAGGCCGACCGACAGCGCGCTGGACCCCAGAACCGTCACCAGAAACACCGGCAGCAGGCTGTGGATCATCTCCGACGAGAGATCCATGCAGAGGCTCACCAGGCCGAGGGCGACGACTCCTTTGGGAAGATTGAGACGGTTCATGGGCGTTGCCTCTTGCGGGCGGTTGTCGCTCAGTTCATTAACAAGTAAAGCCCAACGTTCAGCGTTTTCAAGCCATCGTCCCGAGGGTTTTGCGGAAGCGGGCCAAAGAGAGGAAAAACAGGACCGTGCCGATCAGCGCCAGGGCCACGAATTGCGGCCAGACGACGGACAGCCCGGCGCCCCGGTAGAGGATCGCCTGGGCGAGCATGACGAAATGGGTGTTGGGCGCGGTCATCATCAGGTGCTGAACGAAATCGGGCATGCTCTCCCGGGGGGTGGTGCCGCCGGAGAGAATCTGCAAAGGGAGCAGAAAGAGCATCATCAGCAGCCCGAATTGGGGCATGGAACGGGCAAGGGTGCCGAGAAAAATGCCGAGAGAGGTGGTGGCGAAAAGATGCAGCCCGGTGCCGACCAGAAATAGGGGGACCGAGCCCTCGATGGGAACCTGTAGGAGCCCTTCCACGACCAGAATCAGCGAAGCGGCGGTGGCGAGCAGAACGACCAGGGCCATGGACCAGATCTTGGCGGCCATGATTTCAAAGGGGGTGACCGGCATCACCAGCAGATGTTCGACGGTACCGTGTTCCCGTTCGCGCAACAGCGCGGCGCCGGTGAGGATGATGGAGAGCATGGTGACGTTGTCGATGACCTTCATCACGGCGCCGAACCAGGTTTTGTTCAGCTCGGGGTTGAAGCGGGCGCGCAAGGCCAGTTCGACGGGGGGAAGGGTCGAGGCCTGGTAGCCGCGCAGAAAGGCGTTCACTTCATCGTTGATGATTCGCTGGATGTAGCCGTTGCCGGTAAAGGCCTGGCTCATGCGTGTGGCGTCGACGTTGAGCTGAATCGTGGCGGCGCGCCCGGAAAGGAGATCGCGCTGGAAATTGGGAGGAATGTTGAGGGCGAAGGTATCGAGTCCGGCATTCATCCGCGCATCCATCCGCGTCTGGTCGATAAGACTCGGCGGCATGAAGCGCGGGGGATAAAAGGCATCGACGATACGCCGGGAAAGGGGAGAGTGGTCCTCGTCGACGATGGCGATCGGCGCCTTGTGCAGGGTTTCGGGCATGGCTGTGGCGCTGGAGTAGACGGCGAAGGTGAAGGCGTAGACGATGAGAAAGAGCATCATCGGGTCACGCAGCAGCCCGCGCAGTTCTTTGACGCCGAGATGGCGGATATTGGTGAGGCCCATGATCAACGCTCCTGTTTCTTGAGCAGGACGGCACCCAGCCCGATGAGGATGGGGACGGCCAAGAGCAGGGGGATGAAGGACGCCTGCAGATCGGCGAACCCGAGGGCCTTGGCGAAGGTTCCCCGGGCGATGGTGAGAAAATGGGTGGTCGGATAAATCTTTCCGATCGCGGCCCCGGCCCCCTCCAGGGAGGAAACCGGGTCGAGCATGCCGGAAAACTGCACCGCCGGCAAAACGGTCAAAATCGCCGTGCCGAACATGGCGGCAATCTGACTGCGCATGAAGGTCGAAATCACCAGGCCCAGGCTGGTTGCGGCGCAGACATACAACAGAGCGGCGGCGGACAGAGCGGCAAAACTTCCCGTGATCGGCACCTTGAAGACGAAGACGGCCAGGGCCGTCAGCAGCAGGAAGTTGAGCATCGCCAGGGCAAGATAGGGGATCTGCTTGCCGAGCAGAAACTCCAGTCGGGTAACGGGGGTGACGTAGAGGTTGACGATGGAACCCAGCTCTTTTTCCCGGACCACGGAAAGGGCGGTGAGCATGGCCGGAATCATCATCAGCAAGAGGGGAATCACCGCCGGGACCATGGAGGGCAGGCTCTTGACGTCCGGGTTGTAGCGAAAGCGGGTTTCAATGTTGACCGTGCCGGAAGTCGCGGACGCCCCCCTGGCCTGACGGTTGACGGACGCCAGCCAATGGCCGTGCATGCCCTGCACGTATCCGCTCACCGTTTCGGCTCGCAGCGGCATGGCGCCGTCGATCCAGGCGCCGATAGCGACCGCGCTCCCCCGCCGCAGATCGCGGCCGAAGCCCGGGGGGATTTCGATGGCCAGACTGATTTCTCCGGCGCGCATGCGCTGGTCCATGTCGGCATAGTCGCGGATCGGCGCATGTTCGATGAAATAGCGGGAACCGGAAAGATTCAGGGCATAATCCCGGCTCAGGACGGACTGATCGCGATCGAGGACGGCAAAGGTCAGATCCTCCACATCCATGTTGACGCCGTAGCCGATGACGAACATGAGGATCAGGGTCCCGAGCAGGGCCAGGGTCAGGCGGATCGGATCGCGGCGCAACTCCAGGGATTCCCGGCGGGTGTAACTGAGCAGGCGCCGGGAGCTGAAGAAACCGCCGGGATGATGCGGTGTCTCTCGTGACGGCGCGGGGGGCGCGGGCAGAGCCTTTTCGGGCGGGGGCGCGGCGGCGCTTTCCGGGCCGGCGGAGGCCTCTTCCAGATAGCTGATGAAGGCTTCCTCCAGGGTCGCCGCTCCCCGTTTTTCCATCAGCGCTCGCGGCGCGTCGCTGACCAGCACCTTGCCGGCGTGCATCAGGGAGATCCGGTCGCAGCGCAGCGCTTCATTCATGAAGTGGGTGGAGATGAAAATGGTGACCTTCTCCCGCCGCGCCAGATCGGTCATGATCCGCCAGAAGCCGTCCCGGGCCACCGGGTCGACCCCCGAGGTCGGTTCGTCGAGAATGAGCATTTCCGGGGCGTGAATCATCGCCACCGCCAGGGAAAGGCGCTGCCGCCGGCCCAGGGGGAGAGCATCGGGGAGGCTCTCCATGATCCCGTTCAGGCCGAATTGCTCCGCCATCTCTTTCACCCGCGCCGGGATCTTTTCTTCGGGCATGCGAAAGAGCCGGGCGTGCAGCACCAGGTTCTGGCGTACCGTCAGTTCGCTGTAGAGGGAAAACCCCTGGGTCATGTAGCCGACCCGGCGCCGGGTCTCGATGTCGTGCGCGTTCACCTTGTGGCCGAAGAGCCGGGCTTCCCCTTCGGTGGCGGGGAGAAGTCCGGTAAGGATCTTCATGGTGGTCGTCTTGCCGCAGCCGTTGGAACCGAGGAAACCGAAGATTTCCCCCCGCAGAATGCGAAAATCGACATGGTCGACGGCGGTAAAGTTGCCGAAACGCATGGTCAAGCCCTGCGCCTCGATCGCCGTCTGGCCGTCATCCTCCGCATTCCGGGGGGGGATGACGATCGGCTCGTAGCTCTGGCGCTGGGCCTCGGGGAGGAGGGCGATAAAGGCCTCTTCGAGACTATTCCCGCCGGTGCGTTCAAGGAGTTCGTCCGGAGTGCCGACGGCGAGGACACGTCCGCCGTTCATGGCCACCAGCCAGTCGAAGCGGGCCGCTTCCTCCATGTAGGCGGTGGCGACCAGGACGCTCATTCCCGGGCGGTTGCGGCGGATGCGTTCGATCAGTTCCCAGAATTGGCGGCGGGAGAGGGGATCGACGCCGGTGGTCGGTTCGTCGAGAATCAGCAGATCGGGATCGTGGATCAGGGCGCAGCAGAGTCCGAGTTTCTGTTTCATGCCGCCGGAGAGTTTGCCGGCGGGGCGCCCGGCGAACGGGGAGAGGCCGGTGGCGGCGAGCAGGTCGGCGATGCGTTCCTGCCGCTCCCGGCGGTCCTGACCGAAGAGCCGACCGAAAAACTCGGCATTTTCGTAGACCGAGAGGGTGGGATAGAGATTTTTGCCGAGGCCCTGGGGCATATAGGCGACTCGGGGGCAAACCTGGCGGCGATGGCGGCGGTCGGCCATATCGCCGCCGAGCACGTCGATGCTGCCGGTCTGGATGGCGCGGGCCCCGGCGATCAGGGAGAAAAGACTCGATTTGCCGACGCCGTCCGGGCCGATAAAGCCGACCATGCGGCCGCTCGGCAGGTCGAGGGAGATGGAATCCAAAGCCTGGGTCTTTTTGTAGCGCAGGGAAACATCCCGCAGTCGCGCGACCGGAAGCGTTTCCCTGATGTCGCCGGAGGGTGCCGGGGGGGTCATGGCGTCACGGTCACCCGCAGATTGTCCGGCCACTGGGCTTGCGGGTCGATCAGCACATAAGCCATCCCCGGCAGGCCGGTCTTGACCTGGGTGATGTATTTTTTCAGCAGCTCGACGGGAATCTGGGCGCGCACCCTGAACATGAGCTTTTCCCGCTCGCTGGCCGTTTCCACCGTTTTCGGGGTGAACTGGGCGACATCGGAAATAAAGGAGATCTGGGCGGGGATCACATGCTGGGGGGCGGCATCGAGAACCAGCCGGACTTCGCTTCCCAGGGCGATCCGTCCGGCGGCGGCGGTGGGCAGAAAGAAGGTCATGTAGACATCGCTCAGATCGACCAGGCTGAGAACCCGGCCGCCGGCACCGAGAACCTCGCCGGGATGGGCGATGCGGTACTGTACGCGCCCGTCCCGAGGGGATTTGAGGGTGCAGTCGTCGAGATCCGCCTGAATGCGTTCGATCGTCGCCTGGGCCGCTTCGATGGTCGACTGGGCGCCGATGACCTGGGCTTCGGCCGTGGCGATGGCGGCTTCGGCGGCGGAAACCTGGGCGCGGGCCAAGGCGATGGCGGCTTCGGCGCTGAGCACCCGGCTCGCGTCGTCCTGGGCCGTTTGCCGGGAGATGGCCCCTTCGGCAACCAGCGCCGCCGAACGCCGGGCATGGTTGCGGGCGTTGTCGAGATCGGCCTGGCGCTGCTTGACGTAGGCGAGGGCCGCCGCTTTTTCACTGTGACGCTGGGCCAGTTGGCTTTGCGCCGTGGCCACGGAACTGTGGGCTTGCCGCAGCTGGGCCTCGGCCTGGCGCAATTGCGCGGAAAGCGCTTCGGTGTCCATCACCGCCAGCACCTGGCCGGCGGTGACGAAATCCCCCTCGCGCACCAGCACATCCCCGACCCGTCCGGGAAGTTTGGTGGCGATATCGATCTCCACCGCCTCGATGCGGCCGTTGCCGCTGACAAGCCCGGCGGGTTCATCCTTCTGGCTGTATTTCCATACCGCGCCCGCCGCGACCGCGACCAGAATCAGCAGAAAGCCGTTGCCGAACAACCATTTTTTTGCAGGCATCATGGAAAAAGCCTTTTAAAGAAAAGGAGTTACTTCGATCCCCCGCCGAGCACCTTGTAGAGGTTGACCTGGCTGGCGAGGTCGGCCAGTTCGATGTTGATCAGGTTCTGCTGGGCGCCGTAAAGGGCGCGCTGGGCGTCGAGAACCTGAAGGAAGCTGTCGATCCCCTTATCGAAACGGGTCTCCGAAAGGCGATAGGTTTCCGTGGTCGCTTCGACCAGCGCCTGCTGGGCCTGGAGCTGTTCGTCGATGGTTCCCCGCCGGGCGAGGGTGTCGGCGACTTCGCGGAAGGCCGTCTGAATGGCGCCTTCGTATTGATTGATGAGAATGTCGCGGTCGATCTCGGCCGTTTCGAGCTGGGCCTGAAGACGCCCGGCGGTGAAAATCGGGATGTCGATGCGCGGGGTGAAGGCCCAGGCGCGGGCGTCGCTGGTGAAGAGATCGGACAGTTCGGTGCTGGCGAAGCCGCCGCTGGCGGTCAGCGAGATGCGCGGATAGAAGGCGGCGCGGGCGGCGCCGATATTGGCATTGGCCCCTTTCAGGCGATGTTCCGCGGCAAGAATGTCCGGGCGCTGCAACAGCACCTCCGAAGGCATGCCGGCGGACAGGGGGCTCAGGGTCACGGCCGCCTTGAGCGGAGACGGCGGCAGCAGCGTCTCGGGAAATTCGCCGCCGGTGAGCAGGCGCAGGGCGTTTTCATCCTCGGCGATCAGCGAGGTGAAGCGGGCAATGTCGACTTTCGTCCCTTCGACGCTGGTCTGCGCCTGGCGCACTTCCAGAGCGCTGGCGACGCCCAGGTCGAAGCGGCGCTGGGTCAGATCATAGGTGGCCTGATGGCTGGCGAGGGTTTCCCGGGACAGGGCCTGGCGTTCGCGATCGGCGGCCAGATTCAGATAAGCGTTGGCGACTTCGCCGATCAGGGCGATGTGGGCGGCGCGGCGGGCTTCTTCAGTGGAGAAGTAAGCCTCCAGCGCCTGCTCCTTGAGGGAACGGATGCGGCCGAAAAAGTCGAGCTCCCAGGAAGCCAGTCCCAGGTTGACCCCGTACTGCTCGTAATGCATGACCCGCCCGAAGCCGGTCACATCCGGTTGCCGTTGCCGGTTAAAACTGCCGCCGGCGCCGATCTCGGGGAAGAGTTCGCTGCGCCGGATGCGATACTGGGCGCGGGCCCGCTCGACATTGAGGGCGGCGACGCGCAGGTCGCGGTTGTTTTCCAGCGCCAGTTCAATGAGTTGCTGCAGACGCTCGTCGCGGAAAAACTCCCGCCAGGGCAGTTCCGCCGCCGTCGGTCCGGCCGTGGCCTCGCCGTAGGCTTCCCCTTGCGGCCAGGCTTCGGCCACGGGGAGTTCCGGTTGTTTATAGTCGGGGGCCATGCTCACGCACCCCGCCAGAAGGAAAAAGACTCCCAGCATCAGAATAAGGTGGGTGGTAGCGCGCGTCATATTAATGCACCTCCAGAGGTTGGGTGGCGACCGCCGTCTTCTTTTGGCGCCCGAAGATGCGGGAAATCAGGACGAAGAAGAAGGGAATGAAGAGCAGGTCGATAAAGGTCGCTGACAACAGACCGCCGGTGACGGCGGTGCCGATGGCGTTCTGCGCCGCCGAACCGGCCCCTTTGGTCAGGGCCAGGGGGAGCGTGCCGAAGAAGAAGGCCAGCGAGGTCATGATGACCGGACGCAGCCGGATCTTTACCGCCATGAGCGTGGCTTCCACCAGATCGTGCCCCTGATGCATCAGCTCTTTGATGAACTGGATGATGAGGATGGCGTTCTTGGTGGAGAGGCCGATGGTGGTCAACAGGCCGATTTGCAGATAGACGTCATTGGGCAGACCGCGCAGGGTGACCGCCGTGACCGCGCCGACCAGGCCCAGGGGAAGCATCAGCAGGTTGACGAAAGGAATGGTCCAGCTCTCGTAAAGAGCGGCCACGGCGAGAAAGACGACCAGCAGGGAAATGGCGTAGAGGGCCGGGGCCTGGGCTCCGGCCAGTTTTTCCTCGTAGGAAAGGCCGGTCCACTCAAAGCCGATGCCGGGCGGGAGCTGCGCGGCCATCTTTTCCATTTCGTCCATCGCTTCGCCGGTACTTACGCCGGGCGCCGCCTGGCCCATGATCTCTACGGAAGGAATGCCGTTGTAGCGTTCCAGCCGCGGGGAACCGTACTCCCAGTGGGCGGTGGAGAAGGCCGAGAAGGGGACCATCTCCCGCTTGTTGTTCATGATGTACCAGCGGTTGATGTCTTCCGGCAACATGCGGAATTCGGGGGCGGCTTGTAAATAGACCTTTTTGACCCGACCGTTTTCGATGAAATCGTTGACGTAGGCGCTCCCCCAGGCGGTCTCCAGAACGCTGTTGATGTCGGCGAAGGAAACACCGAGGGAGCCGGCGCGGACATCGTCAACGTCGAGCTTGAACTGGGGGGAATCGTCCTGGCCGTTGGGGCGCACGGTGATCAGCTTGGGGTTCTGCATGGCCATGCCGAGAAGCTGGTTGCGGGCTTCCATCAGCTGGGCATGGCCGAGACCGGCGCGGTCTTGGAGCATGAAGTCGAAGCCGTTGGCCTGTCCCAGTTCCACCACCGCCGGCGGCGAGAAGGCGAAGACGAGACCGTCGCGGATCTGGGAAAAGGCCGCCATCGCCCGGCCGGCGATAGCCGGCGCCCGCAGATCGGGGGTGGGCCGCAGTTCCCAATCCCTGAGCTTGACAAAGGCCAGGCCCATGTTCTGACCGCGACCGGCGAAACTGAAACCGGCCACGGTGACCAGCTCCTCGACTGTCTCGGTCTCGTTTTCGAGAAAATGCTTTTCGATCTGTTCGATAACCTCGATGGTGCGGCTCTGAGCCGCCCCGGCGGGGAGCTGAATCTGGCAGATGATGAAGCCCTGGTCCTCGTCGGGAAGGAAAGCGGTGGGCAGACGGACGAAAAAGTAAGCCATGACCGCGACGATGGCGCCGTAGACGACCAGGTAGCGGAGCGGCTTGCCGAAAGACCGCCCGACGATCTTTTCGTATTTCCCCCGGCCGAAGTTGAAGGCCCTGTTGAACAGGCGGAAAAAGCCGCTGAACCAGCCGTTTTCATAGGCTTCGTGTCCTTTGGACACCGGTTTGAGCAAGGTGGCGCAGAGGGCCGGGGTGAGGATCAGGGCCACCGACAGCGAGAGAATCATCGCCGAGATAATGGTGATGGAGAACTGCCGGTAGATGACCCCGGTCGAGCCGCCGAAAAAAGCCATGGGCAGAAAGACGGCGGAGAGGACCGTGGCGATGCCGACCAGGGCGCCGGAAATCTGCCCCATCGATTTGACCGTGGCGTCATGGGGGGAAAGTTCCTCCTCGGACATGATCCGTTCGACGTTCTCGACGACGACGATGGCGTCGTCCACCAGCAGGCCGATGACGATGACCAGGGCGAACATGGTCAGGGTGTTGATGGAAAAGCCGGCGGCCGAAAGCACACCCATGGTCCCGAGCAGAACGACGGGGACGGCGATGGTGGGAATCAGGGTCGCCCGGATGTTCTGCAGAAAGAGGAACATGATGACAAAGACGAGGAAGACCGCCTCGATCAGGGTCCGCACCACCTCCTTGATGGAAACTTCGACGTAAGGAGTGGTGTCGTAGGGATAAACGACCTCCATGCCCGCCGGGAAGTAGCGGGAAAGCTCTTCCATCTTGCTCTTGACCCGCTCGACGGTGTCGAGGGCGTTGGCGCCGGCCGCCAGACGAATGGCCATGCCGCCGAAAGGCAGGCCTTTGTAGCGTGCGGTGATGTCGTAGTTTTCCGTCCCGATCCGCGCTTCGCCCACATCACTGAGACGCACGGCCGAGCCGTCGGGGTTGGTGCGCAGGATGATGTCGTTGAAGTCATCGGCGGTCTGCAGCAGGGTGCGGGCGATGATGGTGGCGTTGAGCTGTTGTCCGGGCAGCGCGGGCATGCCGCCGAACTGTCCGGCGGAAACCTGGGCGTTCTGGGATTGCAGGG
The DNA here is from genome assembly GCA_034002365.1 of Trichloromonas sp. Classification (GTDB taxonomy): domain Bacteria; phylum Desulfobacterota; class Desulfuromonadia; order Desulfuromonadales; family Trichloromonadaceae; genus Trichloromonas. Next base: position 13,975 of record JAVFAR010000001.1, read on the forward strand.
CCGCGATCACATCGTTGGTGGTCATGCGGTAGTTGTTCAGCTTGGTCGGATCGATCCAGATGCGCATGGAATTCTGGGAGCCGAAGACCGTGACTTCGCCGACCCCTTCCGTCCGACTGATGATGTCCTGGACGTTGGCCACCATGTAGTCGGTCAACTGGTAACGGTTCATGGAACCGTCTTCGGAAATCAGACCGACGATAACCAGAAAGTTCTTGGTCGACTTAACCACCTGAATCCCCTGTTTCTGCACGACCTGGGGGAGGAGCGGAGTGGCGAGCTGGAGTTTGTTCTGGACCTGCACCTGGGCGATGTTCGGGTCGGTACCGGCCTTGAAGGTCAGGTTGATGGTGACCGCGCCGGCCGAGTCGCTGGTCGAGGACATGTAAATCAGGTTGTCGATGCCGTTGAGCTTCTGCTCGATCACCTGGGTGACCGTATCCTGCACGGTCTGGGCCGAGGCTCCGGGATACATGGCGTTGATGCTGATCTGCGGCGGCGCGATGGGCGGATACTGGGAGACCGGTAAGGTCTTGATCGCCAGCAGACCCGCCAGCATGACCAGGATGGCGAGAACCCAGGCGAAGATCGGTCTGTCTATGAAAAACCGGGACATGGGGAAAACTCCTTGAAAATATTAAAACTAAAAGCAGAGGTCCGCGCCGTTCCGTCCTTGCTGGGAATAGGGCGGGGGGGGATTATTCCTTCGCCCCGGCGGCGGGCGCCGGGGCCGCTTCCTCGGCCGGTTTCCCGAAAACATAGGTTTTCACCGGCGTGCCCGGACGGGCTTTCTGGAGGCCTTCGAGGATGATGCGGTCACCGGCGTGCAGCCCGCCGGAAACCAGCCATTGCTCACCCACCGTCCGGGCGACCTGGATGACGCGCGGCTCGACCTTCTCTTCGCCATTGATGGTCATGACCACGGCGTCCCCGGCGGGGTTGCGGTTCACCCCCCGCTGCGGCACCAGGATCGCTTCGTCGTTGACCCCCTCGGTGACGATTGCGCGCACGAACATGCCGGGAAGGAGCAGATGATCGGGATTGGGGAAGATCGCCCGCAACGTGACCGAGCCGGTGCTCTGGTCGACGGTAACTTCCGAGAATTTCAACTCCCCGGCCAGCGGGTAGGCGGTGCCGTCTTCCAGCAGCAGGTCGATCTTGGCCCGATCTCCCCCGCGCAGCAGGCCACTGTCGATGTTCCGTTTCAGATTGAGCAGTTCGGCGGTGGTCTGGACGACATCGACGTAGATGGTGTCGAGTTGCTGGATGGTTGCCAACGCCTGAGGCTGATTGGCGGTGACCAGCGCCCCGTCGGTCACGGCGGAACGGCCGATACGCCCGGAAATCGGCGCTTTGACCGTAGTGTAATCGAGGTTGATGCGCGCCGTCTGCAGGGCCGCCTTGGCCACTTCGATCTCGGCCTCGGCCTGGCGCAGGGCGGCGCTGGTGTCGTCGTAATCCTGCTGGCTGACGGCGTTGACCTTCACCAGCTCCCGATAGCGCTCGAAGCGCTGGCGGATGGAGGTGACGTTGGCCATGGCGCGGGTCAGGGCGGCTTCGGCGCGGGCGACCTCGGCGCGATAAAGGGCGGGATCGATCTGATAGAGAACCTGCCCGGCTTTGACGTCGGTCCCTTCGGTGAAGAGCCGTTTCTGGATGATGCCGCCGACCTGCGGCCGGACCTCGGCGATCAGACGGGGGGCGGTACGCCCCGGCAGCTCGCTGGTCAGACGCACGGACTGGGGCCGCACCACCGTGATCCCAACTTCCGGTGGGGGGGGCTGGGTCGGCGCCGACGGCGCCTCCGTCTCTTTCTTACAACCGCTCAAAAGCAACAACAGGGCACAGAGCCCGGCGATCAGCAATCGGGATTTGTCATGGATTTTCATTGTGTGGTCCTTGTGAAAGGCTGCTTGCCGGTGGCGGTCCGGTAAGGTGGGAATGATGAGGGTTCAAAATCAAAGCCGAAAAAGACTACGCCCTTTTCCGGCGCCGTTCAAATGCGAATCGCGTCCCAGCAGGCTTCGACGGTGCGCGAGACGGTCTCCTCGTCGAGGCGGTTGAAGCCGAGAATATGGTCGCGAATAACCCCGATCAGCGGCCCGAAGATCAGGGCGGTCAGAACCGTGCGGGGGAGGATCTTGATGATCCCTTCCCGGGCGGCCTCATCGAGCAGTTCATCCACCGGCCCCCGCGTCTTTTCGTTAGAAACCAGTTCCCGGCGATAGGCGACCCCGTAAGGGGAATTGTGAAACTGTTCCAGAAAGCTGAAATCGAAGGGGGCGGCCAGGCCGTAATGGACAAAGTAGCGGCCGATATGGAGAAAACGCTCATGCATCGGCTCCCCCAGGGGATAGTCCTTGAGCAGGGAGTGCAACAGCCGGCCGTTCAGTTCCCGGTGCAGTTCGTTGATCAGCTCGTCCTTGCCGGTGAAGTAGCGGTAGATGGTTCCGGTAGCGATCCCGGCCTTTTCGGCGATCATGGCCATGGTCGTGCCGTGGAAGCCGTTGACGGCGATCAGTTCCTTGGTGACATGAAGAATGGTTTCCCGTTTGTTCGATGTATTCATGGGGGGCGTTCCTTCGTTACGATGACGTTCTCAGCGCTTGATGCCGTCCCAGCAGGACTGGATGGTCAACCGCCGGATTTCTTCGTCGATGACGGCCCCCCGGTTGGCGTGATCCTTAGCCAGGGCGGTGATAGGGCCGAAAACGAGAGCTTCCAGGACCATCAGGGGGGCCTCCTTGACAATCTGCTGCTCACGGGCCTGGATGAGCAGGTGATGAATGATATTGTTTTCTTCGATACGAAAAACTTCCCTCTCGCTGAAGGGGGAGAAGTAGTATTGTTCGATGAATTTGAATTCCCGGGGATTGTTCAGCAGAAAAAGGAGAAGTTTTTCCAGGGAGTGCAGCAGGCGCTCGCGCAGCGAGATGGAGGCGCCGACGGGTTCCCGAAGTTCCACCTCGATTCTGCCGCGCACTTCCCGGTAGAGTTCATGAATCAACTCCTCCTTGCTTTTGAAATGGAAAAAGAGGGTGCCGCTGGCGACACCGGCCTGCTTGGCGATCTGGGTGGTGGCGGTGCCGTCGAAGCCCTGGGCGGCGAAGAGCTCCAGGGCGGCTTGCAGCAGGGCACAGCGTTTGTCTTCGGACTTACAAGAGGACATGGGATTCTCCTGACTGACTACTCAGTCAAAATATTCCCGGGGCGTTGATCTGTCAATAAATTTTTTATGGAGAATGAAAAACGCGGGGGACTCGTCGGCTGACGAATCCCCCGCGTTCGGGTCGGATCGATGATGAATGAATCCGTTTTTACTTCATCCCTTGGGCACGCAGGAAGGGAGAGTATTTCATGTCCGTTCCGGAAATATGGTTGATCAGCCAGCTTTTCAGGAAGCTGCCTACCTTGACCGACATGGAGGCCTGTCCGCTCTTGAACTGGGTCTGCAAGTCGATCACCTGTTTGGTCAGGCTGTCGTGTTCCTGCTTGTGCGCCGCCAGGCCGGGGTAGTTGTAGGTCTTCATGTATCGTTCTTCGGTGGCAAAATGGCCGGCGGTATATTTAATCATCTCGTCCAGGATCTTACCGAGGGCCTCGTTCCCCTGACCGGCCTTCATGGCGTCATAAAGCTCGTTGAGCATCGCCACCAGCTTCTGGTGCTGGGAGTCAATTTCCCGGATGCCGACACTGAAGCGGTCTTCCCACTTGAAAAAAGCCATCTCGAATTCTCCTTTCATTACCGATGGATGGTTTCCGTGAACGGAAGGGTTGAGATTCCACCCTTCTCAATGTATGACGATATCGGTAACCAATGCAGGATTTATTCCGAATCCGTCGAGGGATCGTGCCAGTATGAAATATGCGAGGGAAGGACGGAAGCCGACCAGGCCCCGTAATAATCGTCTTCAAGGAAAAAGTTCCCCGTCGCAAGTCCGGATATTCCCGCATGATCGGCCGCGGTGAAACCTGTGCCTAAAGCTTTCAGCCGGGCCTCACGCGCCGTCCAGAGTTGAAAGAAACGGCGATTTTTTTTCCCCGGAGGCAAGACTGCAAGTTCCGTCACGAGATCGCAGTCAAAAGCCCATCCGGCGATTTGACCGATATCGACGGGGCGTTGCAGCCATTCCACGTCGACGCCGATCTCCCCTTGGGCGCAGACCCCCAACAGTCCCCAGCAGCCGGCATGGGCGAGATTGAAGGCCAAAGGAGCGGTGGGGAAGGCGAGGGCGGGCTTGCCGGCGGGACCGTAGGCGAAGCGCAGGGCGGCGGGGGAGCTGTCGAGATAACGGGCGAGAATCTGCCGCAGCCGTCCGCGGGCGGCAATGAATTCATGTTTTTTCGACGGGATGCGCAAGCGTTCGGCGCGGGCCGTTTCGTCGGGGGAAAGGAGGGGGCGCAGGTCGCTGATCGTCTCCGGAGGCAGATCGAGGCGGAAGCGCCAGAGGTGCAGATCGCCATCGTCCAGGCGCGGTCTGGCGGGGGGCTTTCGCCAATTCACCGGGGGGATCAGCGGGGATTCTCCCTGAGCCAGGCCGCCAGGCGTTCCATCCCCTCGTCGAAGCTGATCCGGGGTTCATAGCCGAAGTCGCGGCGCGCGGCGCTCAGGTCGAACCAGTGGGCGGTGGAAAGTTCCCGGGCGGCGAAGCGGGTCATGGGCGGTTCGCCGGAGAGGCGCAGCAGGGTGTAGGTCTTTTCCAGCAGCCAGCCGGCGGCGTAGGCAAGTTGCGGGGAAATGGTACGGGTCACGGGGGGAAGATTGCCGGCGGCGAGGATGCGGTCGACCACGTCCCAGACCGGCTTGGGTTCCCCCTGGGCGAGGAAATAGGCCTTGCCCGCGACGGGAGAGCCGACGGCAAGATGATCGGCGGCCTGAAGGTGGGCCAATGCGGCATTGTCGATATAGAGGGTATCGACCAGGCAGGGGCGATTGCCGATGCGCCGCAGCCGACCGCGAGCTCCCCGGTCGAGGATGCGCGGCACCAGATGGTTGTCGCCGGGACCCCAGACGAGATGGGGGCGCAGCGCCGTCGTCGCCAGCAGAGGGCCGTTGGCCGCCAGCACCAGCTTCTCGGCCTCGGCTTTAGTTCGCGGATAATGGGCCTCGAAATGGGCAGGGTAGGGGACGGACTCGTCGACCCCTTCCATATCCTTGCCGTCGAAGACCACGCTCGGCGAGCTGGTGTAGACCAGCCGGTCGATGCCGTGGGCACGGCAGGCGGCGATGACGTTGTCGGTGCCGATGACATTGGCCCGGTAGTAATCCGGATAATCCCCCCAGACCCCGGCTTTGGCGGCGACGTGAAAGACCAGATCGCACCCCGCCGCCGCATCCGTCACCGCCCTTGCATCGGCGAGATCCCCCCGAATCTGTTCGACGCCGAGGGCTTCCAGTTCGGGGTAGACGTTGCGCGCCAGGGAGCGCACCTGATCCCCCCGTTGGCGCAGCAGGCTCACGATGGCCAGGCCGAGAAAGCCGCCGCCGCCGGTGACCAGGGCTTTCATCGACGCTGCTCCCGCGCCCAGACCGCCAGTTTTTCCCGAAAAATCTTGGCGTTATGGCGGATATCGACGGGGAAAGCGGGATGAAAGAGCAGCTCGCGGATGTTGGCGGTGATCTCGTTACGAGCGCCGAGTTCCAGCAGTTCCCGGCGCAGGCGCGGCTGCTCGCTTTTCGCCGTCCCCTTTTCCAACTCGATGCAGATCACCGGGGTTTGTTCGCCCATCTCCCTCAGACCGACCAGGGCCGAACGGAAGACCTGGGGATGGGTGTTGAAAATCGCCTCGCAAGGGATGGTGAAGAGCGTCCCTTGCGCCGTGACCACCCGGTGCGCCTTGCGGCCGCAGAACCAGAGGCGGCCTTCTTTGTCCCGATAGCCGAGATCCCCCATGCGGTGATAAAAGCCGCCGTCCGGATCGGCGATCTTGGCCAGAGCCGTCGATTCGGGACGATTGACGTAAGCCGTGGTCACCTGCGGCCCCTTGACGACAATCTCGCCGATGACGCCGTCGGCGACCTTAAGTCCTTCGTCCCAGGTGGCGATGGGGGCGTCGTCGATGGCGATGACCGCCACCGCGATCCCCGGAACCGGTCGGCCGATGCACACCCCGCGCCCCTGGTCGGTCAATATCCGGGTCTGGCCGAGAATCTCCCGGTGGTCGATGGAACAAACCGGCAGCGCCTCGGTGGCGCCGTAGGGGGTATGGATGCGGGCGGCATCGTCGAGCATCCCGGCGAAGCGTTCGAGAGCCTGCGCCGGAACCGGCGCGCCGGCGGAAATCACCCGGCGCAGGCTCGGCAGGCGGGTGCCCTGGGCCTGGCCGTAACGGCCGACGCGGTTGATGAGGGCGGGGGAGCCGAACATGCCGGTGACGCCGAAACTCTCGATGGCGGCAATGATCTTGCGGGGGTTGACGGCCCCGGGACGGGTGAAATCCATGTCGGGGATCACCGAGGTCATCCCCAAAGCCGGAGCGAACAGGGCGAAGAGGGGGAAGGTGGGCAGGTCGATTTCACCCGGTTCGATGCCGTAAAGGGTGCGCAGCATCTCGACCTGGGCAAGAAAGTTGCCGTGGCTGTAAATCGCCCCCTTGGGGACGCCGGTGCTGCCGCTGGTGAAGAGGATGGCGGCGGTCTCCTCCGGCGCCGTGGCGGCCATGACGTAATCGGTCGGATAGGTATCGAAGTCGGCGAGGGATTTCCTCCCCCAACCGAGTCGACGGCCGACGGTGAGCAGAATCCGCAGGCTCTCCTTGCTCCAGCCGAACAGTTGTCGGGCGAGATGGGCCTTGGCGATGCCGATGAAGGCTTCCGGCTGGGCTTCAGCCAGGCAGGCCTTGAGATTTTTCACCCCCATGCCGGGATCGACCAGCACCGGCACCGCGCCGACCTTGAAGAGGGCGAAGGTCAGGGCGAAGAAATCGAGGCTCGGCGGCACCATCAGCACCGTCCGCGTCCCCCGGCGGATGCCGACGGCTTCCAGACCACAGGCGATACGGTTGCTCTCGCGGTCGAGTTGAGCGAAGGTGTAGTGGGTATAGGCGACCCGGCCGCGCCGGTCTTTGCCCTGGGGAAAGTAGACCGCCGGGGCCAGGGGGCGGCGGCGGGCCATTTCGGGCAGATAGGCGGCGATGTTGGTCAGCGTTTGTTTTGTTTCCATGGGGGAATGGTCGGTAAGGGGTGGTTCGCCAAAAACTGACGAATCAGCGGGATGATCTCCTCGCCGGCATCTTCCAGCACGTAATGGCCGACGTCGGGGTAGGAATGGAGCTCGGCCCGGGGGAAGCGCCGCATCCATTCGTCGCGAAAGACCCGGTCGAAGACGAAATCCTTTTCCCCCCAGAAGATCGCCATGGGCAGGTCGACAAAACGGTGCAGGCCGGCATCGACTTCACTGACCAGGGCGTAACTGGGATCGGAAGGAACGAGGGGGATATCCTGCACGAAACGCAGGGTCGCCAGCCGGTTGTGCCAGTTGTCGTAGGGGCTGCAATAGGCCCGGCGCAACTCGGCATTCATCGGCTTGCGTTTGCAGCCGACCCGGGCGGCGGTGCGGGCAAAGGCGTTGAAGGTCTGCACGAGAAAGGCGCCGAACTGGGTGTCCCGGCAGATCTTCAGCGCCAAGGGGAATTTTTTTCCCTGGGGCAAGTGAAAGGCGGCGGTATTGAGAATCACCAACCGGGCGATGCGTTCGGGATAACGGGAGGCATAGGCCATGCCGATCATTCCGCCCCAGTCGTGAAGCACCAAGGTGATGCGCTCGCGGATGCCGAGATGTTCGAGCAGCGCTTCGAGGTCGTCGACCCGCTGCTTGAGGGTGAAGGAATAGTAGGAATCGGCCGGTTTGTCCGACAGGCCGCAGCCGATGTGGTCGGGGACGATGGTGCGGTAGCCGTCGCGCAATTCCCGCACCAGATCCCGATAGTAAAAGGACCAGCTCGGGTTGCCGTGAAGCATGACGACCGGATCGCCCTTGCCCTCGTCGAGGTAATGGTACTTGAGGCCGTCGAGGTCGAGAAAATGGCTTTTGAAGGGATAGTAGGCCTGCATTAACAGAGGTGCTTTCGTAAAAAGTATCGATGTTGACGGCTAAGCCAAAAGCGCCAAATGCAAGGCGCGCCATTTACGAGCAATGAGGCGTAGTCCTCTACGTCGAAGCAGCGAGGGAATGGCGGCAACGCGGCAGTTGGTGTTTTTGGAGACGCCGTCACCACTGAATTCCGAGCATCAGACAGTTGAGGCCGCTGCCGATACCTAAAAAGCCGACGATGTCGCCGGGGATGAGGAAGTCCCGCTCCTTGGCGATAGCCGCCGTGACCGGCAGGGAGACGGTGCCCATATTGCCGAGAAACTCGAAGGTGGTGAAATCCTTTTCCTTAGAAACCCCGAGGGTTTGCAGGATCAGCTTCTGATGGGCTTCGCCGACCTGGTGACAGATGACCTTGTCGATGCGCTCGGTGCTCAGTTCGAGCTCGGCCATGAAGGCCGCCCAGGTTTTCTTGCCCAATTCCACCCCGTACTTCATGACCGCCACGGCGTCGGTGTTCATATAGGGGACGTGGTTTTCCGGCGATTCGGTGGAGAGACCCCAGCGGCACAGTTCATGATGCTGGGGTTCGGCGATGTTCACGCCGCCGAGCAGACGCGGACGCCGCGAGGAAGTGAAGGAACCGTCGGTCAAGAGCACCGCCACCGCCCCGGAACCGCCGGTGAGGGTCGCCAGCGAGGTGGTGAAAAGCTGCATGGAGGGCTTGTCGAGCATCCGCCTGATCATGATTTCGTTGATTTCCCGGGAGCTTTCGCAAGCCACCACCAGCCCCGCGCGAATCTGGCCGAGTTCGATGCGGTTGGCGATGTCGAGCACCCCGTTGAGCACCCCGAGACAGGCGTTGGAGAGGTCGTAAATGGCGGTGTTCCCCTGGATGCCGAGGGCGGCGGCGACCTGGCAGGCGGTGGCCGGCTCGAAATGCTCGCGGCAGACCCCGGCGTAGATCAGGGCGCCGATATCCTGCGGCGAAATATCCCGTCCCTGCAGGGCTTTTTTCGCGGCGGCGACGGCGCCTTGGGAGATGCGCGCGCCCGGTTTCCACCAGCGGCGCTCGCGGATGCCGGTGAGGGCTTCCAGTTGTCCCGGCGCGATATGCAGAGCGTCGTACATGGGCTTGAGCCGGGTTTCCAGCTCCGTTGAGGTGACGACGATCGGCGCCAGTTCATAGCCGACCGATTCGATATAAACGCGGGAATATCTCATCAATGAATATCCATAATAAATGGTTCGGACCCCCTCGATTCCGCCATCGGGAAAGGGCGCGGGCCAGGCGCGGGCTCCGTTTTGTATCATAAAACCCTGTGGGGGAAAAGCAAAACCGCCTCGTCCGTGGCGGAAAAGGCGGTTAAGGTTAGAGCAAAGGGTAACCGGCCATTGCAAGAAAAACTCGAATTTTCTAGCGCCGGTCTCCCAACACGCGCAACAGCATGAGAAACAGGTTGATAAAGTCGAGATACAGGGTGAGGGCGCCGAGGATGGCGGCTTTTTGCATCGAGGCGCCATCGGCGAAACCCTGCTGACCGATCCTCTTCAGCTTTTGGGTATCGTAGGCGGTGAGGCCGACAAAGACGAGCACGCCGAGATAGCTGACGACCCAGGTGATCATCGCGCTCTGCATGAAGATATTGACCAGCGAGGCGATGATGATGCCGACCAGACCCATGAACATGAAGCTGCCCAGTCCGGTGAGATCGCGCTTGGTGGCCGCGCCGTAGAGGCTCATGGCGGCGAAGGTGCCGGCGGTGATGAGAAAGGTGCCGGCGATGGAGCTTTCGGTATAGACCACGAAAATCGCGGCGAAGGTGATGCCGTTCAGCGCCGAATAGAGCAGGAACATCAAGGTGGCGGTTGTGGCGCCGATGCGGTTGATGGCCGCCGACAGGGCGACGACCAGGGCCAGTTCGCCGGTCATCAGCCCGAAGAAGAGCATTTTGTTGCCGAAGATCGCCTGGAGCAGGGTCGGCGACGACAGGGTCAGGGCCGAGGCGAGGGCGGTCAGAACCAGGCCGGCGGTCATCCAGCCGTAGACGCGGGGGAAAAAGCCGTTGACGGCGACGATCGCCGGGCTGCCTTCATAGGGGATGTTGCGGTCGAGCATAGGGACTCCTTGCGGGATGAAATGGTTTTGGTTGGGATCAACGTTTTTCATTGTCGCCAACCTGGGCCCTGTGGGCAAGTCTTTTCGGCAACCGGTCGCAGATAGGGGCGTGCAAGGTCGTTGAATTTTCAGCGGCGGATGTGTACTATGGCACGCCGCGCCGGAAGGAAGGATGAAAAAGTCTCTTGTCCATCCTCAGGGAGCGGCCGAATCCTATCAGAAAGCGGAGTGTTATGATCGCAAGCATGACCGGTTACGGCAAGGGGCAGGCGGAGGTGGACGGCCTCTGTCTGACCGTGGAAATCAAGACGGTGAACCATCGTTACGGCGATGTGACGGTCAAGAGTCCGCGTTTTCTTTTTGCTTTCGAAAACGATATTAAAAAGCGCGTCGGCGAAGTTCTCAAGCGCGGCAAGATCGATCTCTTCATCAGCCAGGAGGCGGTTTCCGAACGGGGTCTCGCCCCGGCCCTGAACCGCCCGCTGGCTGCGGCTTACGTCCAGGTTTTCGAGGAAATGCGTGAAACCTTTGGGCTCGGCGGCGAACTTTCCCTGGCCTTGCTCGCCGCCCAGAAGGATGTCGTCACCCTGCGCGAGGGGGATCTGGACGAAACCGCCCTGCGCCAGTGTCTGGAGCGGGCCCTGGGGGCGGCTCTCGGCGCGGTGGTAAAGATGCGCCGGGCCGAGGGGGAGGCGACCCTGGCGGATATGGCCGAGCGCTTGCGCCTGCTGGAAGAGATGTTGGCCGGGGTCGAGGTCCGTGCCCCCCAGGTGCCTGTTGAATGGCTGGCCAAGCTGGAAGCGCGCCTGGCCAAGCTTAAAAGTGATCTCGATCTCGATCCGCAACGTCTCGGCCAGGAACTGGCTATTTATGCCGACCGCTGCGATATCAGCGAAGAGCTGACCCGTTTCAAGAGTCATCTGGTGCAGTTTCGCGCCCTCTTCAGCCAGGATGAACCGGTGGGGCGACAGATGGATTTTCTCGTGCAGGAGCTGAATCGCGAGGTCAACACCATGGGCTCCAAATCCAACGATGGCGAACTGACCCGGAAGGTGGTGGCGATGAAGGCCGAGCTGGAAAAGATTCGCGAGCAGGTTCAGAACATCGAATAGAGGGGGCAAGGGTGGCGGAAGAAGGCAGAAAGAACGCGGCGGGGTCAGTGGGCAATCTTTTTGTCGTATCTGCCCCTTCGGGGGCGGGCAAGACCTCGTTATGCAAGGAGATCGTTGACTTCTTCCCGCGCTTACGGCATTCTGTCTCGTACACGACGCGCCCGCCTCGGGCCGGTGAAGTCGATGGCCGGGATTATCATTTTGTCGCCCGGGACGCCTTTGATCGCATGGCGGCCGCCGGGCGCTTTGCCGAATGGGCCGAAGTCCACGGCAACGGCTACGGCACGGCCATCGCCACACTTGAAGAAGCCCGGGCCGGCGGTTTTGACCTGCTTCTCGAAATCGATTGCCAGGGGGCGGCGCGGATCAAGCGCAACTATCGCCACGGGGTCTTTATCTTCATTCTTCCGCCCAGCATCGATGAGTTGCGGCGTCGGCTCGAAGGCCGCGGCACCGACAGCGCCGAAATCATCGCCCGGCGCATCGAGAACGCCCGCGGAGAGATCCAGCAAGCCTCCTGGTACGATTATCTGGTCGTCAACGATGACTTTTCCCGCGCCCGGGACGAATTCCGGGCGATCATCCTCGCCGAGGGCTGTCGTTCGGCGCGGGTTCTTCCCTCCCTGCCGGCCGAATTTGGCCTGGCGGAATCTTTGTGAGACTTAAACCAATTCCTTAAGGAGTATTCATAATGGCCCGTATTACCGTCGAAGATTGTTTGCGCCAGATTCCCAATCGCTTTCTGCTGGCGATGGTTGCCGCCAAGCGCGCCAAGCAGCTGTACAAGGGCGGACAACCCCTGATCGAGAACAAGGCGAACAACAAGAAGATCGTTCTGGCGCTGCGGGAAATCGCCGCCGGCAAGGTCGAATTTGAAATTCCCTCCCGCAAGAAGTAGTAATTTCCCCTTTTCGGCGCGGGAGGCGGTTCCCGTCTCCCGCGTTTCCGATCCAGTTCGATCCCCTTTCCGCCGGCCTCCGTCCCGCCCGGGCCACATGCCGATCCCCTTGTTATGATTCGACTGGACGACATCCTCGATAAGATTCAAGCCTACAACCCCGGTGCCGATCTGGACGCGGTGCGCAAGGCTTACGTCTACAGCGCCAAGGTTCATCAGGGACAGACCCGCCTTTCCGGGGAGCCCTACCTGACCCATCCCATGGAGGTCGCCTACATCCTCGCGCAACTCAAGATGGATGTGCCGACCATCGTCACCGGCCTGTTGCACGACACTCTTGAAGATACCCTGACCACCAATGACGAGTTGCGAGCTATTTTCGGCGGCGAAGTAGCCGATCTGGCCGACGGGGTTACCAAGCTCAGCAAGATGACCTTCCGCACCCGGGAGGAGCGTCAAGCCGAAAGCTTTCGCAAAATGCTTCTGGCCATGGCCCGGGATATCCGCGTCATCCTCATCAAACTCGCCGACCGCCTGCACAACATGCGCACCCTCGGCTTTCAGCCCGAGGAACGCCGGCAGAAAATCGCCCAGGAAACCCTCGATATCTACGCCCCGCTCGCCAACCGCCTGGGTATCAGCTGGCTCAAGGGGGAGCTGGAAGATCTCTCCTTCTCATTCCTTGAGCCCGAGGCCTACGCGGAACTGCGTGCCCAGGTGAGCGAAAAGGAGAAAGCGCGAGAAGGCTACATTGAGGAAGTCCAGGGGCTGATCCGGGAAAAACTTGTCGAACACGGCATCCAGGGGAGCGTCTCGGGACGGGCCAAACACCTCTATTCCATCCACAAGAAACTGGTTCGGCAGGGAGGGGATCTCGATCAGATCTACGATCTCATCGCCTTTCGGGTGATCGTCGGCAATATCCGCGAGTGCTACGCCGTGCTCGGCATTATCCATTCGGTATGGAAGCCCATTCCCGGACGTTTCAAGGACTATATCGCCATGCCCAAGGCGAATATGTACCAGTCCTTGCACACCACCGTGGTCGGCCCTCATGGTGACCGGATGGAGGTGCAGATTCGTACCGAGGAGATGCACCAGATCGCCGAGGAAGGGATCGCCGCCCACTGGAAGTACAAGGAAGGGCGCGCCGGGGCCCTGGCCAGCCGTGACGACAACCGTTTCCGCTGGCTGCGCCAGCTCCTGGAATGGCAGCAGGAGGTCAAGGATTCCCGGGAGTTCATGGACTCGGTGAAGATCGATCTTTTCCCCGAAGAAGTCTACGTCTTCACCCCTAACGGTGACGTCAAGGAACTGCCCAAGGGCTCGACCCCCATCGATTTCGCCTACAGCATCCATACCGATGTCGGCAGCCGCTGCGTCGGGGCCAAGGTTAACGGCAAGCTCGTTCCCCTGAAAACGACGTTGAAAAACGGCGACATGGTCGAGGTCATGACCTCGCCGACGCAGACGCCGAGCAAGGACTGGCTCGCCTTCGTGCGCACCTCCAAGGCGCGCAACAAGATCCGCAGCTGGGTTCAGCAGGAGTTGCGGGAAAAGAGCGTCGAGATGGGCCGCGGCTTGCTGGAAAAGGAGCTGCGCAAGTACGACACCAGCTTCAAACGCATGCTGGCCTCCGACGATCTGCTCCATGCCGCCGAGGATCTCGGTTTCCGGCAGGTGGACGATCTCATCGCTTCCGTCGGTTACGGCAAGGTTCCCATCGGCCAGGTCATCAGTCGTGTCGTTCCCCAGGAAAAGCTGCGGGCCGAACGGCCCAAGCCGGAAAAGAGCGGGGAGCGTTCCCCGAAAAAGGCCTCCGGCGCCATTCGCATTGACGGTGTCGAGGATATCCTCGTCCGCTTCGCCAAGTGTTGCAGTCCGCTGCCGGGGGATCCGGTGATCGGCTTCATCACCCGCGGTCGCGGCGTCACCGTCCATGCTCTCGACTGTCCTCACGTTCAGGAACTCGATCCCGAACGGCGGGTGGAGATCGAATGGGATCTCAAGAAAAAAGCGGCCCGGCCGGTCCGTATCCGCGTTCACTGCGTCAACCAGAAGGGGATGCTCACCGGCATCACCGGGGCAATCACCAACAGTGAAGCCAATATCACCAGCGCCAATGTCCATTCCACTCCCGATGGCCAGGGGGTCAACATCTTTGAAATCGACGTGCAGGATCTCGATCACCTCAATCGGGTGACACAGGCGATTCTCAGGATCAAGGGGGTTTTCAAGGTGGAGCGGATGCGCCACTGACGGGGTCCGGCATCATTGTCGTCAACAGGGGAGAGAGCGAACATGAGCATCGAAAAAATATCGACCACGGCGGCTCCGGCGGCCATCGGTCCCTATTCACAGGGCGTGCGGGCGGGGGATTACGTCTTTTTTTCCGGACAGATTCCTCTCGATCCGGCGACCGGCGAGATGGTTGCCGGGGGGACCGAAGCCCAGACCCGACAGGTACTGGCCAACATGGAAGGGGCTTTGGCGGCAGCGGGGCTCGATTTCGCCCAAGTAGTGAAGACCACCATTTTTCTCACCGACCTCAATGATTTCGCTCTGGTCAACGAACTCTACGGGGCGCGTTTTTTCGGGATCTGTCCGGCGCGCTCCACGGTCCAGGTCGCGGCCTTGCCGAAAGGGGCGGCGATCGAAATCGAGTGGGTGGCTTATTGCGGAAAATAGCGACAAAAATACCGGGCAGGCCTTCCGGAGCTGCCCGGCAGTTGGAAATAAAAAAAAGGGAACCCGCCGGGGTTCCCTTTTTTTCAGAGAGCTTTGACCACCGCACCGGCGCGGATGCAGCGGGTGCAGACCTTGATGGAGCGGACCGTACCCTGATGCAGGGCCTTGACCTTCTGCAGGTTGGGATACCAGACCTTACGGGTTTTGTTATGAGCATGGCTGACATTGTTGCCAGTCGACGGTTTTTTCCCACAGATTTCACAGATTCTCGCCATCTTCATTATCCTCCTGGAATTTTGGAACGTGAGTAATTACCACGGAAGCCAAGGTATTGCAACCATTTTTCCCCAATTTCCCGCGGATTATTTTCTCCTGCCTCGGGAGAGTCGGCCGGCGACGGCGTATCCGGTGAGAATTTCGCCGATACTCCCCAGTCGTGGGAAGATGCAGGAGCCCTGGCACAGCGCCAGGTTCCGATTCAACCAGGGATTCTGCAGTGTGCCGGGAAAGGAGGCGAAACCTCGACGCGGGTTGTCCTCTCCGCTGTCTGCCAGTGGTTTCAGCTGCTTGGGGGCGGGGGAGGAAAAAGGGAAAAGCGTCTGCAGATGTCCCATGACCGTTTCCCGGGTGACCTCCGCCGCCGACTCGCTGGCGCAATGAGTCCCTCCATCGTGGACATGAAGACTGGAACGCAGGCTGGGGGGGGCTCCGTGGATGATGCGCGGTGCCATTACCTTGGAAGGGGCGGGGCGCAACGGACCGCTGTCCCAGCGACTTCTGGGACGCGGATGCCGGAACGGGGGAAGGGCGGCGGCGATTTCCGGGGGGAGCGCCTCGCACTGGCCGATGATCAGGGTGCCGGCGGAGCATTCGCGCCCGTCGTGGAGTTGCAGACGATAGCCCTCGGTCAGGGCCGCGATCTTGGTCAGGGGCTCGTAAAGACCATGAAACTGGAGATAACGGCGAGACAGAAGGCCGGAGAGCAGATCTTCTTCCAGGGCCTGGGGCCGGGAGAGGCCATGCCAGAGCAGGGCGCCTTCGGCCAGGGTCAACTCCGCGACGGGGGCCAGGGCCAATCCGGAAAAGAGGATATTCAGCCAGGCTCGGGATTCTTCGGCGAAGGGCACAAAATAATCGGAGAGAGGTTGGCCCAGGCTGCGTTGCGTCGAGCCCAGAAGCCAGTGCCCCGCCCGGTACCAGAGCCGCTCCGTCAGGCTGCCGAGGGGGGCGCCGGCCTGCTCCAGCAGTTGGTTATCGAGCCGTTCGCCCAGGGCTGCCAGGCGCTGGAATAACTGAAGCAGGAGATCCGCATCCCCGGGAAATTCGCGGCGGAGTTCCTCCTCCAAGCCGTAACGGCCATGCAGTTCCACTTGCGCCAAGTCGCTTACAATATGCAGGCGCGGCGCATTCCCGAGGGGCTGGCGGTGCCCGAGCTGATCGAGGAGGCGGTCGAGATGGCTGCCGGCGAAGAGCCTGCCGGAGTCGGCCGGAGGTTTCCCCTGGAAAGTGAGCACCCGTTGTCCGGCCTTGGCCAGCAGCACCCCGACGATACGGGAAGCGAGGCTTTCGCCGAGCAGGATAATGTCGTAATGATGCTGATGCACAAGGATTCCTGAGGTTTTCGGATGGGCAGGGCGTTACAGGTCTTCGTCGCTGATCAGGCTCAGTCCGGCCTGGCGCAGCAGGGCGGCGGCGACGCCGGAACCGGCGGTCAGGCCCTCCCGGCGATGAATCCGATGCACGCCGCAGGAAGGGCTGCGCTCCTTGAGGATCGCCGCGCCACAGCCGTTCAGCCGGGCGATGCGCAGGGTCTCTTCGGCGCCGCGTTTGAACGCCGCGTTCATCGATTTCCCCTCCTGATTGACCAGTTCCCCTTGTCCCAGCCACAGTCCTTCACCGTCTCCCGAATGAAATCGGGCCGGAGGCCGGGGGGTGGCAAGCCCGCCCAGCTGCTCGGGACAGACCGGGATCGGCAGCAGGTTGCGGGCGCGCAGATAAGCAAGCACCCGGGTGTTGGTTTTGCTCCGGCCGTCATAGCGGGTGGCGAGGCCGAGCAGGCAGGCGCTGACCAGAACCGGTCGCGGCGGGGTCGGGGTATCCGGCAAAAAGAGGGGTTCTTCCTTAGGCGGTTGGGGAAGGTCTGTCGAGCTGCTCACGGATTGATCAGGCTGGCTGTAGAGGGGGCCGAGCGCTCCACCAGAACCCGGCGGCCTTCCACGCGCAGACGTCCTTCGGCGAAGAGCTGGATGGCACGGGGGTAGATCTGATGTTCCTGTTCGAGGATGCGTGCCGAAAGGGTCTCTTCGGTGTCGTTGTCATGCACCGGTACCACCGCCTGGATGATGATCGGACCGGTGTCGGTGCCGGTATCGACGAAATGAACCGTGCAGCCGGCGAAACGCACGCCGTATTCCAGAGCCTTGCGCTGCACATGCAGGCCGGGGAAGGCGGGGAGCAGGGCGGGATGGATATTCATGATGCGGCGGGGAAAGGCATCGACGAAGACCGGGGTGATGATGCGCATGAAGCCCGCCAGGGTCACGAGATCGACTTCGGCTTCCCGCAGGGCCTGCACCAGCGCGGCATCGAAGGCTTCGCGGCCGGCGAACTGGCGGTGATCGATGCAGCGGACGGCGATTCCGGCCCGGCGGGCCCGTTCCAGGGCGCCGGCGTCCGGGTTGTTGCTGATGACCAGGACGATTTCGGCGTCGAGTTTACCGTCCCGGCAGTGGTCGATAATCGCCTGAAGATTGGTGCCCCCGCCGGAGGCGAGGGCACCGATGCGCAGTTTCTTGCTCACGGAAAATCCTTGGGGAAAAGGTCAGATCAGGGCCACGCCTTCGTCCTCGGCGCCGCATTTGGCGATTTCGCCGATGAGGAAGGCCTGCTCCTTGAGACCGGAGAGGCGGACCATGACGTCATCGGCTTCCTTGGCGGGAACGACCAGGGCCATGCCGATGCCGTAGTTGAAGGTGCGGTACATTTCCCCTTCCTCGATCTCGCCCCCTTGGCGCAGCAGCTCGAAGATCACCGGTTTCGGCCAGCTGTTCTTCTCGATGACCGCCTGACACTGGCGGGGCAGTACCCGGGGGAGATTTTCGGTGAGACCGCCGCCGGTAATGTGCGCCATCCCCTTGATCTGGAAATCGCGCAGCAGATTGAGGATGGTTTTGACGTAGATGCGGGTCGGGGTGAGCAGTTCCAGTCCCAGGGGCTGCTTCAGTTCGGGCAAAAGGCTGTCGATGGTCAGGCCCATGCGCTCGAAGAAGACCTTGCGCGCCAGGGAGTAGCCGTTGGAATGGAGCCCCGTGGAGGCGATGCCGATGACCTTGTCGCCGACGGTGACGGTCGAACCGTCGATGATGCGGGTATTGTCGACCACGCCGACGGTGAACCCGGCCAAGTCATATTCGCCGTCGCCGTACATGCCGGGCATTTCCGCGGTTTCGCCGCCGATCAGCGCGCATCCCGCCTGGACGCAGCCTTCGGAGATGCCCTTGACGATCTCCGTCGCCTTTTCCGGCGAGAGTTTGCCCGTGGCCAGGTAGTCGAGAAAGAAGAGGGGTTCGGCCCCCTGGACGATGATGTCGTTGACGCACATGGCGACCAGGTCGATGCCGACCGTGTCATGTTTGCCGGTCATGAAGGCCAGCTTGAGCTTGGTGCCGACGCCGTCGGTGGAGGCGACCAGGGTCGGTTTTTGGTATTTGTCGGCGTTCAGCGAAAAGAGTCCGCCGAAGCCGCCGATGTCGGTCAGAACCTCCGGCCGGGAGGTCGCCTTGACCAGGGGTTTGATCATCTGTACAAAGCGGTTGCCGGCATCGATATCCACCCCGGCGTCCTTGTAGGTCGAACTCTTCTGCGTGCTCAATGCGTGCGCTCCTCATCGGTAAAAGTGGCTATTTTTTAAAACATTCCGCGTAACTTTGTCAATCGCAAAGTCCCGTCGGCAGGGCCTGGCGGGCAGAATTATTGTTTACAGTCAAAAGCGCGTCGGCTTATGATATAAAGCTGTTTGCGTGGACAGAACAGAGCCGGGGAAGGGGAAGGACGTCGGTGAAGTATAGCATCCGGCCCATGGAAGAAAAGGATCTTGACACAGTCCTGCAGGCCGAGGCGGAATGCCACAGCCACCCCTGGCCGGCGGAGATTTTCCGCCGGGAACTGGCCAATCCCGTTGCACGCCAGCGCCTGCTGATCTGTGACGGACACCTGGCCGCCTATCTCTGTGCCTGGTATCTTGTCGGCGAACTGCACATTCACAATATCGCCACCCGCCCGGCTTTTCGCCGCCGGGGCCTGGCCCTCGAACTGCTGAAAAGTATCATCGGCGAATGTCGGCAAAGCGGTCTGGAACGGGTTTTCCTCGAAGTGCGCGCGGGCAATGTCGCGGCGATCGCGCTTTATCGCACCTTTGGTTTCAGTGAGACGGGGCGGCGCCAAGGTTATTATCCCGACGGTGAAGATGCGGTGTTGATGGAGTTGGAAATCCGGGACGGGCAGGATTGAGGCTGTTGTCCATGGCCCGGATCGTTCATAGTTTTTATCAAGGAGAGATGCATTAGCGCATGAAAAATTTCAAAACCATCGTCCTGTCCAATCAGGAGATTTCCTCCGGCTACTACCGGATGCGGATTCTCGCCCCGGGCTTCGGCAAGGCCGGCAAGCCGGGGCAGTTCATCATGTTCCGGGTGCAGACATCCCTTCACCCCTTGCTGCGGCGCCCCTTCGGCATCTTCCGCACCGGCTTTCTGCCCGCCGACTGCGAAGGGCAGCCGCCCAAGGAATATCTGGAGATTCTCTATAAGGTCGTCGGTCGCGGCACCACCATCATGAGCGGCCTGCACGAGGGCGATCGCGTCGAGGTCCTCGGTCCCCTCGGACGGGACTTCGACCTCGGCGCCGCCGGTAACGACAAAATTCTGGTCGGCGGCGGCATCGGCCTGGTGCCGCTGTACATGCTCGCCCAGGAGCTGGTCAAGAGCAGCCGGGTGCGGCTGCTCATCGGCGGCAAGCGTCGCGACGACATCATCATGGTGACCGAATTCGAGCGCCTCGGCGTCAATACCCACATCGCCACCGAGGACGGCAGTCTCGGGGAGGAAGGCTTCGTGACCCGGGTGCTGGAGCGCAAACTGAAAAAATACCCCCGGGCCGAGGTCTTCGCCTGCGGTCCCATGCCGATGCTCGAAGCGGTACAGCGCCTTTGCGCCGCTCAGAACGTTCCCTTGCAGGTTTCCCTGGAAGCGCTCATGGCCTGCGGCGTCGGCGCCTGTCTCGGCTGCGTGGTCAAGGGGGCCGGGCACAGCGAACAGAATCCCCAATATCTCTGCACCTGCAAGGAGGGGCCGGTCTTTCGCGCCGAGCGGCTGGACTGGAGCAAACTGACTGACGAAGAGGGGACCTGCGGGGGGTGCAAATCATGACGGATCTGGCCATGAGCGATAAAACAACCGTGAAGCGGCCGAGCCTGGCCGTGAACATTGCCGGCATCCACCTGAAAAACCCGGTCATGCCGGCCTCCGGCACCTTCGGCTACGGCGAGGAGTACGCCCCCTATCTCGATCTGGAACGGATCGGCGCGATCGTCACCAAGGGCCTGTCCCTGCGCCCCAAGGCCGGCAACCCGACGCCGCGCATCGCCGAGACGATCAGCGGCATGCTCAACGCCATCGGCCTGCAGAACGTCGGGATCGACGACTTCATCAAGTTCAAGCTCCCCTTTCTGCGCGAGGTCAATACCCCGGTCATCGTCAACTTCTTCGGCAACACCCTCGATGAGTACGGCGAGGTCGCGGCCCGGCTCGCCGACCTGCCGGAAGTGGCGGGACTGGAACTGAACATCTCCTGCCCCAACGTCAAACAGGGGGGGATCGTCTTCGGCACCGACCCGAAGGCCGCCGCCGAGGTGGTGAGCCTGGTCCGCTCCCGGTCGCGGAAACCGCTCATCGTCAAACTCACGCCGAACGTCACCGACATCACGGTCATCGCCCGGGCGGTGGAAGAGGCGGGGGCCGACGCCCTCTGCTGCATCAACACCATCACCGGCATGGCCGTCGACATCAAGACCCGCAAAGCGCGTCTGGCCAACAGGACCGGCGGTCTTTCCGGTCCGGCCATCCGCCCCATCGCCGTGCGCATGGTCCATCAGGTGGTGCAGGCGGTGAAAATTCCCGTCATCGGCGTCGGCGGTATCGTCCGTCCCGCCGATGCCCTGGAATTTCTCATCGTCGGCGCGACCGCCGTGCAGGTCGGCACCGCCAACTTCGTTGATCCCGCGGCCATGCTCGGCATCATCGAAGGGATCGAGCAGTTCTGTATCGAGGAGGGGATCGGCGACATCGGCGAACTGATCGGCTCTCTGCAACTGTGAGGGGCGGGGGCAGGGGATTTTTTCTCGCCCTTTTCACCTCACCCCGCACAGGTCTTATGGACGTTATCACCACCCACATCAATTCCGATTTCGACTGCCTGGGCGCCATGGTCGCGGCCAAGCGCCTCTATCCCGAGGCGGAGATGGTCTTCGCCGGCGCCCAGGAGCGCAGTCTGCGGGATTTCTTTCTGAAAAGCGCCTTTTACGCCCACAGTTTCAAACGCATTCGCGATATCGATCTCGACGCCGTCACCCGCCTGATCCTGGTCGACGTGCGCCAGGCCGAACGCATCGGTCCCTTCGCCGCCGTTGCCCGGCGGCCCGGGGTCGAGCTGCACATCTACGATCATCACCCGCTCGGGGAAGGGAATTTGCGCGGCACCCTCGAGCATGTGGAACCGGTCGGCGCCACGGTCACGGTGCTGACCCATCTTTTTATGGAACGGGGGATCGTCCCGACGCCGGAAGAGGCGACGCTGATGATGCTCGGCCTCTACGAGGACACCGGCAGCCTCCTTTTCGCCTCGACGACCGTGCGCGACTTCCAGGCCGCCGCCTATCTGCGGGAGCACGGCGCCAATCTCAACCTGGTCGCCGACTTTCTCCAGCAGGATCTGACCAGCGAGCAGGTTTCCCTGCTCAACGAACTGATCAACACCAGCACCGTGCTCAATATCAGCGGCATCGACGTGACCCTGGCCCATGCCTCCGTCGACCGTTATGTGGGCGACCTGGCGGTTCTCGCCCACAAGCTCAGGGATATGGAGAATCTCGATGCGCTCATCGTCGCCGTGCGCATGGAGGAGCGGATCTTCGTCGTCGGCCGTTCGCGCCTGCCGGAAGTGCCCATGGGGGCGATTCTCGCCGAGTTCGGCGGCGGCGGCCATGCCTTCGCCGCCTCCGCGACGGTGCGCGAGCTGACCCTGATCCAGCTGCTGGAGCGGTTGCCGACGGTGCTCAAGCGCCACGTCAATCCCCGCTGGCAGGCCCGCCATCTCATGTCCGCCCCGGTCAAGTCGATTCCCGAAAGCGCCGACATCGGCGAGGTCCGGCGCATTCTCACCCGCTACGGCTTCAGCGCCCTGCCGGTGGTCGCCGCCGACGGCGCGGTGGTCGGCATCATCACCCGCCAGGTGGCGGAGAAGGCCGCCCACCACCATCTGGGGGCGGTTTCGGTGCGGGAATACATGACCGGCGAGTTTCGCACCGTTTCCCCCGACACTCCGGTGGAGCATCTCAAAGAGTTGATCGTCGGCGAGAACCAGCGCTTCGTCCCGGTGCTGGAGGAGGGCCGCATGATCGGCGCCATCACCCGTACCGATCTCCTGCGTCATCTCGTCTCCGGCGTCCGTTCGGCGCCGCTGGTGCAGCAGGAGGCCGAGCCGGCGACCCACCGCAGCGGACTCAAGGCGCGCCAGGTCGAGCGCCTGTTCCGTGAACTCCTCTCCCCCGAACTGCAGAAAATTCTCAGGGATTGCGGCGCCGTCGGCGAAGCTCTCGCCGTGCCGGTCTATGCCGTCGGCGGTTTCGTCCGCGACCTGCTCTTGCGGCAGGAGAATCTCGATGTCGATCTGGTGGTGGAAGGGGACGGCATCGCTTTCGCCGAGGAGTTCGCCCGCCGTCATCCCTGCCGGGTGCGCAGCCATCGCAAGTTCGGCACCGCCATCCTCATCTTTCCCGACGGCGGCAAGATCGATATCGCCTCGGCGCGCATGGAATATTATCTCGAACCGGGCGCCCTGCCGACGGTGGAGCATTCCTCGATCAAGCTCGATCTCTATCGCCGGGATTTTACCATCAACACCCTGGCCATCGCCCTGAACGGCAAGCGGCACGGGGAACTGCTCGACTTTTTCGGCGGCCAGCGCGATCTGCGGGACAAGGTCCTGCGCGTTTTGCACAATTTGAGTTTCGTCGAGGATCCGACCCGCGTCTTTCGCGCCGTCCGCTTCGAACAGCGCCTCGGCTTCCATCTCGGCGCCCATACCGAAAACCTGCTTAAAAGCGCCATCCAGATGGGCTTCATGTCCCGGGTCAGCGGCGCCCGTCTGTTCAACGAACTCACCATCATCTTCAAGGAAGCCAATCCCCTGCCGGCGGTCTTCCGCCTGGCGGAATTGGGCTTGCTTCCCTGCATCCATCCCGCGTTGACCCTGGGGGAACGCAAACGGCGGCTCTTCGAAGCGGCCGGCCAGGCGGTGCTCTGGTACGAATTTCAACACCCCGGCAAGGTTCTGCAGCGCTGGGAAGTCTATTTTCTCTGCCTGATCTCCGATCTCGATTACCGGGCCGTGCCGGCCATTGCCCGCCGGCTGGATGTCCCCGCCCGTTTTCGCGAACGGCTGCGCGCCCAGCGCGGCCAGGCCCATCGCGTCATCCGTCAGCTGGCGCGGCGGCTTGGGCAAGACCGGGCGCCGCGCCCCAGTGAGCTGCACCGCATGCTTTCCGGTTTTTCCGATGAGGTACTTCTTTATATTCTGGCGCGGCTGAGCGACGAACGGGCGCGGCAATGGGTCGCCCATTTCATCACCCACCTGCGTCACACCGTCACCCAACTCGACGGCCACGCCCTGAAAGGGCTGGGCTTCCCCCCGGGTCCCTTGTACAAGAAGATTCTCGCGCTGCTCCTGGCGGAGCGCCTCGACGGCAAAATCCACAGTCTCGAAGATGAAATCGCTCTTGTCCGGCGCCGTTTCGGCCGTCCCGGCTCGCATTGACTTCCCTGCGGGCTTCTGTTACAAAGGCCTTTGTTTTTCGGACTTTCACGCCCTTACCGGCTTGGTGTTAACGAGCGAATATGGAACACATCCTGGCAAAAATCTCCATCATGCTGGTGCCGGCGCTGCTGGCCATCACCGCCCACGAGGTGGCCCACGGCTTTCTCGCCGATAAACTCGGCGACCCCACCGCCCGTCTGCTCGGACGCCTGACCCTGAACCCCTTCAAGCATCTCGACCCCATCGGCACGGTGGCGCTGCTTTTTGTCGGTTTCGGCTGGGCGCGGCCGGTGCCGGTCAACTTCAATAATCTGGCGCGCCCCAAAAAGGACATGATCTTGGTAGCCCTGGCCGGCCCGGCCACCAACTTCGGCCTGGCCCTGCTTTCGGTGCTGCTGCTCAAAGTGCTGGGCTGTCTCGGCAAGGTCTTTCCCGACGGGAGCCTGGCTCAGGTTTTTCAGCCCCTTTCCCTGATGGCCGCCTTTAGTCTCTATATCAACGTGATCCTCGCGGTTTTCAATCTTCTGCCGATTCCGCCCCTGGACGGCGGTCGGGTGCTGATTGGCCTGCTGCCGGAAAAACAGGGGGATTTTCTCGCCCGTTTCGAGGCCTTTGGCTTCGTCATCCTGCTTCTGGTCATTTTCGCCACGCCGGTCTGGTCGCTGGTGCTGCAACCGGTCATCCATTTCATTGTCGCGACCCTGGCCGGCGGCGATACCCTGGCGGTGGCGCGGGTCATCGAGTTCCTTTTCAGTCACTAGAGTCGCGACCCGCATGTCCTACGACATCAAGATCGAAAATTTCGAGGGCCCCCTCGACCTGCTGCTGCATCTCATTCGCAAGAACGAGATGGACATCTACAATATTCCCATCGCCGAAATCACCGCCCAGTATCTCGCGACCATCGACACCATGCAGAGCCTCAATCTGGATGTCGCCGGCGAGTTCCTGCTCATGGCCGCGACCTTGCTGCATATCAAATCCCGGCTGCTGCTGCCCAAGCCGGAGGAGGATCTCGTCGAAGAGGACGAGGAGGACCCCCGCGCCGAACTGGTGCGCCGCCTTCTCGAATATCAGAAGTATCAGGCGGCGGCGCGGGAGCTGGACGAACGGGAACTGCTCGGCCGCGAGCTCTTCGCTCGCGCTTTTCCTTCACCGGAGTTGGGGGAGCAGGAAGAGGACGAATTTGTCGCCGTCGGCCTTTACGATCTGGTCGAGGCCATGCGCGCCCTGCTGCGCCAACGCCCCCAGGCCGCCTACCACGAGGTCACCTTCGAGCAGCTGTCGGTGAGCGAGCGGATCAACCAGATTCTTACCCAGCTGGCCGACCGGGAACGGCTCACCTTTGGCGAGCTGTTCGGCGAGTCCCCCAGCCGGCATGAAGTGATCGTCTCCTTTCTGGCCATGCTTGAACTGGTCAAGCTGCGCATGGCTCGGCTGCTTCAGGAAACGCGTTACGGCACCATCTGGCTTTATCCCGCCGTCGCCGAAAGCCCCGCCGATTTCGAGCTGGATGAAGAGGCCCTGGGCTATGGATGATCTCAAGGCCATCGTCGAAGCGCTGGTTTTCGTTTCCGAATCGCCGGTGAAAACCGAACAGATCGCCGAGGCTCTCGACCTGGATAAGCCCAAGGTCGGCGCGGTGTTGCTCGAACTCTGCCGGGAATATGAGGAAAACGGCCGGGGTTTCGAGTTGCAGCGGGTGGCCGGGGGCTACCAGTTCCGCACCCGCGCCCGCCATGCCGAATGGGTGCGGCGCCTGAGTCGCGCCAAGCCTTTCCGTTTTTCCCGGGCGGCCATGGAAACCTTGGCGATCATCGCCTATCGTCAGCCGGTGACCCGGGCCGATATCGAATATCTGCGCGGCGTCGATTCCGGCGGGGTGCTCAAGGCCCTGCTCGACAAGCGGCTGGTGCGTATTCTGGGGAAAAAAGATATCCCCGGACGGCCGATGATTTACGGCACTTCCCGGGATTTCCTCGAACTCTTCGGCTTGAACGATCTTTCCGGGCTGCCGGCCCTCAAGGAGTTCGACCAGCTCAGCCTCGATTTGCCCCTGTCTGACCTGTCTGAAGTCGCCGCCGACGGAAATCAAACCCCATGAAAGAACGCCTGCAGAAACTTATCGCCAATGCCGGGCTGACTTCCCGGCGTCAGGCCGAGAGCTGGATCGAGGCCGGCAGGGTCCGGGTCAACGGCCGCCCGGCGACCCTCGGAGAGAGCGCCGATCCGGCCGTGGACCGGATCGAGGTCGACGGCCGTCCCTTGGCGAGGGGAGGGGAGATCGTCTGCCTGCTGCTGCATAAGCCGTCGGGCTACGTCACCAGCGCCCGCGATCCCCAGGGACGTCCGGTGGTGGTCGATCTGGTCAAGGATTTTCGTCAGCGCCTGTACCCCGTCGGCCGTCTCGATCTCACCACCAGCGGTTTGCTGCTGCTGACCAACGACGGCGAACTCGCCCAGCGACTGACCCATCCCCGGCACGAGGTGGAAAAAACCTACCTCGCGCGCATTCGCGGACACCTCGCCGCCGATCAGGCCCGTCGGCTGGAAAGCGGCATCCTGCTTGAAGACGGCCCGACCGCGCCGGCCAAGGTTCGCGTGCTGAGATCCCAGGGTTCCCATGGCTGGGTTGAAATCAGCATCCGCGAAGGGCGCAATCGCCAGGTGCGGCGCATGTTCGAGGCGGTCGGGCATCCGGTGAGCCGTCTGCAGCGGACCCGTCTGGCCTTTCTCGATCTGGGGGATCTTAAGCCCGGGCAGTATCGGCGGCTGACCAACGATGAAATCCACCGGCTCAAGGAACTCAGCTGACGCGCCAAACTCTTTCGCGCGGCGTCCTGATTCTCCCGGCTTTGGCTTGACACCTGAGAGGCGGTTAGTTTAAATTCGAATTGCTCTTTATTTTTCAGAGGGATGGCGGTTTTGACCAAAAAAGAAAAGCTCATCGATTCCGCACAGAAGAACATTCAAAAGGGACAGATCGCCAAGGCCATCAAGGACTACCAGCAACTGGTCGAGCTTGAACCGAAGGACATCCGTCACCGGCAGAAGCTCGCCGAACTTTACAATCGCGCCAAACAGACCGCCCAGGCCCTCGAAGAGTATCACAAGGTCGGTAATTACTACGCGGACAACGGCTTCTACCTGAAAGCCATTGCCGTCTTCAAGCAGATTCAGCGCATCTCCCCCGACGATCTCAAAATCTACATCCGGCTGGCCGATCTCAACGTCAAACAAGGCCTGATCGGCAATGCCATGGCCGAGTATCGCCAACTGATCGCCCGTCACGAGCAGACGGGGGAGACGGACGCGGTCATCGATGTTCTGCGCCGGATGAAGGCCATCGACCCGGAGAATCTCAACATCCGGGTCAAGCTCGGTGAGACCCTTGCCGCCGCCGGAATGAAGAACGATGCCCTGGAAGATTTTCAGGATGTTCTCAAGGTCCTTCAGGCCAAGGGCGATCAGGTCAAGCTGCTAAAACTCCACGAGATTTTCGCCCGCTTCTTTCCCGGCGAACCGCTGATTCAGGCGGGCTTGGGGATGTGCCTGATTCGCCAGGGGAAAGCGGAACGGGGCATTGCCCTGCTTGAAACCCTGCAGGGGGCCGCGCCCGAGGATCCGGCGATTCTCGATGCGTTGGCGTGCGGCCATCATCTGCTCGGTGCCCACGATCAGGAGCAAATGTTCCTTGAAAGACTGGCCGAGCTCCTTCCCGGCGACCTCGATGCGCGGGAGCGACTGGTGCGGGCCTGTCTCGCCGGGGAAGCCTGGAACGAGGCCCTCGGCCAGCTTGAAGCGGCCAAAGCCGACTTCCTTGAATCAGACCGGCTGGGTTCCCTGCGGGAACTTTACGAAACCCTGCGCGACCGCCTGCCCGAGGATCCCCGGGTCGGTGCGACCCTGCAGACCCTTTACGAACTCAGCGGCGAAGGCGCCAAGCTCTTCGGCGCCATGGCCGGTGAAACAGCCCAACTTACGGCCGGAAGCGAAACGATACCCGAGGAGGGGCTGCCCCCGCTCTTCTCCGCTGAGGACGATTCCGGAAACACCCACATCGAGCCGGCCCTTGTCGAAGAGTCGGAGGAGATGGCGCTGGAGTTTCTGGAATCCCTCGAAACCACGCCTATCCCTGAAAAATCCGAAGATTCACTCGGCGAGTCGCCACGGGTTCTCGATCTCCCCGGTGATGATGTTTTCGCCGATCTCGGCTCCGAAGCATCGGAGGCCGCCGTTGATGCCCCGGCAACGGACGACGAACCGGATCTGGTTCCTTTCGATCTCGACAGTGAAGAGCTCTCCTTCAGCTTTGACGATGAGCCGGCGGAAATCTCCGCAAGCGACGAGCCTGCGTCTCTTCCCGATTTCGATCCGGCACTGAACGCCGACGCCGAACCCCTCTTCAGCGAAACTTCCGGGCTGGCGGAAAAACTCGAAGAGGCCGGATTTCTGGCGACTCAGGGGCGTTTTGACGAGGCGGAAAGCCTGTGTCGAGAGTTGCTTGCCGCGGAACCCGGTTGCCGTGTCGCCGAGGAACTGCTCGACGATATCCGTTCCCGTCGGCAAGCCCCGGCGGTTGAGGCGGCGGCTCAGGAAGATTTCTTTGATTTCGGCGCCGAAATCCTTGATGAATTGGGGGAAGACAACCTGCCGAGCCCCGAAGCCGTTCATTCAAGCATGGATCGCTACGGCATGGACGGGGTTTTTTCCGAATTCAAAAAAGGAGTGCGCGCCCAGATCGACTCCGACGATGCCGAATCCCATTTCAATCTCGGCATCGCTTACAAGGAGATGGGCCTGCTCGACGACGCCATCGGTGAATTCGAGCAGGCGATGAATGATTCTTCCCGCTGCCTGGACTGCGTCACCCTGATCGCCCTGTGTCAGGTGGAAAAGGGAGATTGCAAGGGGGCCGAAACCACCCTCAAGTTGGGGTTGGCCCTGCCTGGGCTGAACGCGGCCCAGCGTATGAACATTCATTATGACCTGGGGCAGGTTTACGAGCTTGTGCAACGTCCCCTTGAGGCTTTGGAGTGTTTCCAGAACGTCCATGACGTCGACATGTTTTATCGGGATGTTCAGGCTAAAATTCATTCCCTGCGGCAACAGCTGGGCTTCGGCGGCGACGACCATGAAGGACCCGCCGGTACCGGCGGCGGCAAAAATCGGGTTTCCTATATCTGAGCCCCTTTCCGATAAACGGGAGGTTGCGTGTCCTACACGGAATATTTCGGGCTGAACCGCGAGGCTTTTTCCAACGCCCCGGACGCCCGTTTCTACTTCAACAGCGAACAGCACAGCCAGGCGCTGTTGCGCCTGATGTACGCCGTTGATTCCAACAAGGGGCTGGCGGTCTGCATCGGCGGGGTCGGTACCGGCAAGACGACCTTGGCGCGCAAGATGCTGGACGGCCTCGACGAGGAGCGCTACGAATCGTCCCTTTTGGTCATGGTCCATTCCGGCATCACCGCCGACTGGATTCTCACCCGTATCGCCATGCAGCTCGGGGTGGAAGCCCCGGCCCAGGACCGTTTACCCCTGCTCAGCCAGCTCTATGAACGACTGCTGACCATCGATGCCGCCGGCAAGAGGGCCGTGGTCCTTATCGACGAAGCGCAGATGCTCCAGACCCAGGAGCTGATGGAGGAATTCCGGGGGCTGCTGAATCTGGAGATTCCCGGGAAAAAGCTGCTCAATATCGTTTTCTTCGGATTGCCCGAGGTGGAAGACTGTCTGCGCCTGGACGAACCCCTGTCGCAGCGGGTGGCGGTCAAGTACCATCTCAAATCCCTTTCCCTGAGCACCACCCGCTCCTATATCCAGCATCGCCTGCAGGTGGCCGGCGCCTCGCGCATGCTCTTTCAGAGCGATGCGATCCCGATGATTCACCGTTATTCGGGAGGGGTGCCGCGGCTCATCAACACCCTTTGCGACAACTGCCTCTTCGAGGCGTTTATGCTCAAGCAGACCGATGTCGATCTGAAGACGGTGCACAACGTTGCCGGGGATCTCGGACTCTTCAATCGGCCGCGCTTCGCCGAAAACCCGGAACCGGCGCAGGACGATCTCGATGAAATCGAGTCCATGCTCGACCGGCTCGAACAACAGCTCTAGCAGACCGCCGGGACGATTCCCGGCCTGGCTTTAGTCCCCAGTCGAGGCCGGTTGTTCCGGCCTCTTCCATTTTTAACGAGTGGTGCATGTCCGGAACCATCCAGATTCTTCCAGAGCAGCTGTGCAACCAGATCGCCGCCGGCGAGGTCGTTGAACGTCCCGCCTCGGTGGTCAAGGAGCTGCTGGAAAATGCCCTCGATGCCGGCGCCACGGAAGTCACCGTGGAGGTGGAAAAAGGCGGACGCCGGCTGATCCGGGTGGTCGACAACGGCCACGGCATGGGCAAGGACGACGCCTTTCTCTGTCTGGAACGTCACGCGACGAGCAAAATCCGCGCCGCCGGCGATCTCTTCGCTTTGCGGACCCTGGGCTTTCGCGGGGAAGCCTTGCCCTCCATCGCTTCGGTCAGCCGGATGTTGTTGCGCACCCATGTGGCGGGGGAGGAGAGCGGCTGGGAGATTTACGCGGAAGGCGGCGTTATCCGCCGGGCCAACGCTTTTGGAATGCCGCCGGGAACAACGGTGGAAGTGCGGGATCTCTTTTTCAATACTCCGGCGCGGCGGAAATTTCTGCGTAAGGCAGAGACGGAGCTGGGCCATATCGCCGATCTGGTGACGCGGCTGGCGCTGGCGGTTCCCCAGGTGCGCTTCCGGCTGGTACACGACGGAAAGACGCTGGTCGATGCCTACCGCCAGAGCCGCCTTGCCGAGCGCGTCGGCGCTCTTCTCGGACGGCCCCTTCTCGCCGATCTGCTGGAATTGGATGTGGATGACGGCGAGGGGATGCGGCTGTCCGGCTTTATCAGCCAACCGGCGGTACAGCGGGCAACGACCGGCGCTCTCCATCTCTATATCAATCACCGGTACGTCCGGGATCGGGTCGTGCGTCACGCCCTGCTCGAAGGCTACCGGCATGTTCTCCCCCGGGGCCGTTATCCGGTGGTCGTCCTTTTTCTGGAACTCGATCCCGGCCGGGTCGATGTCAATGTTCATCCGACCAAGGACGAGGTTCGTTTTCGCGATCAGCGCCAGGTTCACGATTTTATCGCCGAGGCTGTGCGTGCCACCCTGAAAGGCTCCACCTGGCTGCCGGAGTCCCCAGCCCCGCAAGTTTTCGCAGAAGAGACCTCTGCCGCTTCCGGTGCTGGGGTGAACCCTGGCCCTCGGGTTGGCGCCGTTCCCCGCGACCTGCGCCAGGAGATCCAGGAGTCGCTGGACACTTACGCCCGCTCTCATTTCCCACCGCCGCAGCCTAGGGTCAGCCACCCAACCGTTGTCCCCGGAACCACGACCGCACCGGTGGAGACCATGCCGTCGCCAAAGTCGGCGGCGGATGCAGGCTTTTTTTCCTCGCTGCGCTTGATCGGCCAGTATCGTAACAGCTATCTCCTCTGCCAGGACGGACAGGATCTGATTCTCATCGATCAGCACGCGGCCCATGAGCGCATCGGTTTCGAACGACTGCGCCAACAGTACCGTCAGGGGCGCATTCCTAGTCAGGCGCTTCTTTTCCCGGTGGTCATCGAAGTCGATTTCGCCGAGGCCGAGGCCCTGCGGGAGTCTCTGCCCCACCTGGAGCGCCTCGGCCTGATCGTCGAACCCTTCGGCGGGAAAAGTTACGTGCTCAAGGAAATTCCGCAACTGCTCGATTGCGGCCAGGCCGAACAACTGCTGCGCGATCTCGCCGGCGAGCTGCGCCAGATCGGTCAAAGCGCCTTGGCGGAAGATGCCCTGGAGCAGGTTCTGATCCTGATGGCCTGCCACGGGGTGATCCGTGCCAACCAAGCCCTTTCGCCGCCGCAGATGACGGCCCTGTTGCGCGATCTCGACCGCGTCGACTTCGGCGCCCAATGCCCCCATGGACGGCCGGTGATGGTCCGGCAACGGTTGCCCGAGATCGAAAAACTGTTCAAGAGAAGCTGATGAAGAAGGCCCGGGAAGCATCCCCCCTGCTGGTGATCTGCGGACCGACCGCTTCCGGGAAGACCGCCCTGGCCGTGGAACTGGCCCGCCGTTTTCCCATCGAGGTGGTTTCCGCCGATTCCCGCCAGGTTTACCGGGGGCTCGATATCGGCACCGCCAAGGCGACGGCGGCGGAGCGCCGGCAGGCGCCCCACCATCTGCTCGACCTGGTGGATCCGGACGAGGATTTTTCCGTCGCTGACTTTGCTTCCCTGGCCCATGGGGCCATCGCTGATGTCCTCGCGCGCGGCCGGCTGCCGGTACTGCTGGGCGGCACCGGGCTTTATCTGCGCGCCGTCACCGAGGGCCTGGTCGATGCGCCTACCGGCGATCCCGCTGTGCGCGCCGAACTCCTGGAGCGGGAAGGGCGGGAAGGGCCGGGAACCCTCTTTCGGTTGCTGCGGGAAGTCGATCCCCCCCTGGCGCAGCGGATTCCGCCCGGGGATGTGACGCGCACCGTCCGCGCCCTGGAGGTCTACCGGCTTTCGGGGCGCCGCCTCTCCGACTTTCAACGAGAGCATGCCTTCGCCGAGCGTCCCTATAGCACGCTCAAGATCGGCCTCGCCCCTCCGCGGGAGGAACTCTACCGGCGCATCGATCGGCGGGTGGAAGGGATGCTGGAGCAAGGCTTGCCGGCGGAAGTGCGCGGCCTGCTCGATCGCGGGTACGATCCGGAGTGCAAGGCGCTGCGCACCATCGGCTACCGGGAGCTGATCCAGCATCTGCGGGGGGAAATATCCCTGGCGGAGGCGGTGATATTGATCAAGCGGAACAGTCGGCATTACGCCAAGCGGCAGCTGACCTGGTTTCGTGGAGATGAAGCGATAATTTGGGTTGATTCCTGTGGCGAGTCTGCTAAACTCCAAAAGTTAATTGAACTTTTTTTGCTACGTACAAGGAGCGGATATGGCCAAGACCCCTTTTAACATCCAAGATCAATACCTCAACCAGGCGCGTAAGGAGCGGGTGCGGGTGACCGTCGTCATGATGTCGGGAGAAAAACTCGAAGGCTACATCAAGTCCTTCGACAGTTTCTGTCTGCTCATCGAAAGCGGCGGCGACATTCTGCTCTACAAGCACGCCATCTCTTCCATCACTTCGTCCGACGGATCCTTCCGTCTGCACGGCGGCAAGGATTGATCCTTTCCGTTTTCTCGAACCCGGCAAGCTAAGCCCGGTCCCGGATTCCCGATCTTGTCAGTTCGGGATCCGGGAGCGGGTTTTTTGTACCCATCTTTTTCTTTGACGATACTCTCCGAGTATCGTCTCCGACGAAGCGGATCGTGCCGTTTCGTCCTTTTCCCGTTGTGATAGAGGCAATGATCGATGCTTGAGATTCTTTCGGTCGAACCGGGCAGCATCGCGGCGGAGCTCGGCATGGAAGCGGGGGATCGCCTGGTTGCCATCACGGGTCGGCCGGTGATCGATCTTCTCGATGTCGCTCTGGCCGACCAGGCCGAGGACCTGCTCATCGAGCTGCTCAAAGCCGACGGCGAGACCTGGCTTCTCGAATTCGACAAGGATGCCGACGAACCCCTGGGCCTCAATGTTCCCCATCCGGAGCCGGAGGAATGCGGCAATCAGTGCCTTTTCTGTTTCGTCCACCAGTTGCCCCGGGGCATGCGTAAATCCCTCTACGTCAAGGACGAGGACTATCGCTTCTCCTTCCTTTACGGCGCCTACGTGACCCTGACCAACGTCGAGGAGAAGGATATCCTGCGCATCATCGAACAGCGCCTTTCCCCCCTCTATGTCTCCGTCCATGCCGTCGACGAGGAACTGCGCCGGAAGCTTCTCGGCCGTCAGGGCCCGGCGATCCTTCCCCTGCTGCGCCGGCTGGTCGATGCGGGGATCCAGTTGCACAGCCAGGTGGTTCTCTGCCCCGGGATCAACGACGGACCGGCATTGCTGCAAACCCTGACCGATCTCTATGCTCTCGGCCCGAACATCCTTTCCCTGGCGGTCGTGCCGGTGGGCCTGACTGGCCATCGCCGCAATCTCCCGGCCTTGCGTCTGCCGACTCGCGATGAGGCTCGGCAAACATTGAAGATGATCCACGATTTTCAGGAAGAGTGTCTGCGTCAGGCCGGCTCCCGTTTCGTCTTTGCCGCCGATGAACTCTATCTGCGGGCCGAATGGCCCTTTCCCCCCATCGACGACTACGAGGAGCTGGGTCAGCTGGAAAACGGAGTGGGCCTGATCCCCCTTTTTCGCGAGGAAGCGGAACAGGTGCTGGCCGAGGTGGAGACGTTGTCCCCCGGACCCTTTTCCGTCCTGACCGGGGAATCGGCCGCCGCCGAGGTACGCCGTTTCGCTACGGCCCTGGAGGCTGCCACCGGAACGAAGATCCTCGTCCAGGTGATTCGCAATGAATTTTTCGGTGGCGGCGTGACCGTGGCGGGGCTGGTGACCGGTCGCGATATTCTTCAGCAGTTGCGCGGGGTGGAATTGGGCCGCCGGCTGTTGGTGCCCGAGGTCATGCTGCGGGATGGGGAAGATGTCTTTCTCGACGATCTCCATCTGGAGGATCTGGCCCGGGAACTGAATCTGCCGACGGAGAAGTTCGACAGCAGCCCCTGGGGTCTGATCGAGGCATTGGAAGGTCATCGGTAAGCGTCTTTCGCCCATATATTACCTAAAGGATAACATCATGCAGGATTATGAACTGCTCCTGGAAAAGGGGCGTCGGGCCATGGAAAACGGGGCTTTCGCCCAGGCAGTGCGGGCTTTTAGATCGGCGACGGAGGCCGCGCCGGAAGTTCCGGAAGGATGGCGCCAACTCGGCGAGGCCCTGAGCGAAGAGGGCGCCGCCGCCGAGGCCGTCGCCGCCCTGGATAAGGCCCTGGCTTTGCTGCCGGACGATATCGACAGTCTCTATCTGTTGGGGGATGCCTGTTTCGAGGCCCGGCAACCGGAACGAGCCCTGAGTGCCTACGGGCGCATTCTCGCACTGGACAACGCCGAAACGGATGCGCTGGTCAGCCAGGGGCTGGTGTTTTTCAGCCAGGACCGTCTGAAGGAAGCCGAGGCGTGCTACCGCCGGGCCCTAGAGATTGAACCGGAATCGGTCTTCGCTCTCAACTCCCTGGGGGATGCGGCGGCCGCCGCCGGGCGTTTCGACGAAGCGATCGCCTGCTACCGCCAGGTGATTCGGCTCGATCCCGAAGATCCCCAGGGGCATTACAACCTGGGTGAGCTGCTCTTTGACCAGGGGGAGTTGGCGCAAGCGGAGAAAGCCTGCCGCGAGGCCTTGCG
Organism: Trichloromonas sp.; assembly: GCA_034002365.1. Classification (GTDB taxonomy): domain Bacteria; phylum Desulfobacterota; class Desulfuromonadia; order Desulfuromonadales; family Trichloromonadaceae; genus Trichloromonas. Next base: position 49,245 of record JAVFAR010000001.1, read on the forward strand.
CCTCGATCCCGAATTCGCCTTCGCCCATCTGACGTTGGGCAACATCTGTCTCGACGACGAGGAGCCGAAGGAGGCCGTGGCCCATTTTCGCGAGTTTCTGCGGCTGGAAAAATCCCCCGAATCGGCCGATCTGCGTAACGAGGTCGCGGCGGTGATCGACGGGCTCAAGGACGAGGGTTAGAGGGAGGGCGCATGGTCCGGGGTTTCGCCATACTTCTGCTTTTGCAGTTTCTCGGGGAATCGCTTTCGACGCTTCTGGCGCTGCCTGTTCCCGGCAACGTACTCGGCATGGGGCTGCTGCTTCTCGCTCTCAACTTCAAGCTGGTGCGCCCCGAATGGCTGGAAGAGGCGGTCGATCTGCTTCTTTCCAACCTGGCGCTCTTTTTCGTGCCGGCAGGGGTCGGGGTGATGGTCTATTTCGACCTGATCGCCGCCGAATGGTTGCCGATTGTGGTGGCGACGGTGCTGAGCACCTTCGTCGTCATGGCCGTCACCGGCTGGGTCGCCGGCTGGCTCGAACGGCGCGGAGGGAAGGTGGAGCATGGCTGAGATCCTGGCTTCGCCGCTTTTCGGTATCGGCCTGACCCTGGTGGTCTACGCTCTGGCGCAGAAGCTTTATGCCCGCACCCGCCACGTTCTGCTCAATCCGGTGGCGGTAACGGTGCTGGCCATCATCGGTCTGCTGCTCCTTGCCGATATCCCCTATGCCCATTACGCCGAGGGGGGGGAGTATATCCTCTTTCTTCTCGGCCCTTCCGTGGTCGCCCTCGGGTTTCCCCTTTATACCCGGCGCAAGGAGATTCTGGCGCGCAAACTGCCCATTCTAGTCGGTGTGCTTGCGGGCTCGCTGACCTCGATCATTTCCGCTTCGGGGCTGGCCTGGCTTTTAGGCGGAAGCCGTGAGGTGGTCCTCTCCCTCGCTCCCAAGTCGGTGACAACGCCCATCGCCATCAGTATTGTCGAGAAGATCGGCGGCGTTCCCCCTTTGACGGCGGCATTAGTGGTGGTGACCGGCTGTCTGGGGGCCATGTGCGGTCCCGAGTTCTGTCGCTTTGTCGGCATTCGCGGCAGCGCGGCCATGGGTTTGGCGGTGGGTACGGCGACGCACGGGGTCGGTACCGCCCGGATGCTGGAGGTCGATCGTCTGGGCGGAGCGATTTCCGGACTGGCCATCGGCCTCAATGGTCTGGTCACGGCTTTTCTCTTGCCGTTCCTCTTCCTTTTTTTCTGAGACCGCCGCAAAAGCAAAACCGCCTTCCGGAACTGGCCGGTGAGGCGGTTTTTTGTGCAGGCTGAGAGACGAGCGGCTTACTTTTTCTTGCCGCCGGCCGCTTTCTTGGACGCCTTGAGCGGGTTGACCTTGGCTTCAACGCTCTTGAGGTCGATCTTCTGGTGGGTGGCGAAGTTGCACAGGCCGCTTTTCCACTTCTGTTCGGGGGAAGGGGCGACCGAGCAAACCTGGCCGATCGTTCCCTCGACAATGCGCTCACAGCCCTGGCATTTGTCGATCACCAGATGGCAGCTGTTGCCTTCGAAAATACAACCATTTTTGGACCAGAAGGTGCACTCGGCACCGGGAAGAACGGTCTGACACTGCATGGGTTCGGTCTCCTTGCTGTATGCGTTTTTGCGGGATAAAGGAGACTTATAATCGCCTGTGGCGCTTTTGTCAACGGTTTTTTCAAAAGCATTCCCGAGGCGGGCCGAGGGGAATCGTTGCTACTGAGGGAATGTTTCTGTATACTTTGCGGCGAGTTTTTAATCATTTGCCCGGATGTCTCTGTGCCATGGAAAATAGTCATGCGATTTCAGGTCGGTCGGAACCTCTTTTGGCGGCGATCGGATATGTTTTCAGGGACGAGGGGCTGCTGTGTGAAGCCCTTACCCATAAATCCTACAGTAACGAACATCCCGGGTCCGCCACGGGGCATAACGAACGTCTTGAATTCCTTGGCGATGCCGTTCTGGATATGGTGGTCAGTCAGCGCATCTTTCTCGACTATCCGCGTCTGCCGGAAGGGGAGCTGACCCGCATCCGTGCTGAAGTGGTCAGCGAACCGGCTCTGGCGGCGGTGGCCCGGCGTCTGGCCGTCGGCGGCTATCTGCGGCTGGGGCGAGGGGAGGAAAAGAGCGGCGGCCGCCAGAAGGAGAGTCTGACCGCTAACGCCGTGGAAGCCCTGCTCGGGGCCATTTATCTTGACGGCGGCTTGGAAGCGGTGCGCCTCGTGGTGGACCGGCTCTTCACCGAGGCCATCGACCAGGCATTTCGCCGCAAGTCCGGAATCGATTATAAAACCCGCCTGCAGGAGGTGCTGCAGGCCCGTCAGGGTTCACCTCCCGCCTACCGGCTGGTTCGGGCCGATGGGCCCGATCACGGCCGGATCTACACCATCGAGGTTCTGCATGGGGGACGCAGTATCGGCTCGGGAAGCGGGGTGACGAAGAAGGCGGCTTCCCAGCAGGCCGCCCGTCAGGCCCTTGCAGCCCTGGGGGAATAGGTTGCGCATCTATCCCTTTTTTATCCCTCATGCCGGTTGCCCCCATCGTTGCAGCTTCTGCCGACAGGACCAGGTCAGCGGCCGCCTTTTCCCTCCGGATCCTTCCGCCCTCACCACTCAGCTGGAAGCGATGCTCAGCGGGCAGGGCGGGGGAGAGGTCGCTTTTTATGGGGGCTCCTTTACCTCGCTGCCTTTGGAGGTTCAGGACGCCTACCTCAACGCCGCGGCGCCGAGCCTGGCTGCCGGCGGAATAGACGGCATTCGCGTTTCCGCCCGCCCGGATGCCCTCGGCGAAAAAGAGGTTTCCTTTTTGCAAGAGCGGGGGGTAACCACCGTGGAAGTGGGGGTTCAGTCCTTTTCGCCGGAGGTGCTGCGCCGGGCCGAACAGGGGCACGATTCCCAGGCGGTTTTTCAGGCTGTTTTGCATCTGCGCCGCGCCGGAATGAAGACCGGTCTGCAACTGATGCCGGGTTTGCCCGGAGGCGACCGGGCCGAAGCCCTGTGCTCCCTGGCTTCCGCTTTGGCCCTGAACCCGGATTTTCTGCGGGTCTATCCGACGGTGGTGTTGCGCGGCACGCCCCTGGCCGAGGAGTATTTCGCCGGGCGCTTCCAGCCGCTGACTCTTGCCGCCGCGGTGGCACTGTGCGCCGAAATGGCCTGGCGCTGCCGGCGGCGGAAGGTGCCGGTCATCCGCTGGGGGCTGCACAACCAGCCGGAGTTGACGGCCGACGGAGCTTTGCTCTCCGGCCCCTGGCATCCGGCCTTCGGGCAGCTGGTGCGCGCCCATCTCTGGCTGCGGGCGCTGTTCGCCCTTGCCGCGAAGGGCGAGCGCGAAGCTGCAGTGCCGATCGCCGAGTTCAGCGGCGCCCAAGGGCACCGGCGTAACAATCTTTGTTCCTTGCGGAAGCGCTATCCCGACTTTGTCCTTCGTGCCGAATCCGATCTTGCGCCCCACACCTTGCGCAGCGCCGCCGGTCAGGTTTCGCTGTGGTCCCTTTCCGCCTATTCCCCAGAGGAGCTGGTCATTTGACTGAATCAAACACCCCTTTCCGATCCGGGTTCATCTCCATCATCGGCCGACCCAACGTCGGCAAGTCGACGCTGCTCAACCGCATTCTCGGTACGAAAATCGCCATAACCGCCAACAAGCCCCAGACGACCCGCAACCGGATTCTCGGCATTCATAATATGCCCGGCGCGCAATTGCTTTTTACCGATACCCCGGGCATCCATCGCGCCACCGGCAAACTCAACCGGTTCATGGTCGATCAGGCCCTGAGCGCCTGCTCCGGCGTCGATCTGATTCTTTATGTCGTCGAAGTCAAGGATCGCCCCGGCCCCGGCGACGATTTCATTCTCGACGTCCTGCGCCAGGCGCAGCTGCCGGTGATCCTGCTTATCAACAAGATCGACCAGTTGCCCAAAGAACGGCAGCTGGAGCTGATGGCCGCCTTCGCCGAGCGGTTTCCTTTTCGGGAGATCGTCCCCGTTTCCGGCCAGAGCGGGGAGAATGTCGACTATCTGTTGAACCTGCTCCCGCGTTATCTGAAAGAGGGACCGCCTTACTACGCCGAAGACATGATCACCGACCTGCCCGAGCGCTTCATCGTCGCCGAAATGATCCGCGAGCAGGTGCTGAAGCAGACCCACGGCGAAATCCCCTATCGGGTCGCGACCCTGGTGGAGCGTTTCGAGGAGAAACCGGAAAAGAATCTGGTGGTGATCCAGGCGGTCATCATCGTCGATCGGGACACCCACAAGGGCATCCTGGTCGGCAAGCAGGGGGCGACGATCCGCGCCATCGGCAAGGCGGCCCGGATCGACATCGAGCGTCTGCTCGATGCCCGCGTCTTTTTGGAGCTCTTCGTTAAAGTCCAGAAAAACTGGACTGAATCGGAGCGGATGCTCAAAGAGTTCGGTTATTGACGCAGATTCCCGGAAAACGCTTATCCCGTTTCTAAACAAAGTATTTTTAAATATCCGAAAAAGAGAGTCTTTTACGTATGTCTCTGGTTGCTATCGTGGGTCGCCCCAATGTCGGCAAGTCGACCCTTTTCAACCGTATTCTCGGTCAGCGCAAGGCGTTGGTGGAGGATTTTCCCGGCGTTACGCGAGATCGTCATTACGCTGACGTGACCCGCTACGACAAGCCTTTCACCCTGATCGATACCGGCGGTTTCGAGCCGGTCAGCGAGGACCGTCTGCTGGTGCAGATGCGCGAGCAGTCCCAGCTGGCGGTAGAAGAAGCCGACATCATTCTCTTTGTCATGGATGGGCGCGAGGGGCTGACCCCCGCCGATCATGAAGTTTGCGCCATGTTGCGCCGGGTGGAGAAACCGGTTCTCTATGTGGTCAACAAGGTCGACAGCGATAAGATTGAGGATCTCGCCGCCGAATTCTACGCCCTGGGCGTGGGGGAGCTGCACACGATTTCCGCCGAGCACGGGCGCGGTGTTCCGGATCTGGTGGACACCCTGTTGGATCATCTGCCCCCGGCACCGAGCGATGCCGAAGCTGAGAAAGAAATCCGCCTGGCGGTGATCGGTCGTCCCAATGTCGGGAAGTCGTCCATGGTCAACCGGCTGCTCGGCTATGAGCGGGTGGTGGCCAATCCTCAGGCCGGCACCACCCGCGACAGTGTCGACACCCCTTTCACCTACAACCGGCAACGCTATGTGCTGATCGACACGGCGGGTATCCGGCGTAAGGGGAAGGTCAGTCAGAAGCTGGAAAAGTTCAGTGTGATCCAGGCCTTGAAGAGTATGGACCGGGCGCATGTGGTGCTCATGGTGATCGATGCCGTCGAGGGGGTGACCGAGCAGGATCTCACCGTCGCCGGCTATGCCTTCGAGAAGGGACGCGGCATCATCCTGGTGGTGAACAAGTGGGATGCGGTCGCCAAGGACCAGTCCACCATGAAACGCTACCAGGAAGAACTGCAGCGCACTTTCAAGTTTTTGAGTTTCGCGCCGGTCCTTTTCGTTTCGGCACTGACCGGACACCGGGTGGCGAAGATCATGGCGGAGGTGGAAAAAGTCGCCGCCGAATTCGACCGGCGCATTCCCACGGCGATGCTCAACAAGGTTCTGGCCGAAGCGGAACGCAGCCATCAGCCCCCCGTCTTTCAGGGCAAGCGGTTGAAATTTTTCTACATGACCCAGGTCGAAACCCGCCCCCCGACCTTTGTGGTCTTCGTCAACAAGGCCGAGGGGGTGCATTTTTCCTATCAGCGCTATCTGGCCAACCAGCTGCGGGAGGCCTTCGGCTTTTCCGGGGTCCCCATCCGCATTCATTATCGGGACCGCGACCGGGATCGTGGCTCTAAGGATTAAAAAATCCGGGAAAAGCCTTTACAGGGAAGAGCTCCTTGCTATATAGTAAAAATCATTTAATTTCTGCCTGTTACACGGATGATGAGGGGCCTTCCAAGGCCTCCGAACGGTCGGATGTCAAACTCATGAGCCTTGTTGGAAATCTCGAAGATCTGGGGTTGGGAGACATCCTTCAGATCGTCAGCCTCAGCCAGAAATCCGGGGTGCTGACCCTGCGCAGCCGCAATCGGGAGGGAAAGGTCATTTTCCTCAACGGTAAAGTGGTGCAGGCGAGTTCCAGCGTTTTTCCCGAATCCTTCGGTGATTTTCTTGTGCGCCGGGGGATCATCGGTTTTGAACCCTTCAAGGGGGCGTTGGCTCTGCGCAAGAGCCTGAACCCGCAAATTCCTCTGGAAACAGTTCTTTTTCAGAATTTCGGCATTTCCCCCAAGGTTCTGCAAGAGGCGCTGCGGGAACGTGTCGAGGCCATTGTCTACAGCTTTTTCGGCTGGGCGGACGGCACCTTCGCCTTCGAGTTGGGGGAGGCTGAAGATTGGGCCGAGGCGGGTGCCGGGGGAGAACGGCAGATCCTGCTGGAGGGACTCAATACCCAGTTCCTGGCAATCGAAGGCAGCCGCATGATCGACGAGCGGCGGCACCGCGATCTCCAGGAACCATCGCCGGCACCGTCAAATCCTCCTGGGGAGACGGCTTCGGTTTTTGGACCGGAACAGCGGGAGGCTTCGGTTTACGATTTCGCCTCGGACCTGCTCAAGGAAATCGGCGAGGGCGACGCGGTCGCCGCTTCGTCGAAGAGCCTCAGGTCCGGAGCCTTGAAACAGTTGCAGGGAATGGTTCAGGAATTGAACAACGCCGCCTTGGGCGGGGGAATTCTCCTCCTGGTTTTGCGCTTTGCCAGCGAATTCATGAACCGTGCCGTGATCTTCATGGTCAAGGAAAAAGAGATTGTCGGTCTCGGACAGTTTGGTATAGAGTTCGAGGATGAATTAGCCGACGCCCGGATCCGGAAAATCAAGATTCCCGTGGATGAACCGTCGGTTTTCACGGAAGTTCTTAACGAAAAGGTCGCGCGCAAACTGGCTTTGGAAGATTGCCATTGGGATAATTACCTGAAAGACGCCCTCGGCGGCGGCGACCCCGAAGAAGTCTTTGTCGGACCGTTGCTCAGTGAAGGGCGGGTGGTGGCCATCCTTTATGGCGACAACCTGCCGCAATCCCTCCCCGTGGGGGAGACCGAAGCCCTGGAAATCTTTCTTATGCATGCCGGACTAACCATGGAAAAAAACCTTCTGGAGCGCCGCCTTCGCGACCATACTCCATAGATTTCCGATATAACGACGAGGCTGTTGTGGCAAAAAAAATACTGGTAACGGAAGACTCTTCCACCATGCGGGCGCTGATCGCTTCGGCCATCGCCGCCGTCGGCGACTATGAAATCGTCGAAGCCGCCAACGGTTTCGAGGCCTTGCGTATTCTGCCCCGGGAAAAGGTGGATATGGTCCTCACCGACATCAATATGCCGGATATCAATGGACTGGAGTTGGTCAGCTTTATCCGCGGCAACGCCAATTATAAAGATCTTCCCCTGGTGATCATCAGTACCGAAGGGAGCGAAAAGGATCGCCTAAAGGGGTTGGATCTCGGCGCCGACGCCTATCTGGTCAAGCCTTTCGCTCCGGAAGAACTGCAGCAATTGATTCTGAAGTTTCTCGGCTAGGAGGGCAGGGTGGATTCCTTATCGTCGCGAGCGATCGGTGATTTTCTCGGAGAAGCCGAAGAAATCATTGAAAATCTGAACAACGATCTGATCGTGCTCGACGATTGCGCGGCGCAGGGGACGTGTGACCCCGACCTGCTCAACCGGATTTTTCGTGGCGCCCATTCCCTCAAGGGTCTGGCCGGAATGTTCGGGTTCGACGACATTGCCTCGCTGGCCCATCACCTGGAAAATCTGCTCGATCACCTGCGCCTGGGCAAGGTCCCCTTGAGCAATGGACTGGTTCAACTCTTGACCGAGGGATTCGAAACCTTGTCGCGCCTGGTCGAAGGGAAGGGTGAAGACCCCGATTTTACCTTCGATGTTAGTGCCATGCGGCAACGGGTCGAGCAGTTTCTTGCCGGTGGCCCGGCGGCGGCAGATGAGCCGGCGATGGATCGGATCGATCCGGAAATTCTTGCCGTGCTGACCGAGTTCGAAGAGCACCGCCTGCGGGAAAACCTCAAGCAACGTCAGTACCTCTTCAAGATCAAGGCGGATTTCGATCTGTCTAGTTTTGATCAGGAATTGGCCGCTTTGACCGACCTCCTCAAGAAACAGGGGGAAGTCATCAGCACCCTGCCCCTTTCCGCGGACCTGACGGACCGCATCGCCTTCCAGATCCTTTTCGGCACCGACCTTCCCGAAGGGGATCTCGGCTCCCTGGTCGCCTCGGAAGTGGTGGTGGAGAATCTGTTGCCCGCCCCCGAAGCGCCGCCTTCTTCCCGTGTGATGGTTGCCGATAGCGAACCTGCTTCCGCTGCCGATAAGGAAGGCGTCGCGGAAAACAGTACGGCGGCGGAGACCTCCGCTCGCTCTATCAGTCGCACGGTGCGGGTCGATATCGACAAGCTCGACCTGCTGATGAACGTGGTCGGTGAGCTGGTGCTGGCCAAGGCCGCCATCGGTCAGGTCTGCGAAAAGATCAAAGGCGAGGGGGGAAGTGAGCTCGGGAGCGAATTGCAGAAAGCGACCCGCGTGCTGGAGCGGCGGCTGGAGGAGTTGCAGAAAGGGGTCATGGACGTCCGCATGGTTCCGGTGGCTCAACTCTTCGACAAAATGAACCGGATCGTGCGCAAGGTCGCCAATGAGCGGGGCAAGCGTATCGCTCTTCAGATCGAAGGGGCCGATACCGAACTGGACAAGCTGATCGTCGAGGATCTTTCCGATCCGCTCATGCATATTATCCGCAACGCCATCGATCACGGCATCGAGTCCCCCGAGGATCGCCGCGCCCAGGGCAAACCCGAAAAGGGGGAGGTCTGTCTGAGTGCCGCGCAGAAGGGGAACCATGTCGTTATCGAGGTGCGCGACGACGGACGCGGCATCGATCCCGAAAAGGTACGGCGCAAGGCCGTGGAGCGGGGGCTGATCCCCGAAACGGCCAAGCTTTCCCGGGACCAGGTCTACGATCTGCTCTTCATGCCCGGCTTCTCCACGGCGGAGACGGTCAGCGACCTCTCCGGGCGCGGGGTCGGTATGGATGTGGTGAAGAACAATATCGCTCTGCTTTCCGGCATGATCGAAATGGAGAGCGAAGTCGGCGTCGGCACCTCAATCGCGATTACCTTGCCGATCACTCTGGCGATCATCAAGGCCCTGATTATCCGCGTCTGCGACAAGACCTATGCCATTCCCATCAATTCCGTCATGGAAACGATGATGGTCGAGGCCTCGCAGATCCGCACCATCGAGCGCAAGGAAGTGATCGAATTGCGGGAAAGTACCCTGCCGCTGTTGTGGCTGGGCGATGTTTTCCAACTCGGCACCCGTGCCGGCCGCCGCGAACGTTTCTTCGTGGCGGTGGTCGGTTTCGCCGAGAAGAAAATCGGTATCGTTGTCGACGAACTGCTCGGGCAGCAGGATGTGGTCATCAAGTCCCTCGGCGAGTCTCTGGCCTTTGTGCGCGGCATCGCCGGTGCCGCCGATCTCGGTAACCAGAAAACGATTCTGGTCCTGGATGTCGGCGGCCTGATGAGTGAAACCCTGCGGGGGGATTCGTCTTTCTTTGCCTGAATGACGGGGAGGGTGACGTGAGCGACAAAAAAGACGAAAGAGCCTCCACGCAATCGACCGCTGCGGGGGCCAAGGATCCCCTCCCCATCCTGTACGAGGGGGGAGGGGATAACAGCGGCGACGTTGCGGATGCGGCCATCGAGGCGTTATTCGCTTCGCCTTTCCGTATCGACCGGATCCGCGACCTCAGTAACAGTGAGGAGCGTTCGGATGAGCTTGCCCTCTCCGAGCAGGACCGCCAATGGCTGACCTTCTTCCTGCAGGGGGAGGAATATGCCATCGATATCGAAACGGTCAACGAAATCATCAAACCCCGGGAAATTACCGATATCCCGCGGGTTCCCGATTTTATCCTGGGGATCGTTTCATTGCGCGGTATCGTCGTGCCGGTTTTCGATCTGGCTCGACGGCTCAATCTCGGCGTGGTGGAGATCGGCCCGCAGTCCCGCGTCATCGTCTGTCATTACGGCGACGGTCTGATCGGCCTGCTGGTCGACAGCATCGCCCAGGTGGTGCGACTCAACGAACGCAAGACAGAAACGCCTCCGGCCATGCTTTCCGGACTCGACCGGGAATTCATCTCAGGCATCGGCCGTTTTCAGGGGCGTATGCTCATTCTTTTGCAATTACACAATGTGCTGAATCCGGAACTGGTCTGATTCATGGGGAAAGGAGTCACCGGGTGAATAAAAAAAAGATCCTGATCGTCGAAGACGAGGAAAGCCTCTTGAAACTGGAGAGCATCTTGTTGATTTCCAAGGGCTTCGAGGTAAAAGGGGTGTCTAACGGGCGGGCCGCGCTGGAGGCGGTCGCCGAGGACAAGCCGGATCTGGTGTTGCTCGATATCATGCTCCCGGAAATCGACGGGTTCGAGGTCTGCCGGCAACTCAAGAGCGATCCGGCCACCCGCCACATTCCCGTGATCATGCTTACCGCCAAGAAGAGCCGCGAGGATATGGTGCGCGGCGAGAAGGTCGGCGCCGACTGGTATATCACCAAACCTTTCAAGTCGGCCATGGTCATCGAAACCATCCAGCGGTTCCTGGCCAAATGAGTCTTCCCGCCCTGACCCGACACGATCCCGAAGAGAGTCGTCTGCGCCAGGAAATCCAGTTGGCCTGTTTCCGGCTGGGGGCGGAGATGTACGCCATCGATATCATGCGCATCAAGGAGATCATCCGCCCCCAGAAACTGACGGCGGTCCCCAGGGCGCCGGTCTTTGTCGAGGGCATGATCAATCTCCGCGGCACGGTTCTGCCGGTCATTGACCTGGGCAAGCGTTTCGGTCTGCCGGCAACCCCGATCGATCGCCGCTCCCGGGTTGTCATCTGCGCCGTTTTTGATCGCTTTGTCGGAATTCTTGTCGAAGAGGTGTCGGAAGTCCGCCGTTATACCCGGCAGGAGATCAAAGCCCCTCCCGAATTCGTCAAGGGACGCGAGTCGGAGTTTTTCCTCGCGGTCTGTCAGCGTGAAGACGATCTGGTGATGGTTATCGATCTGGAAAAGCTTTTTTCAACGGACGAAATACTCCATTTGTCACAGCTTCAATAGAATTGCTGCGTTTGGCTTGCACCGACCGTTGGCCCGTGGCGCATATACGGCAAGGACTTTTGCGTGGATATAGCGGAACTTCTGGGGAAAAAACTCGAATCCGGCGATGAGGAGGCACGGATTCAGGCGGTTCGGGAACTGGCCGGTCTCGGCATGCACTTGCCGATGGCGCTGCTTTATCGGGCCATGGGGGATGTGAGCTGGCGGGTTCGCAAGGAGGCGTCGGAGACCTTTCTCGGTCTGCCCCGGGCCGGAGAACTGGCCGGAGACATCGTTGAACTGCTCCATGCTCAGGACAACGCCGGTTTGCGCAATGCCGGCGTCGATATCCTCGAGCGCCTGGGCGCCCGGGCGTTGCCGGTTCTCCATGAGGAACTTGCCTGTTCCGATCCCGATGTGCGCAAGTTCGTTCTCGATATCCTCGGGGAGATCGGTGACCCCTCAAGCCTGGCGGTCATGACCGGAGCCCTGGCCGACGACGATCGCAACGTGCGCGCCGCGGCGGCGGAAAACCTCGGCAAGTTGCGGCATGGAGAGGCGATCTATCCGCTTCTCGAAGCGATGGAAGACTCGGATCTGCTCATGCGGTTTACCATCCTTGAAGCCTTGGGACGTATCGGCCGGCCGATACCCTTGGAGCGGATCAGCCGTTATGGGGAAGATCCCTTGTTGCGCAAGGCCCTTTTTGACTGTCTCGGTCAGATCGGCACGGCGGAGGGCGCGTCCCTCCTGGTCTCCGGCCTGAATGACCGCATGCGCAATGTTCGCGAGGCGGCTGTCCTTTCCCTGGGGGCTTTGCATTACAACCATCCCCAGGCCGTGGCCCAAGCTCTGGCGCCCGCGTCCGAGGCCGCGGATCAGGTGTTGGCCGAGTGCCTCGACTCCCCCCGGCTGCCGGTCGTCCGTGCTGCTCTGCGCCTTGTTCCTCTCATCGTTGCCCGCGACTGTCTCCATCGCCTGCTTCCCTGGCTGGCGGACGAGGAGCTCGGACGGGAAGCCGCCGGCGCGATTCTGGCCCAGGGACGGTCAGCGGTCGTTTCCCTGCTGCGGGATTGGGCGAACCAGTCGGAGCGGATGCAAGCCTATCTTTGCTATCTGGCGGCGGAAACGGGAGCCGAAGAAGCGATCGAACCCCTTCTCGGCGCCCTGGAGTCGGATAATCAGGATCTGGTTCTGGCTGCGGCCCATGCCCTCGGCCGTCTCAAGGTCGTTGCCGCCTTACCGGCATTGACGCGGATTCTTCGGGAGGGGGAGGACGAGCCCCGGCGGGTTGCCCAGGAAGCCCTCGGCGCCCTGGCCGAGGCCTATCCGGAAGAGCTTCTTGCCTTGTTTTCGCCGCTGATGGAGGACCCTGCCGCTGAGACGCGCATGGCGGCCATTGCGGTTTTGGGTAAAGGGAATTTCCGGATTATCCGTCCCATGGTCTTTATGGCCCTCAAAGACGCCTCCTCCGAGGTTCGTCAAGCGGCTGTGGCTGCCCTGGGGAGCAATCCCGACATCGAGCAGCTTGACGCCCTGGTCCTGGCCTTGACCGACGAGGATGCCGATGTCCGTCGGGTCGCTGCCGAGGTGTTGGGGCTCTTACGGGATCGCCGCGCCGTGGACGCCCTGGCCCTGGCCCTTTACGACGAAGATCCCTGGGTGCGGTCCACGGTTGTCCGTGCCATCGGTCACATCGGGACGGAGCGGGCCGGAACGCTGATTCGCGAAGCCTGGGGCGACCCGGTGGGGCTGGTCTGTATTGCCGCTCTCGAATCCTGGTTCGCTTTCGATCCCGACGGCGTCTTCCCGCAACTGATCGCTTCCCTCTATCATGACGACGAGGAGGTTGTCGGCGCCGCTCTCGCCCTGCTGGTAGAGACCGGGCGTCAGGACTGGCTTCCGGCCATGGCCGAGGTATTGATCAATCATGACCATTGGGAAGTCCGGCTGCGTTTTGCCCAGGCCTTGAAAGAGCTCAAAGGCACCACCTGCCGCGAACTGGTCGAAAACCGTTTGCTGGTCGAAGGGGAAGATCTGGTCCGCTCCCAGTTGGAAGAGACCCTGGAATCTCTTGGGGAGGAGGGCTAGGGCATGCTCTTTCTCTCACCGGAAATTTCCATGAGCGACGAGGAGTTCCGACAGCTCAAGGATCTCGTCTATGCTCACAGCGGTCTGCATTTCGGCCCGGATTCCAAATATCTGCTCGAACGCCGCCTGGGAAAACGCCTGCAGACCTTGCAACTCAAGAGCTTCAAGGATTATTACTATTACCTGCGGTACCACAAAAACAAGGATGACGAATTCACCGAAGTCATCAACACCCTGACCACCAACGAAACCTATTTTTTCCGTGAAGACTTTCAGCTGAAGACTTTCGTCAAGGAAATCCTGCCGGAGATCCGCGCGAAAAAAGAAGCGATCGGCGACAAAAAGATCCGCATCTGGAGTGCCGGCTGTTCCAGCGGCGAGGAGCCTTACACCATCGCTATGCTGATTCTCGATCTGGGGCTGTTCGATGGTTGGCAGATCGACATTGTCGGCACCGACATCAGCCAACGGGTGCTGCAGATTGCCCGCAAGGGAATTTACGGGCAATCCTCCTTCCGCTCCACGGATGCTCGCTATCTGAGAAAGTATTTCACCGAGGTCGACGGAAAATATCGGATTAACGATCAGATCAAGAACCTCGTCTCCATCAGCCATCTGAATCTTTTTGACTTTCCCCGGGTCGCCCTGCTCGGCAAGGTCGATGTCATCTTCTGTCGTAACGTCATCATTTATTTCGATCTCCCAGCCAAAAAGAAGGTCATCGACAGTTTTTACTCCCGCCTCAAGCCGGAAGGATTCCTGCTGCTCGGACACTCCGAGTCGTTGATGAACATCACCACCTCCTTCGCCTTGCGCCATTTCCAGCATGACATGGTCTATCAGCGTCCGCCCCTGAGTTTCACCCCGGGAGAACGGACATGAGTCATACGGTTCGCGTTCTGGTGATCGACGATTCCGCCTACAATCGTCGCACGATCATCAAGCTTCTTGAGGAAATCCCGGGGGTGACCGTCGTCGGCTATGCCTGTAACGGTGAAGAGGGGCTGCGCAAATTTTTCGATTTGCAGCCCGATCTGGTGACCCTCGATCTGGAGATGCCGCGCATCGACGGTTTCGGCTTTTTGCGGATCGTCATGCAGAACCGTCCGACCCCGGTGATCGTCATCTCCTCCCTCGCCGATGATGAAAATGTTTTCAAGGCCATGGAACTGGGGGCGGTCGATTTCGTCGCCAAGCCGACCAGCCGGATCTCTCCCGAGCTGGTGAACATCCCCGAGGACCTGCTCGCCAAAGTTATGGAAACGGCCCGCACCGACATGAACAAGGTGTTGCGCCGGCCATCGGCCCGGGACCGGGCCCGCGAGGCCTCGGCCGGACCGATGCCGACGCTCATCCCCCGGAGCAACGGTCTTGGCCAGATCGTTATTGGCGCGTCCACGGGGGGCCCGCCCGCTCTCCAGTCCTTGCTCTCCGCCATCACCAATCCTTTGCCTTTGGGCATCGCCATTTCCCAGCACATGCCGCCGGTCTTTACCCGGGCCTTCGCCGAGCGCCTGAACAAGTTCTGCGCCCTGGAGGTCAAAGAGGCGCAAGCGGGGGATCTGATGCTTCCCGGGCGCGTCCTGATCGCGCCGGGCGGTAAAAATCTCACGTTTCAGGTGCGCGCCGGCAGCGTTGTCGCCCTGGTCGAGGATCCCCCCCCGAGTCAGCGTTACACCCCTTCGGTCGATGTCATGTTCAAATCCGCCAGCGAGGTTTTCGGCGCGAATCTGCTGGGCGTCATCCTCACCGGTATGGGTAATGACGGCGCCCGCGGGGTGGAACGGATCAAGGAACGGGGTGGCCAGGTTCTCGCCGAAAGCGAGGAAAGCAGTGTTGTCTTCGGTATGCCCAAGGAAGCGATCGCGACCGGCAAGGTGGACAAGGTGCTGCCTCTTTCCCTGATGGCTGGTGAAGTCTTGCGCCGCTGCGGATTTTAACCCAATCGACGATATCCTCCCAGGAGCGGTTTCCATGTCGGAATTCAACGAGGAAAACAGTTCAGCCAAGCGCGCCGAGGAATTTCTTCAGGTTTTCAAGAAGGGCGCCGAATTTACCCAGTCCCTTCTGAAAGAAAACGAACGCCTGCGTTATCAGATTCTCAAGCTCAAGGAGCCGGCGCAGGATATGTCTTCTCCGGCCCAGTTGGAGGAACTGCAACGGTTGCGGCAGCAGGTCGCCGAACTGGAACGGGAAAAGCAGGAGATCCTTGACCGGATCAAGGCCGTTGAGGAGGAAAATCACGACTTCGCCAATCGCTATGTTGTGGTTGAATCGGAAAACAACATGCTGGCGAACCTGTACATCGCCTCCTATCAATTGCATTCGACCCTCGATTTCAAGGAAGTGTTGCAGATCATTTCCGAAATCGTCATCAACCTGATCGGCGCCGAAGTCTTCGCCGTGCTGTTGTTGGACGAGAAAACCGGCAAGCTTGAACTTGCCGGCCACGAAGGGATCGATGTTTCGGACCTGCCCCCTATCGACCTGGGCGCGGGCGTGATCGGCCGGGCCGGGCAGACCGGCGAAAATCATTTTGTCGAGGATATCGAGGCCTATGAGCTCGATTATTCTCAGCCCATGGCCTGCATCCCCTTGAAAATCAAGGAACATGTTATCGGGGTGATTGTTATTTACCGCCTGCTTGAACAGAAGCGCCGCTTCGCCGATGTCGATTATGAGCTTTTCACCCTGTTGGCCGGCCATGCGGCGACCGCTATCTTTTCCTCCCGGCTCTATTCCGAGTCGGAAAGGAAACTTTCGACGATCCAAGGTTTTATCAACCTGCTGACGAAATAGGGCAGGGGAGGGAAGATCCTGTGGAAACCAAGCGTGTTCTTATCGTGGATGATTCACCCACCATGCGGCAGCTGCTGGCCTTCGCCCTCAAACGTCTGCCGGGGGTGTCGGTCACCGAAGCGGCGAATGGGGTCGACGGCCTTAAGAAGATCACCGGCGAACGCTTCGATCTGATTTTTACCGACATCAACATGCCGGTCATGGATGGTCTGAAACTGGTCGGTCTGGTACGTAAAGACCCGGCGCTGAACGACATCCCCATTGTGGTGATTTCCACCGAAGGGGCCGAGGAGGATCGCAACCGGGCCTTTGCTCTGGGCGCCAACGATTACATCACCAAGCCGGTGCAGTCGCCGCAGGTCCAGGAAGTCGCCCGTCGGCTGCTGGTCCTTAAGTAGGTCTTCCTTGGACAACCTGCGATTCCTTGCAGCGCGGGGTTGACAATTCCCATATGGTTTATGTTAAATAGTCCATTCCGTAAAACACGATGATTTCATTGTTCCTAAATGTCAGGAGGCCGTTTTGGCTAAAGAAGAAGCGATTGAAGTTGAAGGGGAGGTCATCGAGCCCCTTCCCAATGCCATGTTCCGGGTCAAGCTGGATAACGGGCATGTTGTGCTGGCGCACATTTCCGGAAAGATGCGCAAGTTCTATATCCGTATTCTTCCCGGTGACCGGGTAACGGTCGAGCTTTCCCCCTATGACCTGACCCGCGGTCGCATCACCTATCGGGAAAAGTAGTTTTTTCAGCAACGAGCGCAAGCCGTTGTTACCGAATCCATGCGAAGGGCCGACATCCCTGGGATGTTTTTTGGCCTGATGACAGAATACCGGCGTTTGCCGGTATTCATGTTTAAGAAACCGATGGCCCCTGCGGGCCGTGGAGGATATATGCAAGAACGTTACGATGCCGCCGCCATCGAAGAAAAATGGCAGAACCGCTGGGATGCCGAAGCGTCCTTCAAGGTTACCGAGGATCCCTCCCGGGAAAAGTTCTATCTGCTGGAAATGTTCCCCTATCCCTCGGGGCGGATCCATATGGGACACGTGCGCAACTACTCCATTGGTGACGTGGTGGCCCGCTTCAAGCGGCTTCAGGGTTTTAACGTTCTGCATCCCATGGGCTGGGACGCCTTCGGCATGCCGGCGGAAAACGCCGCCATCAACCACGGCATCCATCCCGCCAAATGGACCTTCGAAAATATCGCCAGCATGAAAATCCAGTTGAAAAAAATGGGGCTCTCCTATGACTGGGACCGGGAGCTGGCGACCTGTGATCCCGCCTATTACCGCTGGGAGCAACTGGTCTTTTTGCGCATGCTGGAGAAGGGGCTGGCCTACAAGAAAAGCTCTTCGGTGAACTGGTGCCCCTCCTGCCAGACGGTGCTGGCCAACGAGCAGGTGGAGGACGGCTGTTGCTGGCGCTGCGACAGCGAGGTGGTCGCCAAGGAACTGGAACAATGGTTCTTCCGCATCACCAATTACGCCCAGGAGCTGCTTGACGAAACCTACAATCTTCCCGGATGGCCCGAACCGGTGCTGATCATGCAGCGTAACTGGATCGGCCGCAGCACCGGTTGCGAAATCGGTTTCCCCATCGACGGGCGCGAGCAGTCGATTCGTGTCTTCACCACCCGCCAGGACACCCTTTTCGGCGCCACCTTCATGAGCCTGGCGCCGGAGCATCCCCTGGCGCTGGAACTGGCCACCGCCGAGCAGCGCCCTCTCGTCGAGGCCTTTATCGCCAAGGTCAAAAAACAGGACAAACTCAAGCGCACCAGCGACGACCAGGAAAAAGAAGGGGTCTTCACCGGCAGCTACTGCCTGAACCCGGTAACGGGGGGCAAGATGCCGGTCTTTTTGGCCAATTTTGTTCTGATGGAGTACGGTACCGGCGCCGTCATGGCGGTGCCGACCCACGACCAGCGGGATTTCGAATTCGCACGCAAGTACCAGCTGCCGCTGGTGGTGGTCATCCAGCCGGAAGGCGAGACTCTCGATCCGGCAACAATGGAGTCCGCCTGGACCGGATCGGGCGTCATGGTGAACTCGGCCGAGTTCAACGGCCTTGCCAACGAGGCCGCCAAGGAAAAGATCGCCGAGGCCCTGACGCAGCGGGGGATCGGTCAAAAGACGGTCAATTACCGCCTGCGCGACTGGGGGGTCTCCCGGCAGAGATATTGGGGAACGCCGATTCCGGTGATCTACTGCGAGGACTGCGGCATGGTGCCGGTTCCGGAAAAGGATCTGCCCGTGGTGCTGCCGACGAACGTCGCCTTCACCGGCGAGGGGGGCAGCCCCCTGGCCCAATCCGAGGCCTTCGTCAAGACCCCTTGCCCCGTTTGCGGCAAAGCGGCCCGGCGGGAAACGGACACCTTCGACACCTTCGTGGAAAGTTCCTGGTATTTCGCCCGTTATGCCTGTCCGAAGCACGACGCGGGGCCGCTTGATGCCGATGCCGTCAACTACTGGCTGCCCGTCGACCAGTATATCGGCGGCGTCGAGCACGCGGTCATGCATCTGCTTTATGCCCGCTTTTTCACCAAGGTGCTGCGCGATCTCGGCCTGATGAAGGTCGGCGAACCCTTCACCAGCCTGCTGACCCAGGGGATGGTCTGCATGGAGACCCGCTCCTGCCCCGAGCACGGCTGGCTTTATCCCGAGGAAGTGGTGGATGGCCGCTGTTCCCGCTGTCAGGCGGAAACGGTTCTGGGCCGCAACGAGAAGATGAGCAAATCGAAGAAAAACGTCATCGATCCCGACCATCTCATCGCCCGCTACGGCGCCGATACCGCCCGGCTCTTTTCCCTTTTCGCCGCTCCGCCGGAAAAGGATCTGGAATGGAACGAGCAGGGGGTCGAAGGCTGCTTCCGCTTTATCAGCCGGGTCTGGCGCCTGATCTGTGAAAACCTGGGATTGATTCAAGGCATCGACCTGCCGACTTCGGCCGAAGGCCCGG
Organism: Trichloromonas sp.; assembly: GCA_034002365.1. Classification (GTDB taxonomy): domain Bacteria; phylum Desulfobacterota; class Desulfuromonadia; order Desulfuromonadales; family Trichloromonadaceae; genus Trichloromonas. Next base: position 68,226 of record JAVFAR010000001.1, read on the forward strand.
CCCGCGACCTGCGCCGCGTCACCCACCGGACCATCAAGAAGGTCACCGAGGATATCGACGGCCGCTTCCATTTCAATACCGCCATCGCCGCCGTCATGGAGCTGGTCAACGCCATTTCCGCCTTCGAGGGCAAGGCCAAGGCGCCGGCGGTGCTGCGCGAAGCCCTGGAAACGACGGTCCGTCTCCTCACCCCCTTTGTCCCCCATGTCGCCGAGGAGCTTTGGAGCTGTCTTGGCCACGGCGAAGGGATCGAGCGTCAGGGCTGGCCGGCCTGGGATGAAAACGCCCTGATCGAAGATGAAATCTCGATTGTCGTGCAGGTCAACGGCAAGGTCCGCGGCAAGGTCACCGTCCCGGCCGACGCTTCCGAGGACACGGTCCGCCAGGCGGCCCTGAGCGAGCCGAACGTCGCCCGTTTTATCGCCGAACAGACGGTACGCAAGGTCATTCTCGTTCCCGGCCGTCTCGTCAACATCGTGGTGTCCTGATGAAAGGCCTCGGTCTGCTGCTTTTGCTCTTGAGTCTTCTGTCGGGCTGCGGCTATACCCCGCGGGGTCTCAGTCCCGGGATCGGTGTCAGTACGCTCTATATCCAACCGCTGGGGAATCGCACGGCGGAGCCTTTTCTTGACAGCATGCTGACCAACGACCTGATTATGTGGTTCAGTCGCGACCGGCAATTGCGTCTGGTGGCCAGCGCCAAGGAGGCGGAAGCCGTGCTCAGTGGCGATGTCGCTTCCTACAGCCGCACCGCGGTAGCCTACAACCGTCGCGACAAAATCCAGGAATATCGCTCGGAAATGCGGGTTAACGCCAATCTTCGCCGGGTCAGCGACGGCAAGATCCTGTGGAAGGACAGTGTCTTCTGGACCGAGGAATCGCTCAACAGCGCCGACCGAGCCCGGCAGGACGATTTTGAAACCGAGGCCATGCAGAAGATCAGCCAGCGCTTGGCCGAACAGATCTATCAGCGGATTCAGGAAAACTTTTAAACGGCATGAATTCCGCTGAACTCTTTCGCGCGCTGGAAAAAAGGGAAATCCCCAACCTGCTGTTTCTCTTTGGCGAAGAAGGGTTTCTGATCGAAAAATGCTGGCGCGGAATACTCGACGTCCTTTTGCCGCCGGCGGATCGGGATTTCAACTTCGATCAGTTTTCGGCCCGCGAGGCCCGTGCCGGCGATATTCTCGATCAAGCCCGAACCTTTCCGATTTTCGCCGCCCACCGTCTGATCCTGGTTAAGGATGCGCAGCATTTTTCCGCTGAAGAACTTGAAGCCTTCCTCCCTTACCTGCGGGAACCGGTTCCGGAAACCGTCCTGGTCCTGATCGCCGATAAAATCGACGGACGCCGTAAATTCTTCCAGGATTTCAAAAAATTCGGGGAGTTGGTGGAGTTCAAGAAACTCTATGACAACCAGATCCCCGGGTTCATCCGCGAGCAGGCACGCCTGGCCCGGTATTCCCTGACCGAGGAGGCCATGGCTCTTTTCTGTCGGCGGGTGGGAAACGATCTGCAGGAAATCCAGGGGGAGCTGACCAAACTTTTCTCCTACCTGGGGGATCGCAAGCTGGCCGACGTCGAGGATGTTCGGGCGATTGTATCGGACACCCGGATCGACAGCGTCTTTGCCCTGAACGATGCGCTGGGGAGAAGACGGCACGGCGACGCGCAACACCTGCTCGGGCGAATTCTTGACGATGGCTCGCCGCCGCTCATGGTTCTGACCATGATCGTCCGGCACTTTCGCCAATTATGGAAATGTCGTGAGTCGCAAGAACAGGGGGTAGGCGAGCGGGATTTGCCTAAGCTGCTGGGGGTCGCGCCATTTTTCATCAAGGGATTGATTGAGCAGTCCCGGGGCTTTTCGTCTTCCCGCTATCGGCAGTTGTTCGATTTCTTCCTGGAAGCGGATCTCTCCCTAAAGTCCGGCGGCGCCCATCCGAACGCGATTTTGGGCGCCTTGGTGACGGAAATCACCCGCAACGGAGGACAATAAAAAAAGGAGGCTTAAAAGCCTCCTTTTTTGTCAACGTATGATGAGTTATTTAAAGCGCGTTGATCAGTTTGGCCAGGCGGGAAATCTTGCGGCTGGCGGTCGCTTTGTGAATGACCCCCTTGCCGGCGGCCTTGTCGATATAGGGCATGGCTTTTTCCATGGCCACCTTGGCGGCTTCGGCATCGCCGGCGGCGACGGCTTCACGGACCTGCTTGACGTAGGTGCGCATGGTCGAACGGATGTGGGTGTTGCGGGCATTACGAACCGTGTTCTGCTTATTTCTCTTCAGTGCGGATTTGTGGTTGGCCAAGGTTCTATCCTCCGATGGGTGTGATTAATTTTTACGGGACGGCAGCTTTATAGCATCACATTAACCGGCCGTCAAGTTAAAAACTCTCCAATATGTAAAGAATAGTTCTTTAACATCAGCAGCTTAAGATGTTAATCAACTGAATTAAGATAAAATAATACAAATTTTGCCTAGTTATGAATCCCTGGAGGGGATGGCGGGGATATTCCTTCCGGGTTTTTTCTCCTTTGGGCTGGTTGCCCTGACTTCGGAGTCCGCATGTCGGAAAGAAAAAACATCACCCGGGCCGCAGGGGTTCTGGGTCTGGCGACCGGACTGAGCCGCATCGCCGGTCTGGTTCGGGATATGGTGGTCGCGGCGCTCTTTGGTGCCGGATTCGGGACGGATGCCTTTTTCATCGCCTTTACCCTCCCCAACCTGCTTCGGCGGTTCTTTGCCGAAGGCTCGCTGACCGCCGCCTTCGTCCCCACTTTTTCGGAGGTCTATCACCGAGAGGGGAGACCGCAGGCCCAGGAAGTCGCCAATATCTGCATGACCCTGCTGGTTCTGGTCATGACCGGCGTCACCCTGCTGGGGATCTGGGGCTCCCCGTGGCTGGTCGAAATCGTCGGGCACGGTTTCGGCGCCGTTGAAGGCAAACTCGAATTGACCGATTTTCTCAATCGGATCATGTTCCCTTACATCTTCTTTGTCAGTCTGCTGGCGCTGCTGACGGGCATCCTCAATGTCATGGGGCACTATTTTGTGCCTGCCGTGTCGCCGTTGCTGCTCAATCTCAGCATGATTCTCTGCGCCCTCTGGTTCCATACCCGGTTCGAAGTGGGGATTACCGCCCTGGCCGTAGGGGTGCTGGTCGGCGGCGTTCTGCAATTGCTTATCCAGGTGCCGGTCGCGCGCCGTCTTGGTATCCGCCTGCGTCCCGATTTCCGCTTCCGTCATCCCCGGGTCCGGCGCATCGCCTGGCTGATGCTTCCTGGTCTGATCGGCGTTGCCATCTATCAGATCAATGTCGTCGTCTCCCGTCTGCTGGCATCGTTCCTGCCGGAGGGGAGCGTTTCTTTTCTCTATTATGGTCAGCGGCTTTTCGAGTTTCCCCAGGGAATTTTCATCGTTTCCCTGGCCCAGGCGGTTCTTCCCGCCATGAGCCGACAGATGGGGAACCATGACGACCAGGGTTTTCGCGAGTCCCTGCAGTATGCCCTGATTCTGATCGCCCTGATTACCATCCCCGCCTCGGTGGGTCTGTTTCTTTGTGCCGAGCCGATTTTCAGTCTTTTCTTTATGCAAGGGGCCTTTCTCGCGGAGGACGTGCGTCAGACCGCCCTGGCTTTGGCCGCTTATGCCCCGGGACTTTTCTTCGTCGGGGTCAGCCGCGTCATCGTTCCGGCTTTCTATGCCCGGCAGGATACGCGGACGCCGGTGTGGATTTCCTTCTGGACGCTGCTGATGAATGTAGCTCTGGGGCTACTGCTCATGCGCCCCTTCGGCCATGTCGGCCTGGCCGCGGCGCTGACGCTTGCCTCGGTCTTCAACAGTTGCGCCCTGCTTTGGGCCTTGCGGCGGAAGATGGGACGGTTGGGGCTTGCTTCCGCCGCTTCCGCGCTGGCGCGCATCCTTCCCGCCACGGTCATTATGGGCGTCGCCGTCTGGGCGCTGCTGCGCCTTGTCTCTTGGCTCGAACCGGGGCGGTTTTTGCTCAAAGGGAGCGTGCTGGGCGGCACGATCGCTGTCGGTTGTCTGATTTTCGCCCTGGGCTGCATGCTCTTACGGGTACCTTACACCGAGCAAGCCCTGACCCTGATCCAACGAAAGGTGCTGAAGCGATGAAGACTCCATTCTGCGAGGTTCAGGGATTGTCGGCTCCTGTGGGCTTTATCGCGGTCGTCGTTGGCGAAGGCGTGATTCGGGAAGTGCTGCCGGCTGCGGATGAAGATGACGCACGGGAACGGGTCCGGCAGAAATACCCGCGCCATAGCTGGACGGAATCCGGTCTGGCCCTTGCGGCCTGCGTTCAGCTGCGGGAATTTTTTCATGGCGAGCGCAGCGCCTTCGATCTCCCTCTCGACTGGTCCCGTTTCACCCCGTTCGCCGGCACCATCCTGCGGGAGCTGGCCAAAGTCCCCCTGGGGTCGACCCTCACCTATGGCGAACTGGCGCAGCGTGCCGGCTGTCCCGGTTGCGCCCGGGCGGTGGGGCGGGTCATGGCCGGCAATCCCTATCCCATCCTGCTTCCCTGTCACCGGGTCGTCGGCCGCGGCGGACGTTTGACCGGCTACTCCGGCGGGGAGGGGATAAAGACCAAGTCGCGGCTCCTCGATTTTGAGGCCTCCGTCGATAAAAATCCGCTTTTGTTAAGGAAAATCCCTTGACACAGGCAAGGCGCCTTTGCTAGATATACGTCGTTTCGGTTGTAGGCACGTAGCTCAGTGGGAGAGCACTACCTTGACACGGTAGGGGTCGGCGGTTCAATCCCGCCCGTGCCTACCAAAACCGGCAACCGAACCGATCATGGACGAGGCATCCCCGGATGCCTCTTTTCATTCCTGGAGTAACCGATGAGTCAGGTGCGAATCGAGCTGCCCGACGGTTCCAAAAAAGAATTTGCCGCCGGAAGCACCCCGTTGGATGTGGCCCGGTCGATCGGCGAAGGTCTGGCTCGCCAGACGGTGGCCGCCCGTGTCGACGGCAAGCTGGTGGATTTGAACAGCCCTCTCGATCGGGATGCTCGGGTCGAGCTGGTCACCCTGAACTCACCGGAGGGACTGAATGTCTATCGCCACTCCACCGCGCATCTGATGGCCCATGCGGTGAAGGCCCTTTATGGCGACGATGTGCAGGTCGCCATCGGCCCGTCTATCGAAAACGGTTTTTACTACGACTTCTACAGCACCAAGCAGACCTTCGCGCCGGAGATGTTCGAAGCCATCGAAAAGAAGATGAGCGAACTGGCGGCGGCCGATCTTCCCATTCTCAGAGAAGAACTTCCCCGGGATGAGGCCATCGCTCTTTTTCGGGGGATGGGCGAAAACTATAAGGTCGAGCTGATCGAGGCTCTCCCCGACGGCATCGTCTCCCTCTACCGCCAGGGGGATTTTGTCGATCTCTGCCGGGGACCGCATCTGCCTTCCACCAAATTTATCAAGGCCTTCAAGCTGACCGGCGTGGCCGGTGCCTACTGGCGCGGCAGCGAAAAGAACGCCATGCTGCAACGCATCTACGCCACCGCCTTTCCCGACAAGAAGGAACTGAAAACCTATCTGGCGCGTCTCGAAGAAGCTCGCAAGCGAGATCACCGCAAGCTCGGCAAGGAGCTCGATCTCTTTTCTTTCAGTGAAGAGGCGGGCGCCGGGCTGGTGATCTGGCATCCGAAGGGCGCCCTGCTGCGGACCCTGATCGAGGATTTCGAGCGGCGCGAGCACCTGCGTCGCGGTTACGACATTGTCATGGGCCCGCAGATTCTGCGCACCGAACTCTGGAAAACTTCCGGTCATTACGAAAATTACCGGGAGAACATGTACTTCACCGAGATCGACGAGCAGAGCTACGGCGTCAAACCGATGAACTGCCTGGCGCACATGCTTATCTATAAATCGAAGATGCGCTCCTACCGCGATCTGCCCCTGCGTTACTTCGAACTGGGCACGGTGCACCGCCACGAGAAGTCCGGGGTGCTGCACGGCCTTTTACGGGTGCGCGGCTTCACCCAGGACGACGCCCATATCCTCTGCACCCCCGAACAGCTCGATGCCGAAATCAAGGGCGTGATCAAGTTCGTGCAGGATGTCATGGGCATCTTTGGTTTCGAGTACGAGATGGAAATCTCCACCCGCCCGGAAAAATCGATCGGCAGTGACGCCGATTGGGAGCGGGCGACCCGGGCTCTGATGGCGGCCCTGGAAGATTCCGGATTACCCTTTGAAATCAACGAAGGGGACGGTGCCTTTTATGGCCCCAAGATCGATATCAAGCTCAAGGATGCCCTTGACAGGCGGTGGCAGTGTGCTACAATCCAGTGCGATTTTACCCTGCCAGAGCGCTTCGATCTTACCTATGTCGGCAGCGACGGCGAAAAACATCGGCCGGTCATGGTGCACCGGGTCATTCTGGGAGCCATCGAGCGGTTTATCGGTGTTCTTATCGAACATTTCGCCGGCAACTTCCCACTCTGGATATCCCCGGTACAGGCTGTCATCGTCAATGTCACCGACAATCAGGCCGACTATGTCGCCCGGGTGCGGGAACAGCTGGCGGCGGCCGGAATTCGGGTGAAGGCCGATCTGCGCAATGAAAAACTCGGATTCAAGATCCGTGAAGCGCAGCTGGAGAAGATTCCCTACATGCTCGTTGTCGGGGACCGGGAGATGCAGGAAGGGCGCCTCGCCCCCCGGGATCGCACCGGGAAAACCCTCGATTCCATGACCCCCGATGAATTTATCCGCTTCGTCCAGGATGAGTGTCGTCAATATCACTAGGAGGTGTTCCCATAGCTAAGCAAGAAACCAACATCAATCGGGCCATTCGCGCCCGGGAAGTTCGGGTGGTCGACGATGAGGGTGAACAGCTCGGGATTCTGAGCCTGGAAGATGCCCTGACCGCCGCCCAGCAGCGTGGCCTCGATCTGGTCGAGGTTTCCCCCAATGCCGCCCCTCCTGTTTGCCGGATCATGGACTACGGTAAATACAAGTATGAGGCGAGCAAGAAGGCGGCGGAAACCAAGAAAAAGACGGCCAAGGTCGAGCTCAAGGAAGTCAAGATGCGCCCCAAGACCGACGAACACGATTTTCAGTTCAAGGTCAAGCACGCGCGCCGTTTCCTTGAGGAGGGGAATAAGGTCAAGGTGACGATCATGTTCCGCGGCCGCGAAGTGACCCATCCTGAATTCGGCCAGCGTCTTCTGGAAAAAGTCGCGCAGGAAATTCAGGATCTCGGTGTGGTGGAGAGCACCTCGCGGCTCATGGGACGCTTCATGTCCATGGTTGTCGCACCCAAAAAGTAGCAGTCCGGATCCCGCGGCATCGGGTCGCGCGGATTCTAAACCATAAAAGGAGATGGGGTCATGCCCAAAATCAAGACCAATCGGGGAGCCGCCAAGCGCTTCCGCAAGACCGGCGCCGGCAACATCCGGCGCAACAAGGCGTTCACCAGTCACATCCTGACCAAAAAGTCCACCAAGCGTAAGCGGGAACTTCGTCAGGCGACTCTGGTGCACAAGGCTGATGCCGCTAACATCAGCCGCCTGATTCCGTACCTGTAAAAGGGACCAACCAGGATCGGCTCAAGTCCGTGAACTGAGGGGAAATAGTCTCCCCCTTCAGATCCGGCGGCGGCATTGCCGCTTTATCACAACACTGTAAGGAGTAAAACATGCCGAGAGTAAAACGTGGATTCAAAGCGAGACGCAGAAGAAACAAGGTTCTCAAACTGGCCAAAGGGTATCGTGGCGCCAGGAGCAAATTGTTTCGCAGCGCGACGGAGGCCGTTGACCGGGCTCTGAACTATGCCTTTCGTGACCGTCGGGTCAAGAAGCGCGATTTTCGCGCCCTCTGGATTGCCCGCATCAATGCGGCGTCCCGCGAAAACGGCGTATCTTACAGCCGTCTGGTCTATGGCCTGAAAAAGGCGGAGATCGGCCTTGACCGCAAGGTGCTCGCCCAGTTGGCGGTTACCGATCCCGCGGGTTTCAGCGCGGTCGTCGCCCAAGCCAAAGCCCAGCTTTAAATCGAGCGGAAGCGAAAAGAGAGATGGGGTTGGCTCCATCTCTCTTTTTTTCTGAGAAACTGGCGATGGAGGTCCTGCGCGGCTTCCATCGTTTTTTATAACCGGATCGGGACGGCTATGAAGGAGAAGTTGCAGGCGATGTTGGATGCGGCGGGACGCGCCGTGGAAGAGGCCGAGAGCGAAAAACTTTTGCAGGAGGTTCGGGTTGCCTACCTGGGGAAGAAGGGAGAGCTGACCTCCATCATGAAGAGCATGGGGGCTCTGCCCGCCGCCGAACGGCCGATCGTTGGCGCCATGGCCAACGAGGTCAAGGAGCAGTTGGAAGCACTGATCGAGTCGCGCCTTGAGTTGGTGCGGGCACAGGATATCGAGCGCCGCCTCAGGGAAGAGACGATCGATGTCACTCTGCCGGGCCGGACTCGCTTCGCCGGGTCCAAACATCCCATTACCCTGGTGACCGAGGAAATCGTGGAGATCTTCTCGGCCCTGGGCTTCGGCGTCGCCGAGGGCCCCGAGGTGGAAAAGGATTTCTACAACTTCGAGGCGTTGAACATCCCCAAGGATCATCCCGCCCGGGATATGCAGGATACTTTCTACATCTCCGAAGATGTGGTGCTGCGCACCCATACCTCGCCCGTGCAGATCCGCACCATGCTCAAGCAGCCGCCGCCGGTGCGGGTCATCGCACCCGGTACCGTCTATCGCCGCGATTCGGACATTACCCATTCGCCGATGTTCCACCAGATCGAAGGCTTTCTCGTTGACCGCCAGGTTTCCTTCGGCGACCTCAAGGGGATCCTCACGACCTTCATCAACCGTTTTTTCGGGGCCGGGGTCGGGGTGCGTTTTCGCCCCTCCTTTTTCCCTTTTACCGAGCCGAGCGCCGAGGTCGACATCCAATGCGTCATCTGTGGCGGCAAGGGCTGCCGGGTCTGCAAGCAATCCGGCTGGCTGGAGATTCTCGGCAGCGGGATGATCGATCCCGAAGTTTTCAAATCGGTCCATTACGATCCCGTGGCCTACAGCGGCTTTGCCTTCGGCATGGGTCTGGAGCGGGTCGCCATGCTTAAATACGGGGTGAACGATCTGCGGCTCTTTTTCGAGAACGATATTCGCTTTCTGCGTCAGTTCTAAAAAAGTTGCCGTGAATCGCTAAGTTGGTAAGGACTGGTTGATAAAGGACTTGAACAAATGATCGTTACCTATAACTGGCTCAAAGAGTATGTCGATTTTGATTTCACCCCGGAAGAACTCGCCCATCGCCTGACCATGGCCGGCCTGGAAGTGGATGCCATGGAAAAGATCGGGGCCGATCTCGATACGGTGATCGTTGCCCGGCTGGCCGCCGTCGAGGCCCACCCTGAGGCGGATCGCCTGACCCTCTGCCAGGTGGATACCGGCAAGGAAACCCTGCAGGTGGTCTGTGGCGCGAAAAACCATCGTGCCGGAGATCTTGTGGCCTTGGCCCAGATCGGCTCGGTTTTGCCCGGCGATTTCGCCATCAAGAAATCGAAGATTCGCGGCGTCGAATCGATGGGCATGCTCTGTTCGGAAAAAGAACTGGCCCTGGCCGAGGAATCGGAAGGGATCATCATCCTGCCTCCGGGTCTGCCCTTGGGCCAACCGGTCTTCGAGGCTTTGGGGCTGAAGGATGTACGCTTTGAGCTGGGGCTTACCCCCAATCGCCCCGACTGCCTGAGCGTCGTCGGCGTCGCGCGGGAAGTCGCGGCCATGGCCGGCCGACCCCTCAAGCGGCCGACCCCGGTGGTGAACGAGACCGGTGCGCCTATCTCCGAGGCAACCTCGGTCACCATCGACGACCCTCAGCGCTGCCCGCGCTATGCCGCCCGACTGATCAAGGGGGTCAAAATCGGTCCTTCCCCGGAATGGATGGTACGACGCCTTGAATCCGTCGGCATGCGCTCGATCAGCAACGTCGTCGACGTCACCAATTTTGTGCTGCTGGAATTGGGTCATCCCCTGCATGCCTTCGATTTCAATCTGCTGCGCGAAGGTCGGATTGTCGTGAAACCGGCGGGGGAGGGGGAGCTTTTCACGACTCTCGACAGCCAGTCCCGGGAACTCAAGGCATCCGACCTGACCATCTGCGACGGCCAGGGGGCGGTGGCCCTGGCCGGCATCATGGGTGGGGAGAATTCCGAGATCAAGCCGAAAACGACCGACGTCCTTCTGGAAAGTGCCTATTTCGATCCGACCACCATTCGCCGGACCAGCAAGCGCCTGGGAATCCACACCGAATCCTCCCATCGCTTCGAACGCGGCGCCGATATCGACATGGTTCCCCTGGCCCTTGACCGGGCGGCCGCGTTGATCCAGGAGCTGGCCGGCGGCACCGTCGCTCGCGGCCGAATCGATGTCTACCCGCAAGTTTTGCCGAAGATTTCCCTGCCCCTGTCCGTTGCCCGCGTCAACGCCGTTCTCGGACTGGAACTTTCGGCCGCGAAGATCAAAGAGCTTCTCGATGCCATCAGCTTTGTCGCCCGGATCGGCAATGATGGGGACTTGACCGTCGAGGTGCCGTCTTTTCGCCCGGACGTGGAACGGGAAATCGACCTGATTGAAGAGATCGCCCGGCTCAACGGCTACGACCGGATTCCGGTGACCATGCCGAGCGGCGCCCTGGTCAGTCACCAGGATTCCCCCCATGTCGGGCTGGTGCGCCGGGTGCGGGACTATCTGGTGGGGGCCGGTTTTTCCGAAATGATCAATTACTCCTTCATCGCCGAAAGCGCCTGGGATCGCATCGCTCTCGCCGGCGACGATCCTCGGCGTAAAACGGTAAAAGTTCTCAATCCGCTCACCGAGGAACAGGCCGTCATGCGCACGTCGCTCGTTCCCAGCGTATTGACCAGCGTCGCCGGTAATCTCGCTTACCGCAACAGCGATCCCCGGGTTTTTGAGTTGCGGCCGGTCTTTCAGGTGGTGGAGGGGCAGGAACTTCCCTATGAACCCCTGCGGCTGACCGTCGCGCTCTGTGGCCGTCGCGCGCCGGAAGGTTGGGCTCAGGAACGGGCCGGCGTTGATTTCTACGATATCAAAGGGCTCGCCGAAGGGATTCTGGGGCTCTTCACCCTTCCTGCCCTGTCCTGGGAGGCCGATTCCCGGGAGCCTTTCCTCCATCCGGGAAAATCCTGTGCCCTGCGTTGTGGCAATCAGCTTCTCGGCACCCTGGGAGAGATTCATCCCCGGATTCTGCGGGAGTTCGATATCGATGAAACAGTCTATCTGCTCGATTTCGACCTGAGCGTGCTCTTTCAGCAGGCCCTGGGACATCCCGGCTTCCGTCCGTTCTCCCGTTACCCCGATGTCTGCCGCGACAGCGCTTTCTTGGTCGATGAGGAGATTCCGGCTGCGCGGGTGTTGTCGACCCTGGGAGAAATCAAGAACAAGAGTATTGAAGAGATTACCCTTTTCGACGTCTACCGCGGCGCCGGTGTGCCGGCGGGGAAGAAGAGTCTGGCTATTCGCGTGCGTTACCGGTCCCTCGAAAAAACCTTGACCGACGAGGAAATACAGGGTATCCACGGCAAACTCATTCGCACCCTGGAGAAAAACCTCGGCGCCGAAATCCGCTGAAAAAAGCGGTTGCTTAGCTTCTGAGGCTGTGTTATAAAAGTCCGTAAATTCAAGGACCTGTGTAAATTTTTACGCGGAGGAGTTATGACCAAGGCGGATCTGATAGAAAACGTATACCTCAAAACCGGCTTCTCCAAGAAGGAATCCGCTGACATTGTCGAAATGGTTTTCGACATCATGAAATCCAATCTTGAAGAGGGGGAGAAAATCAAAATTGCCGGTTTCGGCAACTTTGTCGTTAAGGAAAAGGCCACCCGTCGCGGGCGCAATCCGCAGACCGGGGATGAAATTGAAATTACCTCGCGACGCATTCTCACCTTTAAACCCAGCCAGGTTCTCAAGGCTTCCATCAATAACGAGGGGTAACATCACCGCGTGATGCCATGAACGCCGAAATTCCCGACAAGCTGTACTTTAAAATCGGTGAAGTTGCCGAAATCACGGGGATAAAGGCCCATGTCCTGCGTTATTGGGAAGAAGAATTTCCGGTATTCTCCCCCCAGAAAAGCCGATCCAACCAGCGTCTTTACCGGCGCCGGGATATTGAAACGGCGCTGTTGATCAAAGATCTTCTCCACCGCCAACGGCTGACCATTGCCGGTGCCAAAAAAATTCTGAACAGAAAGACAGCCGGGGGAGGGGAAGCCCCTCCTCCGGTCCAGTCCGCTAAAAACCGCCGGATTATCGACGAAATTCGCCGTGATCTGGAGCGCCTGCGCGATTCGCTTTCCAGCACTCCCGACTCTCATTAGCTTTCCCCTCTGCGAGGTATGCTTGCGGATTCTTGTGACGAACGACGATGGGATTCAATCCCCCGGGATTCTTGCCCTCGCCGAGCAGCTATCCACAATCGGCGAGGTCACCGTCGTCGCTCCCGACCGGGAGCGGAGCGCGGTCGGCCATTCCCTGACCCTGCACTCCCCCTTGCGCGCCGAAGAGGTTCACCCCGGTTTTTTTGCCGTGGACGGAACCCCGACGGACTGTGTTCACCTGGGAATTCACTGCCTTCTGGACAAACGGCCGAATCTGGTCGTTTCCGGTATCAACAAAGGGGGCAACCTGGGGGATGACATTACCTATTCGGGAACGGTTTCCGCCGCCATGGAAGCCACGTTGATGGGGGTGCCGGCCTTTGCCGTTTCTTTGGCGGGAGACGCTTTCCGCTTTGAGGATTTTCAGGGAGCCGCCGAATTTTCCGTCCGTCTGGCCTCCCTGTTGCAACATCATACCCTGCCCGCCGATACCTTTTTCAACGTCAACGTCCCTGTCCCCGATTACCGTGGCGTTCGTGTCACCCGGCAGGGGAAGCGGATCTACGAGGATGTCATCGTCGAGAAACAGGATCCTCGCGGCCGTAAATATTACTGGATTGGTGGGGGGGGATTGGGTTTCCACAATATCGAAGGAACGGACTTTCACGCCATCAGCTCCGGATTCGTTTCCATCACCCCGTTGCATCTCGACTTGACCAACTATCGTTCATTCCAGGCGCTCTCTTCCTGGAATCTCGAAACGATGAGGCTGCAAAACGGAAAGGGGGAGGGGGAGGCATGAGCGATTATTCCATCGCCCGGCGCAACATGGTCGATCGGCAACTCAAGGCGCGAGGAATCAAAGATCCCCGGGTTCTTGCCGCTGTCGGCCAGATTCCCCGCCACCTTTTTGTCGAGGACGCCTTCGCGAGCCAGGCCTACGGCGATTTCCCCCTGCCGATTGGCGAGAAGCAGACCATTTCTCAACCTTACATGGTCGGCCTGATGAGTGAGGCCCTTCTGTTGACCGGAAAGGAAAAAGTCCTGGAAATCGGCACCGGGTCGGGGTATCAGGCCGCCGTTCTGGCCAAGCTCGCGGGCCGGGTTTTTTCCGTGGAGCGCATCCCGGCTCTGGCGCGCCGAGCCCGGCGGATTCTTGACGGCATCGGCTGCGGCTCGGTGAACATCAAGGTGACCGACGGCACGCTCGGCTGGGAAGAGGAAGCACCCTTCGACGCCATTGTCGTGACCGCCGGCGCCCCGAGTGTTCCCGACTGTTATCTGCGACAACTGGCCATCGGCGGACGGTTGGTGATTCCCGTCGGCGATCTGGGGGTTCAGGTGCTCAAACGCATCACCCGTACCGGGGAAAACAGCTTTTTTGAAGAACAACTGGTCGACTGTCGTTTCGTCCCGCTCCTGGGGAAACTCGGCTGGCGCGAGGAAGCCTGAATCTCATGAAAATGATTCGTCGTCTTTACGACTGGGTTTTGCACTGGGCGGCAACCCCCTACGGAACCCTGGCTCTCTTCTGCCTGGCCTTTGCCGAGAGTTCCTTTTTTCCCATCCCTCCCGACGTGCTGCTTCTCGCCCTGTGTATCGCCACGCCGCGCCGCTCCTTCCGCTACGCCCTGCTCACCGCCGTCGGCTCGGTCCTGGGGGGGATGCTCGGCTACGGCATCGGTCACAGCCTCTGGGGAATGGTTTCCGATTATTTCTTCCGTTATGTTCCGGGATTCACCGAGGCGATTTTCGCCACGGTTCAAGAACTCTTCGTGACATACGATTTTTGGGCAATCTTCACTGCGGGGTTCACGCCTATCCCCTACAAGGTCTTCACCATCGGCGCCGGGGTTTTCGAAATCAACTTCCCTGTCTTTGTTTTTGCGTCGGTCATCGGCCGCAGCTTGCGTTTTTTTCTCGTCGCCGCCCTGATTTACCGCTTTGGTCCGGCGGTGCGTAATTTCATCGAAAAATATTTCAACCTGCTGACCCTGATCTTCATGGTCCTGCTCATCGGTGGTTTTCTCGTCATCAAGTACCTCTTCTGAGATCCGTCGTGCTTCTCTTCCTCTCGCCTCAGGTTGACGATCGGCACCAGATTCCGCTACCTTGACGGTAGTCCCTGTTTTCTGGAGCGTCATGCCGATTCGCGCGTTCATTCTCGTTCTGATTTTTTCTCTTTTGGCCGGCTGTGCTTCCCGCAAAGGGGTTTATCACACGGTCAAGCAGGGGCAGACCCTCTATCGCATCAGTCAGACCTACGGCGTCGATCCCACCCAACTGGCGCGGATCAACGGCGTTTCCGACCCGACCCAATTGCGGGTGGGGCAGCGTCTCTACATTCCCCAAGCTTCCCGTGTGCAGACTGTGCCGAAGGCCGTCAAGGTTTCCAAGCCGGAATCCGGTGCCGCAAAGCCGCAGCCTAAAGCCCCGCCACGTTCCGTTTCCCCGGTCAAAAACTCCCCTCCGGTTAAACCGAAATCGGCCCCGCCGTCCAAATCCCCCACCAAGGGACTCTTCGCTTATCCCGTCAAGGGGAAGATCGTCAAGCATTTCGGAGAGCGGGCGGGAAACATCAACCGTGGGGTGGAATTCGCCGTTCCGCGCGGCACCACCGTGACGGCGGCGGCGAATGGGCGGGTAATCTACAGCGGCAACGGCATCAAAGGCTATGGTCATCTCATCATCATCAAACATCGCAACTCTTATTACACCGTCTATGGCTATAACGAACAGAATCTCGTCGCCACTGGAGTCGACGTGGTGCGGGGCCAGCGTATCGCTCTCAGCGGCGTGACGCCCAGCGGCGGTCAGGCGCGTCTGCATTTTGAAATCCGTATCGGTAAGGAAGCGGTAAACCCTATTTTTTACTTGCCTTAATAGACTCTCTTTCATAGACTTTCATGAATTTAATGACTTTTTCCGGTGGAGGTGCGGCTAAAATGAATGACCAGTACAAATTCGAGGAGGAACCGGAAGCTGATTCGTCCGAGGAGTCCGAAGACGGTCTGATCGAAGCGGAGGTCGACGAGGAAGAAGAGGGGGAGGAGGAGAGCCCCGAGAAGCCGGCGGAAGAACATTCGGACGATGCCATCAAACTCTACCTGAAAGAGATCCAGAAAACCACGCTGCTCACCGCCGAGGACGAAAGGGCTCTGGCCGCCCGGATCAGCCAGGGGGATGAGCAGGCCCGCAACCGCATGATCGAAAGCAACCTGCGCCTGGTCGTTAAAATCGCCAAGCGCTACATGAACCGCGGGCTGCCTTTTCTCGACCTGATCGAAGAGGGGAATCTCGGTCTGATCAAAGCGGTAGAACGCTTCAAGCTCAGCAAGGAATGCCGCTTTTCCACCTACGCCACCTGGTGGATCCGGCAATCCATCGAGCGTGCCCTAGTCAATCAGAGCCGTACCATCCGCCTGCCGGTGCATGTCTCCGACGACATCAACAAGCTCATCAAAATCAGCCGGGAACTGGTTCATAAATACAATCGCGAACCGCACGTGAATGAAGTCGCCGAAGCGATGGGGGTCGAAAACGCCTATGTTCGGCGGCTGATGGTTCTGGTCAAAAAGACCTATTCCATCGAACACCCCATGGGAGAGAATAACGACTACAGTCTCATGGATACCATCGAGGATCCGACGGCGGTTGATCCTTCGGGATTGATCGAAGATTTGGACAAGTACGCTCTGGTCAGCACCTGGCTTGAAGGTTTGAGTGAAAATGAGCGGGAAATCCTGACCCTGCGCTTCGGGCTTGACGACCGCGATCCGCAAACCTTGGACACCATCGGCCGCAGCTTTGGCGTGACCCGCGAACGAATCCGTCAGATCGAGGCAAAATGTCTCGAAAAGCTGAAGAAAATCCGCCTGGAGCACCAGGCTGCGGGGCGCTTTGCGCCTCCGGAGGCCTGAGGACGCATGACCTTTATCTCACCCTCGCACGAAGGATTCGACCCCGTGGAAGATCTGAAAAAAGTCATTCGCGACATCCCCGACTTTCCCAAAAAGGGGATTATTTTCAAAGACATAACGACCCTGCTGGCGGACCCTAAGAGTTTTAACCGGATGATCGACCTGATTGCCCATCGCTATATCGGCGCCAAGATCGACCAGATCGTCGGGGTCGAGGCGCGCGGCTTCCTGCTCGGCGCGGCCCTGGCATACAAGCTCGGCACCGGGATCACCCTTGTGCGCAAGCCGGGAAAACTCCCCTATAAAACCCTGCGGAAGACCTATCAGCTCGAATACGGGGCCGACACCCTGGAAATCCACCAGGATGCCTTCAAGCCCGGGGACCGGGTGGTGGTCGCCGACGATCTGCTGGCGACAGGCGGCACCATGGCAACCGTTGTCGAACTGGTACAGGAACTGGGGGCCGAGGTGGTGGAATGCGCTTTTATGGCCGAGCTGGAATTTCTCGAAGGGCGTAAGCGCCTGCCGCAAGACAAGGTCTTCAGCCTGCTCAAGTTCTGATGGGCCGTTCCGAGGGTTGCAAATCCCTATTCACTGGGTTATAAAGAACCCCCTTTTCGGCCCCGTAGCTCAGCTGGATAGAGCAACCGCCTCCTAAGCGGTAGGCCGTGCGTTCGAATCGCGCCGGGGCCGCCAATAAAATTAACAGGTTACGGATGCTATTCCGTGGCCTGTTTTTGCTTGGGGTGACATTCGGGTATACTTTTAAATATATCTGCTTTTCATTCTTCAGAAAAAGTTTCGCTTTCTGGGAGTCCGTATGTCTTGCCTCAGGGTTTTCAGTCTGGTTTTGCTGATTTTTGTTTTTGCTCAAGGCGTCTGGGTGGTCGCTGGCGAGGTGCGGGTCATTGAACTCGAACATCGTCAGGCCGGGGAGTTGCTGCCTGTTCTTGAATCCATGCTGGGGAGTTCCGGAGCGGTGAGCGCCCTGGATAACCGGCTGATTGTACGGGCTTCGACCAAGGATGCGGCGGCGCTGGAAAAGCTCGTCGCGCAACTGGATACCCCTCGCGCGATGTTGCGTATCGCCGTGCGTCAGGAAATGTCAAGTGCCGCCGTCGGGCGAGGGGGCGGCACTCTCCTTTCGACCTCCCCCGGCAGAGTCGGGATCGAAGAGGGGGGTCGGACCCTCGGTAACCGCAGCCGGAGTACGGAGCAGTTCGTTCAGGTTCTGGATGGCGAAACAGCGTTGATCGAGGTCGGAGAGCGGCGTCCTTACGCCCGTATCCGCGCCTATGTCGGCGGGCACCGGCGCGGGGTGGTCGAAGTGACGGACTTTCAGGATCTGGCCGAGGGTTTTCTGGTGCGGCCGAATCTGCAAGGGGAGGGGGTGGTTCTCGATATTTCCCCCTATCAGTCGATGTCGGAAGACACCGGCGCCATCGATTTCTCGCAATTGGCTACGCGAGTGGAAGCCCCGTTCGATGAGTGGATCGATCTCGGCGGGCATCTTGAAGGGAATTCCGTTGGCGACAAGGCCGGCAACGTCCTGCGGGCCGGCGGTGATCAGCGGCATCTGTGGATCAAAATCAGTCGATAAGGAGGTTGTCATGGCCGTTGTGGAAGTCAGTGTGACGCCCCTGGGCACGGCCGGAGCCGGCGTCTCGGCCTTTGTCGCCGGATGTCTGCGTCTGGTTGAGAAGAGCGGACTCAATTATCAGTTGACCCCCATGGGAACGATCATCGAAGGGGATCTGGACAAGATTTTTTTGTTGCTGCGGCAAATGCACGAATCCCCCTTCGCCGCCGGCGCGGTGCGGGTATCGACCTTGATTAAAATCGATGATCGCCGGGATCGGGAAGAACACACCATGACCAAAAAAATGCAATCGGTGACCGGCAAGTTGAAGGGGGATTAACCGGCTGCTTATCTGCCCGGGAACGTCGTCTTTGCCGGATGGATTTGTTCTCTTTTCTCCTTGACAGCAAGCGGGCGTTTTTGATATTAATGCCGGGCCTTAGGCGGCACATCGTTAAAAATTTCGGCCCCGTCGCCAAGTGGTAAGGCAGAGGTCTGCAAAACCTCCATCACCCGTTCAAATCGGGTCGGGGCCTCCATCATCAGTAAAAGAGCCGGTCCTTATGGGTCGGCTCTTTTCGTTTCGGACGGTGCTTATGTCGCTGCTCGCTCCTCAGGTTCTTCTCCTCTTCGCCCTGACCGGTTCCCTGGCCGGTCTGCTCGCCGGTCTGCTCGGTATCGGCGGCGGTATTATCCTGGTCCCCCTGTTTCTCTGGGCCTTCGAAGCGGTGAACCTTCCCTCCGAGATCGTCGTTCATGCCGCTTTCGCCACCAGTCTTTGCGTCATCATCCCGTCCGCCGTCAGCAGCACCCTGGGGCATCGCCGGCGGGGCAACGTCCAGTGGCGGCAGGTCATGCGCATGGCCGTCGGCGGCATTTGCGGGGCGCTGCTTGGCGCTTTTTTTGCCGCATCCCTGTCCGGTGACTGGCTGAAGGGACTCTTTGGGGGGATGCAGATTCTGGCTGCGGGAAAGATGTTCTTTTCCGATCCCCGGCTTCCCCCCGAGGAATCGGACTTCCGCCCCTGGGGGCGCCTGTTCCTGATCGGCCTGATCGGCGGGCTCTTTTCCGCCTTTTTCGGCGCCGGGGGCGGTTTTATCGTGGTACCGCTGATGCTCATGTGGCTGCGCATGCCGATGCATCTGGCGGTGGGGAATTCCAGCGCCCTGATCGTCATTTCGGCGATTTTCGGGGTGCTCTCCTATATCTATCACGGCTGGAACCACCCTCTGTTGCCTCCGCATTCCTTCGGCTATGTGAATCTTCTCGCCGCCGGGCTGGTCATCCCCTTCACCATGATCTTCGCCCGGCTCGGCGTCCGCCTTGCCGGACGTTTCAGCCACGCTAAACTCGTGAGGATATTCGCGCTGATGCTGCTGGTGATCGGCACCCGCATGATCATCGCGACCCTTGGTTTCTGACCTGGAGAGGTGTTTTCATGAATCGACGTCCTGCCGTGGCCGGCCAGTTTTATCCCGCTGATGCCCAATCCCTGCGACACCTGATTCAAAGTTACTCCCCCGTTGTTGAAGAGAAGATCGCGGCGCTGGGGGTCATGGTGCCCCATGCCGGGTATGTCTATTCGGGGGCGATTGCCGGAGCCGCTTTCGCTCGGGTGCGAATTCCCCCGAAGGTCATCCTCCTCGGTCCCAACCATCATGGCCTGGGGGCGCGCGCGGCTCTGTTCCCTGCGGGCAACTGGCATACGCCTTTGGGATCCGTCACGATCGACGAGGTTCTCGCCGGTGAGCTTTTGACCGCCTGTCCGCTCCTGACGGCGGATCCCCGGGCGCATCAGGCGGAACATTCGCTCGAGGTGCAGATCCCCTTTCTGCAGGTGCTTGCGCCCGATTGCCGGATCGTCCCCCTGTGTCTGGGGCACCTCTCCCTCGAAGAACTGCTCGAACTCGGCGCCGCCCTGGCCCGGATTTTGGCGGCGCATCCCGGCGAGGTGCTGATGGTCGCCAGTTCCGATATGACCCATTACGAGCCGGGGGCCGTGGCTCGGGAAAAGGACGAGCGCGCCTTGCAGCGGATTATCGCTCTCGATCCCCAAGGGCTTTATCGCACGGTGCGGGACGGGCGCGTCAGCATGTGCGGTGTGCTGCCGACGGTGGCGATGCTGGAGGCGGCCCGCCATGCCGGAGCGAGCCGGGCGACCCTGGTCCGCTACGGCAATTCCGGCGACATCACCGGCGATCAGTCCTCGGTCGTCGGCTACGCCGGAGTGGTCCTGTCCTGACCCGGCAATCCCCCATGCCCCTTGTCAATCCCCGGGGGATGCAGTATAAATCGGGCTCGCTTTCAGCGGGCTCGAATTTTTCACCCTTTTCAGCGCTGAACCAGAGGAGAGTTTGATGTCGGATTTACGTCTTCGTTTCGCCCCCAGCCCTACCGGCTATCTGCATATCGGCGGCGCCCGCACGGCGCTTTTCAATTACCTGCTGGCGAAAAAAGAGCAGGGGACCTTCATTCTCAGGATCGAGGATACGGATGTGGCCCGCTCCACCCAGGAGTCGGTCGATGCCATCCTTCAGGCCATGACCTGGCTGGGATTGAGCTACGATGAGGGACCCTATTACCAGTCCGATCGCTTCGATCTCTATAAAACCAAGGTGCAAGAGCTGCTCGACAAGGGTTTGGCCTACCGCTGCTATTGCAGCCAGGAAGAGCTTGACGTCAAGCGCGAAGCGGCTATGAAGAGCGGCGGCAAGCCCAAGTATGACGGCACCTGTCGTGAACGGAACCAGCCGCCGGCAGGGGAGGCCCCCTTCGTGGTCCGTTTCAAATCCCCGCGGGAGGGGGAGATTACCTTCGTCGACCGCATCAAGGGGCCGATCACCTTCCGCAACGAAGAACTGGACGACATCATCATCCAGCGCAGCGACGGCACCCCGACCTATAATTTCGTGGCGGTGGTCGATGATGCGGAAATGGGGGTCAACCTGATCATCCGCGGCGACGACCATGTGAACAATACCCCCCGGCAGATACCCATGTACACCGCCCTCGGCTATTCCGTTCCCGAGTTCGCCCATGTGCCGATGATTCTTGGCGCCGACAAGAGCCGCCTTTCCAAGCGTCATGGCGCGACCTCGGTGATGGCTTATCAGGAGCAGGGTTATCTGCCCGAGGCCCTGGTCAACTATCTGGCGCGCCTGGGCTGGTCTCACGGTGATCAGGAGATCTTCTCCATGGAGGAGTTGATCGAGAAGTTCTCCCTCGAACAGGTTGGCCGGGCCGCCGGGGTCTTCAACCCCGAAAAGCTGCTCTGGCTCAACGCCCACTACATCAAGACCGGCGACCCCGTGCGGCTGGCGTCGTTGCTCACGGAGTTTCTCACCAAATTGGGGCTTTCCACCGAAAATGGTCCGGATCTGCCGGCGGCAGTGAAGACCTTGCAGGAGCGGGCGCATACCCTGGTGGAGATGGCCGAAGGCGCGGCTTTTTACTACCGGTCGGAAGTGGAATTCGACGCCGAAGCGGCGGC
Organism: Trichloromonas sp.; assembly: GCA_034002365.1. Taxonomy (GTDB): domain Bacteria; phylum Desulfobacterota; class Desulfuromonadia; order Desulfuromonadales; family Trichloromonadaceae; genus Trichloromonas. Next base: position 89,590 of record JAVFAR010000001.1, read on the forward strand.
CAAGTTTCTCACCGCCGACAAGAGAACACCTTTCGAGGCGTTGATTCGCCATCTGGATGCCTGTAGCGACTGGTCCCATGACGGCATCGTCGCCGCTTTTCAGAAGGTCATGGACGAAACCGGGCTCAAACTCGGTAAATTCGGCCCTTCGGTGCGCGTGGCCCTGGTCGGCGGGACGGCCAGTCCCGGAATCCATGAAGTTGTCGAAGTGCTGGGCAAGACGCGTACCCTGACGCGCTTGCGCCGCGCCCTCGAACTGTTGAATTGAGCGACTGCCGATCGCGGACAGCCGGTGAAAATGGCTGTCCGCAATCCCTGATCCGTTTTGTTAACATGCTGTTTTTGAATGCGTTTTTTCTGATAAACGCACCCCTGAAAAAGGTCAAAAAAAATTCTATTGACAATGTCATTAGAAGTGGTAATTTCCATCCGCTTTCGCACGGTATCAACCATTTATGACCTTTTTTGTCGGGCGATGATCAACAACAGACTCCTGCGGAAATTTTTCGCGACAGCTCTCTTATTCACCCTCGTCGGCATGCGCCTGAGTAGCGTGAGCCACGACGGATTTGTCGTCCCCGTGCAGGATGTCATCACCAAGGTTTCCGTGATGCTCGATGGCGATACCAAGCCGCAAGCGGCCCATTGCAAAGTCAAGGGGCAGGGGATGGATCTTCCCGTACCCTGTGCCGACTTTGTTCTGACGGAAAAACTCCAGGTGTCGCGTTTGTCCTATCCCTCCATGCCGAAGCTTGTCCTTCCCGAAGGCCATACGACCATTTTCATTCCCCCCGCCTAGCCCCCTCAGCCCGGTTCCGGTTTTAATTCGTCAAGATTTTCTCTTTTTCCCGACAGGCGCCCTGGTCACGGGTTTTCCTGTTTAATCCTTTATTCTCGTTTTTCTCGCTGTCCGCGTGTGCGGCGGTTCAATCAACCTCATTGGAAAGGTAACAAAACAATGCAAAAGAATGTCTTCTGCTGGGCCATCATGATCGTTTGCTGTGCCGTTTCTTTCGGCTGCGCCAAGAAAACCCAGGTCGCCGAAACCCTCGACGCTCCCGCCTCCGTCGCTGCTCCCGTTGCTTCCGCGCCGGTGGACAATTCGGCCCGTCAGTCTTCGGCGGGCGATCTGCGCGTCGGCAACGACCAGATGGGCATGAAAACCATCAACTTCGAGTTCGACAGCTATGTTCTCTCCGAAGGTTCCAAGGCCATTCTGCAGCAGAACGCCCAGTGGATGAAGGCCAACCCCAACGCCAACATCGTTATCGAAGGTCACTGCGATGAGCGCGGTTCCGACGAGTACAACATGGCCCTGGGCGAGAACCGCGCCCGTGCCGCCAGAAACTACCTGGTCTCCCTCGGTGTGGCTCCGGAAAGCCTGAGCATCGTCAGCTACGGCGAAGAAAAGCCCGTCGCTTTCGGCTCGAACGAAGCCGCCTGGGCCCAGAACCGCCGCGCTGAATTCAAGTAATTCGTCGATCAAATCGGTCTTGAACGCAAAAACGCCCGGTGGATTTCCACCGGGCGTTTTTGCGTTTGTTACTTTGCCAATCAGCCGAGAATCTGCTTGAGATCTTCCTCGGCGGTGGTGATGGGGCCAATGTTGAAGTTCTCGGCCAGGAAGTTGAGCACGTTCGGAGTGATAAAGGCCGGCAGTGTCGGTCCCAGCTTGATGTTTTTGATCCCCAGATGGAGCAGGGTCAGGAGGATGGCCACCGCTTTCTGCTCGTACCAGGAGAGGATCATCGACAGGGGCAGGTCGTTGACGCCGCAGTTGAAGGCTTTCGACAGGGCGGCGGCGATCTGGATGGCGCTGTAGGCGTCGTTGCACTGGCCGACGTCGAGCAGGCGGGGGATGCCGCCGATGTCGCCGAAGTCGAGCTTGTTGAAGCGGTATTTACCGCAGGCCAGAGTCAGGATGACCGTATCCTTGGGCGCCTTCTCGGCGAACTCGGTATAGTAGTTGCGCCCCGATTTGGCCCCGTCGCAGCCGCCGATCAGGAAGAAATGCTTGATCTGCCCGGCCTTGACCGCTTCGATAACCTTGTCGGCGACGCCGAGTACGGCGTTATGACCGAAGCCGGTGAGAATCTCCTTGCCCGGGGCTTCGGGGAAACCGCCGCACTCCAGAGCCTTGTTGATGACCGCCGAGAAATCCCAGCCTTCCACATGTTTGACGTCGGGCCACTGAACCAGGCCCCAGGTGAAGAGACGGTCCTTGTAGCTGTCGGCCGGACGCTGGATGCAGTTGGTATTGAAGATGATCGCGCCGGGGAAGTCGACGAATTCCTTGGCCTGATCCTGCCAGGCGCCACCGAAGTTGCCGACCAGGTGCGGATATTTCTTCAGCCCGGGATAGCCGTGGGCGGGGAGCATCTCGCCGTGGGTATAGATGTTGATCCCCTTGCCTTCGGTCTGCTTGAGCAGGGTTTCGAGCATTTTCAGGTCGTGGCCGGTGACCAGAATCGCCTTGCCTGCTTTGGTGCCGAGCCGCACCGGCGTCGGCACCGGATGGCCGTAGGCGTCGGTATGGGCCTTGTTGAGCAACTCCATGGTGACCAGGTTGATGCGTCCGCACTCCATGGCGAGGGTGACGAAATCCATCAGGCCGAGATTCGTGTCGAGGGTGGCGGCGAGGGCCTTGTGGGTAAAGGCGTAGATTTCGTCGTTCTCGGCGCCGAGAATCAGGGCATGGTCGGCGTAGGCCGCATAACCCTTCATGCCGTAAATGAGAGTTTCCTGCATCGACTTGACATCGGGGTCGATCTCCACGCTCTTGACGCCGTGGGCTTCACCCTGCTGGATCAGCTCGGCGGTATTGCCGGCCGGTTGCCACTGGGCCGCCTCGGGGATAGTGCCGCCGACGGAACCGGCCATATTCTTGGCCTTGGTCAGCATGGTGCCGCATTTTTGCAGGATTTTGGCGATGGCTTCGGGATCGAAATCGACGTTGGTAACGGTGGTGAAGAGGCCTTCGATCATGAAGCGGTCTATTTCCGCGTCTTTCTTGCCGGCCTTACGTGCTTCGTTGGCCCAGAAGGCGACGCCCTTGAGGCCGAAGATCAACAAATCCTGAAGGGCGGCAACTTCAGGTTTTTTGCCGCAAACGCCGATCTTGGTGCAGCCGCCGTTGGCGGCCTGTTCGCATTGGTAACAAAACATAGGGATGTTCCTTTCGGTAGTGGTAGGGGTTGTGTTCTTGTTCGATAGGCCAAGCCAGTCGAGAATGCCCATGATGATCGCTCCTTGCCGGTGAGGGTTGAAAATAAGATTAAAATCCGCGAATAAGGCGTTGTTCCGTGTATAATCTTGGCGTTAGCCGTGATGAAGTGTTGTACCTTAGCAAAGTTCTTCTGCAACCCCTTTGACCGAAGTCAAAAAGACTTTTTTTCTTCAAGGATTTTTCATGCCGCAATTCTGGTTGATGAAATCGGAACCCAACTGTTTTTCCTTTGATGACCTGCTGTGCTCTCCCGAGCGGACGAGCCCCTGGGATGGCGTCCGCAACTGCCAGGCCCGCAATTTTCTGCGCGACGCGATTCGTGTCGGCGACGGTGTGTTCTTCTATCACAGCAATGTTCCCGAGCCGGCCATCGTCGGAGTGGCGAAGGTCGTTCGCGCAGGCTATCCCGATCATACCGCCCGCGATCCCGCAAGCGACCATTTCGATCCCCGCGCCACGGTCGAGAATCCCATCTGGTACATGGTCGATGTGCAGGCCCTTATGGCCTTTCCCCAGACGGTCTCCCGAGAGACGATGAAGGCGCATCCGCTCTTATCCGACATGGCTGTCCTCAAGCGGGGCAACCGGTTCTCGGTTCTGCCCGTCGAGCCCCGTCACTGCTCCGCACTTTTCGAACTGGGCGGTGTTGCCCCCGCCCGGATCAATGAATTGCTCTTATCTACTGGAGGAAAGGCATGACTCGCCGCGGTAAATGGCGGGGGATATTCGTCGTCATTCTGGTGCTTTTGGCCGTCGGCTTGACGCTGTTGGCCAAAACCCTGATCACCCCGGATAGGATCAAGGCGCATCTGCTGCCCTTGGCGAAAGAGGCGCTCGCTCGCGAGGTGACCTTGGGTGATGTGAACGTGGGATTGTTCAGCGGCATTCGTCTCGACGACCTGGTGATTTTTGAGAAGGGCGGCGACGAGCCGCTGATCCGTGTCGACCAGGCCGTTTTGCGCTACCAGTTCTGGCCACTGCTGCAAGGGCAGGTGGTGGTTGATGAAGTGCGCCTGGAAAATCCCCGCATTACCCTGATTCGTCTTGCCGACGGCAGCTTCAATATTTCCGACTGGTTGCAGGCGGCGGACGATTCCGGCGCGGTTGCGGAGCCATCGCCCTCGCCGGTTTCCGCCGACAGGGAAGAAGGGCAGGGGATCGACCTGCTTGTTTCCAGTCTGGCGGTCGGCGGTGGCGAAATTCATTTGGTCGACTATCAGATCAACGCCCAGGCGCCTTACCGCTACCAAATCGACAACCTGAATATCGAAGCCACGGATATCTCCCTGGAACAGTCATTTCCCTTTTCCGTCAAAGCCCGCCTCAACGGCGCGGAGTTTTCCGTCGATGGAAAGGCGAACGCGAAAGACCGCGCGGGGCAAGCGGCCATCCAGCTCAGCAACCTCGATCTGACCGCATTTCTTCCCTATTTCCGTGAACATCTGCCCGGACATCTCGGCTCACTCAAGCTCGATCTCAATCTCTCCGCCGTCGCGGGGACAGACCGTCTGGCGGCCAACGGCAGCCTGGCCTTGCGCGATATCGACGTCAACCTCAATGCCCTGCCCAACGCGCCGATCGCTCAAGCCCGCCTGGCGGTGGATTACGACCTCCTTTATGAAACGTCCGCCGGAAGACTCGCGGTCAACCGTATGCGTGTCGATCTCAACGGCATTCCTCTCGATCTGCAAGGGGAGTTGACCGGGCTCGACAAAACACCGCAGGCTGATTTGCAGTTAAGCCTGACCGATCTGGAATTGCGTTCGGCCCTCAACGCTCTTCCCGCCGGACTGGCTTCCTCGCTGCAGGCCTTCGATCCGGCGGGCTTTGTGACCGCGCGCGTGGATCTCGCCGGCCCCGTCGACAACCCCCAGGGCCTCTTGCAAAGAGGGGATTTTCAGCTGACCAATCTTCAGGGCGCAGCCGCCGGGGTGCGTCCGGTGTTGAACGGTCGCCTCCAATTGGAAGGTCAGGAGCTGAAAACGGAAAGCCTTCAGCTGACCCTGGGAGAGGATTCGGCCCTCATCGATCTGCGGATTCCCGACATTTTTGCCGAAACGATTGCCGTCACCAGCTCGATAACCGCCGACCGCTTCCGGGTGGATCCTCTTTTGGACAAAAGGAAGCCTGCCGAAGCTGGGGGGAGTAAAACGTCTTCACCCGGCTCTCCGCCGGCGGAGGTCTCCCAGGAAATCGGCCCCTTCGATCTCCCGGTCAAGGCCGACGGCGAAATGCGCATCAAGCAGGCCATCTATCAAGGGATGCCGATCGACAATCTGCTGCTGCGCTATCGCCTGGAAAAGAACCTGCTGACCGTGGAAACGCTCTCCGGTCAGGCCGCGGGCGGCATTTTCAAGCAGTCGGGAACCGTCGATTTGAGCCGCAAAGGGCTGGCCTACCAGGGGCGCGTCGAGCTGACCAGCCTGGCTCTTGACACCCTGACCAAGCTTTTTGCCCCCCGAGCGCAGGGGACGGTGCTGGGCGCGCTCTCCCTCGCCACGGACTACCAGGGTCGCGGGACCCATGCCGCGAGCCTACGGGAACACCTCACCGCCGAAGGTGATTTTTCCTTCGTCAACGGTCGCCTGACCGCCTCCCCTTTGACTCAAGGCTTTGCCGATCTTCTTCGTCTCGCTGAACTGAAGGACCTTTCGTTCAAGGACGGTTCCGGAAATTATCGGATTCGCCAGGGGCAGCTGCACCTCAGCGGGAAGATGAACGGACAGGATTTATCCCTGGCTCCAACCGGCACCATCGGCCTGGACGGCGGTCTCAATCTCGATCTGGCCACGCGGCTCTCCCCCAATCTCAGCGCCAAGCTGGATAAGAAAGGGAAGGTTGCGGGCTGTTTCAGCGATGATCAAGGCTGGACGCGCATTCCATTGACCTTGGAGGGAACGCTGGAGCATCCCCGCTTCGTTTTCGATTCGAGAGCGCTCAAGGAGCAGGCCGGGGAACAGTTACGGCAAAAGCTCGAAGAGAAGGTCATGGAGAAGCTGGATCCCTCGGGAACATCCGGGGAGAAGGTCGAGCCCGCGAAACAACTCATGCGGGACGCCCTGCAGGGCTTGTTCGGGCGATAACGGGTCGGAAAAAAACGTCCACTGGCGGCGTTTCCGCCGAGCATTTAGAAAAGTAACAAACGTTTTTCTTCATCCAAGGGGGGGACAGAAACGTGACGGAACAAGAAGGAGTCATCAAGTATCGCCTTTCCCACCAACCGGAGATTCCGGCTGCTCCCGAGGCCGTCGCCGATCTCATCGCCTGGCGCCGGATTCTGCACCGCCTCAATCTGATCGGTGAAGACCCGAATCGTTACGGCGGTTTCGGCTTCGGCAATCTGAGTGTGCGCGTGCCTTCCGCGGGCGGCGCACGCTATCCCTTTCTCATCAGCGGGACCCAGACCGGCGCTCTGGCGGAACTGGGACCGGAGCATTTCGCCGTTGTCACCGATTGGATCCCTCACGAAAATCGGATTATCTCCAAAGGCCCCATTCAACCCTCCTCCGAGGCGATGACCCACGCCGGCATTTACGCCCTCGATCAGCGTACCCGGGCGGTCATTCATGTCCATTCTCCCCACATCTGGCAAGCCGCCCGCTGGTTGGAACTGCCCCAAACCCCGGCCGATGCCGATTACGGGTCGCCGGCCATGGCGCAGGCGGTTCGTGAGCTGCTGGCCCAGCGCGAAAACCGCCGTCGACGGGTCTTCGTTATGCTCGGGCATGAAGATGGTGTCGTCGCCTTCGGGCCCTCCCTTTCTCAGGCCGGATGCGCCCTGTTGACCGTTTTGTCCGAGGCTTACCGACCGCGATGAGGAGACGGGAATGCGCCGCTTTTGCACTATACATAAATTGTTTTTAGTGTATTTTAGCTAAGCCGATCCGGTTGTTCATTTAAGGGCTTTCCCTCCCGGATTTTGTCTCCTCGCTTCGTTCACACCCCTCTGGAACCTCTGATGTTTCTGAAACAGGCTCTCCCCGGCGAAACGCCGTTGCCGGGGTATCTGATCAAATATCTTCTCCTCTTTGTCGGTATCTGGACGCTGCTTATCGCCGCTTCCCTGGTTTGGACCGCTCGCGCCACCAGTAAAAATCTGGAACAGCTGGCACTGGTGCAGGCCCGAACCCTCTCCGCCAAGGATGTTCTTTATCGCCGCTGGGGTTCCACCTACGGCGGCATCTATGTCAATCTGGCCACCGGCATCGAACCCAACCCCTTGCTCAGCGATTTTCCCGCCCGGGATGTCCGCACCGAAACGGGGGAGACCCTGACCCTGGTCAATCCCGAATACATGAGTCAGATGGTCTATGCCATGGAAGATCCCAGTTTGGGGATCAGGACCGGCATGACCAGCACCCGCCCGCTGAATCCCAAAAATCGGCCGGACGACTGGGAGAGCGCCGCTCTTGGCCTCTTGCAGCAAGGGGCGCCGGACGTTTCAACCATTGAAGAACGATCGGAGGGGCGCGTGCTCCGCCTCATGACCCCCCTCAAAGGGGAGGCGGGCTGTCTTCAGTGTCATGAAAAGCACGGTTTTGTCTCCGGCGACGTTTGCGGGGGGCTGACGGTCGTCGTGCCGATGAAACCCTACGAAGAGCAGGCCCAGAGCGAAATCTTCAGCCAGGGCTTCAATCATGTATTGATCTGGCTTTTCGGCTTATTGGCCATCGGCCTCGGATTCCGTCAATACGCCGCCTCCGAACGCACTCGGCAACGGATGCAGAACGATCTGATCGCCGCTTCCCGGGCGGCGGAAGCGGCCAATCGGGCCAAAGGGGAGTTTCTCGCCAATATGAGCCACGAGGTTCGCACGCCGATGAACGCCATCATCGGCATGACCGATCTGGCTCTCGACGGAACCTTGAGTCCACATCAGAAGGATTGTCTGGAAACCGTCAAGTTTTCTGCGGAATCTCTTCTCGGGCTACTCAATGACATCCTCGACTTTTCCAAGATCGAGGCGGGCATGCTCGAATTCGAAAAGGTAACTTTCTGCCTTGGGGAGAGCGTGGAAACGGTCATGCGCAGCCTGGCGGTCGCCGCGCACAAAAAAGGAATCGAATTTCTTTTCGCCGTCTCTCCTGCGATTCCCGACAGCCTGCTCGGCGATCCCCTGCGCCTGCGGCAGATTCTCCTCAATCTACTGAGTAACGCCATCAAATTTACCGAACAGGGCGAGGTCGTGCTGCGGGTTGAAACGGCCGAGTTCAGCGAGGGCGAGTGCCGTTTGCGTTTTGCCGTCAGCGACACCGGCATCGGCATTTCCGCGGCGGCCCAGGAGCGTCTGTTTCAGAATTTCAGCCAGGCCGACGTTTCCACCAGCCGCAAATATGGCGGAACCGGATTGGGGCTCGCCATCAGCAAAGCTTTGGCCGAAGGCATGGGCGGGTCCATCTCCCTGCGCAGCACGCCGGGGCAGGGGAGTACCTTTACCGTGGAGTTACCCTTGGCCGCCGCCCCGGCCCAAGCTCCCGTGCAGCCCCAAGTTCTTTTCGGCAAAAAACTGCTGGTGGTGGACGACCATCCTCTGTGCGCCGCTCTGCTGGCCGAGGATCTCCGCCGCCTGGGCGCGGAAAGCCTGATTTGCGCGGCCGGGGACGAAGCCATTCAGATGATTCATGAAGCCCATCATCGGCAGAGTCCTTTCGACGGTGTTATCCTCGACGGCACCATGCCGGGGATGGATGGTCTGACGACGGCGACGATTATCCGGGAACATCTGGATGCCCAGATGCCGATCCTGCTGTTGTTGACCACCATCGATCCCGGACTTCAGATGGCCCGCTGCCGGGAGGCCGGGTTGCGGGATTATCTGCTGAAACCGGTTTCACTACGGCAGATCCTCTCGGCGCTGGCCGCTTGCCTCACCCGCCAAGCCTGGGATGAGACACCATCCGATACCGAGGATGACGGCAGTCCGGGGCCGCTTTCGGAGGGAGAGGAAACCACTCATCATCTGCTGCTGGCCGAGGACAATGCCTTCAATCAGAAGGTGGCTCTCGCCCTGGCCCGCAAAAAGAACTGGAAGCTGACCCTGGTCAGTGATGGCCAGGCCGCGATCGATGCCGTCGCCCAGGGGGATTTCGATCTGGTGCTCATGGACGTTCAGATGCCCGAGGTCGACGGCTTGCAGGCGACCCGCACCATTCGCCAACTGAACCGGGAGCGGGGACGGGATATTCCGGTCATCGGCATGACCGCCCACGCCATGGCGGGGGACCGGGAACGCTGTCTGGCCGCGGGGATGGATGATTATCTCGCCAAACCCATTCGTCCCGAACTTTTCTACGAAGTCGTGGAACACTTCCTCCGGCATTCCGCCGACAAGCGCGAAGACAGGGGAGGTCGACGGCCCGATTTTGGATCGCAGCTCGCGGATAAGGGTAATCTCCTGGCCGGCATGGCGAGGGAGTTTCTCCGGGATTTCCCCGAAACCCTGGAACATCTCGGGCGGGAGAAAAGCCGGGGAGATCGCCACGAACTGGAAATGCTGGCTCACAATATCAAGTCGGTGGTCGGATTTTTCCAGGCCGAAGAAGCCATGGATCTGGCTCGGGAACTGGAGAAATGCGCCCGGGAAGATCGTCTGGCGGAAGCGGGTACGCTTTTTGAGGAACTGGACGCGGCTTTGCGCAATCTTCGGAAAGAACTGATCGATCGTTATCGCCTGGCGGGGTGAGCCGGGGGCAGGCTAGGGCAGGAGCAGAAAGGAACCGGGAACCGGCTTGCCGGTAGGCATGAGGTTGGCGCCGTCCCGTATCAAAAAAATACTTCCCCCCTGTGTCAGGATAGATGTCGCCTCTCTTCGAGAGACTTTGAGTGAACCCCGAGGGGCCGAAAGTGAAATTTCTGGTAAAAAGGGCCGTCTTTTTTCAGTTCGCAACCCTTATTCAAAGGGGCTCCTGTTTTGTGCGCCGCTGATGCTCCGAAATGGGAATCCGTGCTTCGACGGCGAAACGTTTGATCTTCCGGGTCGTTGTCTTGGGAAATTCATCCTCCCGCAGGGTGAATTTTTTCACCCGTTTATAGTCCGCCAGCTGTTTTCCCGCATTCATCACTTCCCGCCGAAAAAGTTCTTCCACTTCACTTTCCGGGAGCACCGTCTCATTGCGTGCGCGCGCCAGACCGTCCAGGGCGTCGGCGTCGGGATAGATCAGGGCATGCACCTCTTCGGCGCTGGCGGAGATTTTGTGGCCATAGACCATCACTTCGGCGATATAGGGACTTTTCAAGAGTTCGAGTTCGACCTCCTCGGGATAGACGTTCTTGCCGTTGGGCGTGACGATCAGATTGCGGACCCGGCCGCGGATGGTCAGATAGCCGTCGCCGTCGAGGGAACCGAGATCGCCGGTACGGTACCAGCCATCCGTCAGCACCTCGTCGGTCGCCTCGGGATTGTTGTAATAGCCGCGCATGACGTTCGGTCCGCGCACGAGGATCTCTCCGACCCCTTCGCCATTGGGCTGGTCGATTTTGACCTGAACGTCGCGCAGGGGGATCCCGACCGTGCCGATCCGCGGGGCATCGGGAGGTTCGGCGCAGATGACCGGCGCCGTTTCGGTGATGCCGTAGCCCTGCACCAGCTTCAGCCCCAGACTTTGAAAACCCCGGGCGATTTCCGGGTCGAGGGCGGCGCCGCCGCTGACGAAGAGGGTGTTGTGGCCGAAAGACTTGCGTACCTTGGCGGCGACCAGGGGCCGGGTGAAGGGGAGGGCGAAAAGGGTGCGGGACAGGGTGTTGCCCTGGATGCCTTTCATGATCCGGTCGAAGAAAATCCGGTAAAGGGCGGGAACGCCCAGAAAACAGGTCGGTTTCACCTCGGCCAGGTTTTCCCCGAGCTTCTTCAGGGATTCGGCGAAGGAAACGCAGCCTCCCAGCGACAGGGGGAGGAGAACCCCGCAGACCTGTTCGAAGACATGGTTGATGGGGAGAAAAGAAAGGGTGTGGGTTTCGGCGCCGAGCCGAAAGAGTTCCGCCGCCGACTGGATATTCGAGACGATGTTGCCGTGGCTGAGCATGGCCCCTTTGGCGCGGCCGGTGGTGCCGGAGGTATAGAGAATGACGGCGGTCCGGTCGGGTGGGATTTCCGGCATCTCCGCCGGTTTCGCCGCCGGAAGTTCGTCAAAAGCGAGCAGGCAGGGGGATTGCTGGGATTTGCGCCGGGAACAGAAGGGGGAAATTCGTTCGCCGCCGGCCGGTGAAAGTTCTGGGGCGGAAGGATGATGGGGCGCGAGCAGTTGATAGAGGCGATGGGCCAGGTTTTCCAGTGCCTGGGTGCGGGCTTCCGGCAGTTCAAGATCCCGACGCAAGCGCTGCCATTCGTCGAACAGGGCGTCCCGGGCCTGAATCAGTTCGCGGCGCGGGGGGGAATCCTCGGGCAGAGTTTCCAAGAGGACGATCCGCTCCAGGCGCGGCAGGCTTTCCCGCAGCTCCGAGAGGGGCTCCAGATAGCTCGGCGTGGTGAAAATCAGGCTGACTTCGCTGTCGCCCAGGACATGACGCAGTTCCCCCGCTTTATATTCCTTGTCTACCGGCACCACAACGCCCTCGGCATGCAGTATGGCGAGGCAGGCCTGAACCCAGCGCGGTGAAGACGGGGCGAGAATGGCGGCGTGAGCGCCGGGGGTGAAGCCATGCTCCCGCAACCCGGCGGCAAGGGTCCGGACCCGGCTCCAGAGGTCGGCATAGAAAAGGTCCATCCAGACGCCGGCGACCTTTTCCCGCATCGCGACCCGGTCACTGTGGACTCGACAACTATCGGCAATGAGAGAGACGATATTTTTCACAACGCTTGAAGGCTCCGGATAAGGCGGGGTTCACGTATCAAATGATGTCGGCAAGCCCTGGATAAAGCAAGGGCAAAAAACGTCATCGATCGGGAAACCCTCCCCTGGGCGGGCAGGGTGGTGCGGCTCTCAATCCTTGACGAGGGCAGCCTCCGCATTTGTCCTTTACAAAAGTAGGCGAATTCAGTATTTTACGGGATTACGTCTTCAATCCTAACATCAAGCCGAAAAGCCCCTTCATGGACCAACAGTATATCCGAAATTTTTCCATAATCGCCCATATCGATCACGGTAAGTCGACCCTTGCCGATCGTCTTCTTGAAACCACGGGCGCCTTGAGCGACCGGGAAAAGACCGATCAGTTCCTTGACAAGATGGAGCTGGAACGGGAGCGCGGCATCACCATCAAGGCCCAGGCGGTGCGTCTCAACTACCGGGCCGACGACGGCCATGATTATGTCCTCAACCTCATCGACACCCCGGGACATGTGGATTTCACCTATGAGGTGAGCCGCTCCCTGACCGCCTGCGAAGGGGCGCTGCTGGTGGTCGACGCCTCCCAGGGGGTCGAGGCGCAGACGTTGGCCAACGTCTATCTGGCCATCGACCAGAATCTCGAAGTCTTTCCGGTGCTCAACAAGATCGACCTGCCCAGCGCCGATGCCAAGGCGGTCAAGGCCGAGATCGAGGAGATCATCGGTCTCGACACCGCCGACGCCGTCGAAGCGAGTGCCAAGGAGGGGATCGGCATCCACGAGATTCTCGAAGCAGTGATCAAGAAGGTTCCCCGCCCCAAAGGGAATCCCGATTCGCCCCTCAAGGCGCTGATTTTCGACTCCTGGTACGACTCTTACCAGGGGGTCATCGTTCTCGTGCGGATTTTCGACGGCTGCCTGAAAAAGGGGGACAAGATTCAGCTCATGGCCAATAAAAAGAGCTATGAGGTCCTCAAGGTCGGCGTCTTTACTCCGCATCCGGTGGAGATGCCGGAACTTGCCGCCGGCGAGGTCGGCTTTCTCATCGCCGGCATCAAGGTGGTGCAGGACGCCAAGGTCGGCGACACCCTCACCCACCTGCACCGTCCCGCCGAAACGCCGCTGCCCGGCTTCAAGGAAGTGAAACCGATGGTCTTTTCCGGCCTCTATCCCATCGACACCGGCGAGTACGACACCCTGCGCGACGCCCTGGAAAAGCTGCGCCTCAACGACAGCTCCTTTTCCTTCGAACCGGAGAATTCCCTGGCTCTCGGCTTCGGCTTCCGTTGCGGCTTTCTCGGCCTGCTGCATATGGAGATCATCCAGGAACGCCTGGAGCGGGAGTTCGGCGTCGACCTCATCACCACCGCGCCGACCGTTGTTTACAACGTGACCACGGTCAAGGGGGAACACCTGCGGGTGGAGAGCGCCAATAAACTCCCCGAAGTGCAGTACATCGAGCGCATCGACGAGCCCTTCATTCTCGCCTCGATTCATGTACCCAACGAATTCGTCGGTACGGTTCTCGCCCTGTGCGAGGAGAAACGCGGTATTCAGCGGGAGATCAAATACCTCACCGCCAACCGGGTCATGGTCGTTTACGAACTCCCGTTGAACGAAATCGTCCTCGATTTCTACGACCGCCTCAAGTCCATCACCCGCGGCTACGCCTCCTTCGACTACGAACATCTCGACTACCGCGAAAGCGCCCTGGTCCGCCTCAACGTGCTGATCAACGGCGATCTGGTCGATGCTCTGTCGCTCATCGTCCATCGCGACAAGGCCCAGTACCGGGGACGGGATCTGGTGTCGAAAATGAAAGAGTTCATCCCCCGGCAGCAATTCGAGGTCGCCATCCAGGCCGCCATCGGCGGCAAGGTCATCGCCCGCGAAACGGTCAAGGCCCTGCGCAAGGACGTCACCGCCAAATGTTACGGCGGCGACATTACCCGTAAACGGAAACTGCTGGAAAAACAGAAGGAGGGGAAAAAACGCATGAAGCAGGTCGGCAACGTCGAACTGCCGCAGGAAGCGTTTCTTGCCATTCTCAAAGTGAAAGAGCAGAAATAATGTCGAAATCCGAAAGTTCCGCCCCGGCGGTCGTCAAGAAACCCTGGTATCGGGAATATGCCGAGGCCCTCTTCGTCGCCGCCATCCTGGCGCTGATCATCCGCAGCTTCGTGGTTCAGGCCTTCAAGATTCCCTCCGGCTCGATGGAAGACACCCTGCTCATCGGTGATCACCTGCTGGTCAACAAATTTCTCTACGGCGTGCAGATTCCCTTTGTCGACGGCCGCTACCTAACCATCCGCCACCCCGAGCGGGGGGATGTGATCGTCTTCGAATTTCCCGAGGACGAAGGGAAGAATTTCTTCCAGCGCCGCGACTTCATCAAGCGCATCGTCGGCCTCCCCGGCGATACCGTGGAAGTTCTCAACAAAAAGGTCCTGGTCAACGGCGAGGCCTACCATATCCCCCAGGAAATCCACAAAGAGGATAATGTCGTCGCCCCCGGTTTCGGTCCTCGGGACTTCATGCCCGCGGTCAAGGTTCCCGAGGGGCATTATTTCGTCATGGGGGATAACCGTGACCGTTCCTACGACAGCCGTTTCTGGGGCTTTGTCGAAGAATCGAAGATCAAGGGGCTGGCCTTCATCAAATACTGGTCCTGGGACTCGCAGGCAAGCTGGCTGAATAAGGTTCGCTGGAACCGTCTCGGCCGCCCCATCGAGTAAACTTCTCCCCCCAAGCGTTTTCCGTTGACTTGACGGATTTTGTGTTGCTATAGTCCCGAAAATTTCGGTTATCCCTTTAACGTTAATCCCGAGAGGTTAGCAAGGGTGACAAAGATGCAGAAAAACCAGTTCCGCAATTCGTATACCCATACCTTTTCGCCCACCGGCGGGAAGGTATTTTTTTGTGCCGTAACCACGAACCAAAGGAGATTCGGGCATGGCTAGCAACGAAACGGTGATTTTCGACAGCGCCGGCATCAGTCGCGCTCTCACCCGGATTGCGCACGAGATTCTCGAGCGCAACAAAGGGACGGCGGGGGTTGTTCTCATCGGCATCCGCAGCGGCGGCGACCACCTGGCCCGCCTGCTGCGGGACCGTATGGCCCAGATCGAAGGGGAGGAGGTTCCCCTGGGCACCATCGACATCACCATGTATCGCGACGACCTCGGTTCCCGCGGCAGCCTGCCCCTCGGCAAGACCGAAATTCCCTTTCCCCTGGATGGGCGGAAAGTGGTTCTGGTCGACGACGTTCTTTTCACCGGCCGCACCATCCGCGCCGCCATGGACGCCCTCGTCGACATCGGCCGGCCGAAAAACATTCAGCTGGCGACGCTCATCGACCGGGGACACCGGGAGCTGCCGATCCGCGCCGACTATGTCGGGCGCAACGTGCCGACCTCCCGCGAGGAGAACATTCTCGTCGAATTCGACGGCGACAACAACCCGGTCGAAGTCCGTCTCGTCAAACCCTAAACACCCAGCAGGGAGGCCCCCATGTCTTTCCGCCATAAGCATATCCTTGGCACGGAACAGCTCTCCAGAGAAGACATCGAACTGATTCTCGATACCGCCGAAAGTCTCAGGGAAATCAACAGCCGCGAGATCAAGAAGGTGCCGGCCTTGCGGGGCAAGACCATCGTCAACCTCTTCTACGAGGCCAGCACCCGCACCCGCACCTCCTTCGAAATCGCCGGCAAACGTCTTTCCGCCGACACCATCAACATGACCGCCTCCACCTCCTCGGTGACCAAGGGCGAGACGCTGGAGGATACCGCCAAGAACATCCAGGCGATGAAGCCCGATATCATCGTCATGCGCCATTCCGCCTCCGGCGCCCCGCACTACCTGGCCGAGCGCATCCACTGCTCGGTCATCAACGCCGGCGACGGCGCCCACGAGCATCCCAGCCAGGCGCTTCTCGACCTGCTCACCATCCGCCAGCACAAAGGCAGGCTCGAAGGGCTGACCGTCGCCATCGTCGGCGACATCACCCACAGCCGGGTGGCCCGTTCCGACCTCTACGCCATGACCAAGATGGGGATGAAGGTCCGACTCTGCGGCCCCGGCACCATGATGCCGCCGGGGATCGAGCGCCTCGGCGCCGAGGTCTTCACCGACATGGACGACGCGGTGCGCGACGCCGACGTGGTCATGATGCTGCGCATCCAACTGGAGCGCCAGGGCAAAACGTTGCTGCCGACCCTGCGCGAATATGCCCGCCTTTACGGACTCAATCCGGCGCGCCTGGCCCTGGCCAAGCCCGACGCCATCGTCATGCATCCCGGCCCCCTGAACCGTGGGGTGGAAATTTCCTCTTATGTGGCCGACGGCGGACAAAGCGTGATTCTCGACCAGGTGGAAAACGGCGTGGCGGTGCGCATGGCTCTTCTCTACCTGGTGGCCGGCGGCGAACCGAGTGAATCCTGATGGCGTCGCAAAAACTCACCAACTGCTGCGTTGCTGCCATCATCTCGCTGCTTCGACGTACGTAAGTACGCCTCATTGCTCGACGACGGCGCGCCTTGCATTTGGCGCTTTTTGCTTAGCCATGCAACAGGATTTGCGAAAGCATCAACCCTGATTTTGACGATTTTCCTTAAAGAGGTGACGGATATGAGCATTCTTATCAAAGGCGGCCGGATCATCGATCCGGCCAACGGCATCGACGATACACTTGACCTGCTGATTCAGGATGGGCGCATCACCCAGGTCGGCAAAAATCTGGACGGCAAAGGCGCCGAAGTCATCGACGCCGCCGGGCTGCTGGTGACCCCCGGTCTGATCGACATGCACGTGCATCTGCGCGATCCCGGCCAGGAGTACAAGGAGGATATCGTCTCCGGCACGAGAGCGGCGGTGGCCGGCGGCTTCACTTCGGTGGCCTGCATGCCGAACACCAACCCGATCAACGACAACAAGGCGGTTACCCGCTACATCATCGAAAAAGCGAAAGCGGAAGGGACGGCCAACGTTTTCCCCATCGGCAGCATCACCAAAGGGCTGAAAGGAGAAACCCTCAGCGAGATGGGGGATCTCAAGGATGCCGGCTGCGTCGCCCTGTCCGACGACGGCAGGCCGGTGAGCGACGGCGAGATCATGCGCCGCGCCCTCGAATATGCCAAACCCTTCGGCTTGCCGCTCATTTCCCACGCCGAGGATCTTTCCCTGGTCGGCGAAGGGGTGATGAATTACGGCTTCGTCGCCACCGAACTCGGCCTCAAGGGCATTCCCTGGGCCGCCGAGGATGCCGCCACCGCCCGCGACGTGCTCCTCGCCGAATTTACCGGCGCCCGTCTGCATGTGGCCCACGTTTCCACCAAGGGCTCGGTGGAGATCGTCCGCGCCGCCAAGAAGCGCGGAGTCAAGGTGACCTGCGAGGCGACTCCTCATCACTTCACCCTGACCGAGGAAGCGGTGCGCGGCTACGACACCAACGCCAAGATGAATCCGCCGCTGCGTACCGCCGAAGATCTGGCGGCTCTGCGTCAGGGGCTGGCCGACGGCACCGTCGACGCCATCGCCACCGACCACGCGCCCCATCATATCGACGAGAAGAATGTCGAGTTCAACGTCGCCCTGAACGGCATCGTCGGTCTCGAAACCGCACTGCCGCTGAGCCTCGCCCTGGTTCGCGACGGCGTCCTTGCCCTTGGCGCCATGGTCGAAAAGCTCACCTGCGCCCCCGCCCGCATCCTCGGCATCCCGCGCGGCACCCTGAGCGTCGGCGCCGTCGCCGACGTCACCCTGATCGACCCGGATCTGAAATGGACGGTTGAAGCCGCTAAGCTTCAGTCGAAGAGCAAGAATACGCCTTTTAACGGCTGGAACGTACAGGGCGCGGCGGTTCGCACCATCGTCGGCGGCAAAACGGTCCATCAACGTTAACCCCTGATTTTCACCCGCCCGGCGAAGTCGTCAACCCCGTGCTTCGCTGGGCACCCCGCAATTCATAAGGAGTCCCACGCATAATGAAAGCCATTCTGGCCCTGGCCGACGGCCGGGTCTTCCACGGAAAATCCTTCGGCGCCACCGGCGAAGTCACCGGCGAGGTGGTCTTCAACACCAGCATGACCGGTTATCAGGAGATCCTCACCGATCCCTCCTATCGCGGCGAGATCGTCGCCATGACCTACCCGATGATCGGCAACTGCGGCATCAATCCCGAGGATGTGGAATCCTCCCGCCCGCATCTGGCCGGTTTCGTGGTCAAGGAATACCACGAGGTGCCGAGCAACTGGCGTGCGCGCATGAGCCTCGACGCCTATCTCAAGGAGAACGGCATCGTCGGCATCCAGGGGATCGACACCCGGGCGCTGGTCCGTCACATCCGTGATCACGGCGCCCAGACCGGCATCATCTCCTCGGTCGATACGGACAACGCGAGCCTGGTGGAAAAAGCCCGGCGGGCGCCTTCCATCGTCGGCCGCGACCTGGTGCGGGAAGTGACCTGCGCCGCCCCTTACCATTGGGACGAAGGGTTGTGGGAACTGGGCCAGGGCTATACGCGCCCCGAGGCGCCGGCGCGCTTCAAGGTGGTGGCCTACGATTTCGGCATTAAACGCAACATCCTGCGCAATCTGGTCAGTCTCGGTTGCGACATTACCGTCGTTCCTGCCGAGACTCCGGCCGAAGAGGTTCTGGCGATGAATCCGGACGGGGTTTTCCTCAGCAACGGCCCCGGCGATCCCGAGCCGATCCGCTACGCTCAGGAAAACATCCGCAAAATCCTCGGTAAGAAGCCGATTTTCGGGATCTGCCTCGGCCATCAGCTACTCAGCCTGGCTCTGGGCGGCAAAACCTATAAGCTCAAATTCGGTCATCGCGGCGGCAACCAGCCGGTCTTGCAGGGGGATCAGCACGCCGTGGAAATTACCTCGCAGAATCACGGTTTTGCCGTCGATGCCGCCTCCATCACCGACAGCGCGGTACAGACCCATGTCAATCTCAACGACAACACCGTCGAGGGGATTTGCCACCGGACGCTCCCGGCCTTCTCCGTCCAGTACCACCCCGAGGCTTCGCCCGGTCCCCACGACGCCCGCTATCTCTTCGACCGCTTCATCGCGATGATGGAAAAGGAAAAAACAGTGACGAGTGACGCGTAACGAGAAAAAAACTAACCACTCGTCACTCGTCACCTGTCACTCGTCACTGAGGTAATAAAAGAATGCCCAAACGTACGGACATCAAAAAGATTCTCATCGTCGGCGCGGGGCCGATCATTATCGGTCAGGCTTGTGAGTTCGACTATTCCGGCACCCAGGCCTGCAAGGCGTTGAAGGAAGAGGGGTACGAAGTCGTCCTGCTTAATTCCAATCCGGCGACGATCATGACCGACCCCGGCTTCGCCGACCGCACCTATGTGGAGCCGGTGACCCCCGAGGTGCTGGCCCGAATCATCGAAAAGGAGCGTCCCGACGCCCTGCTGCCGACCCTTGGCGGGCAGACCGCCCTCAACACGGCGGTGGCGGTGGCCAAGAACGGCACCCTCGACAAATTCGGCGTGGAACTGATCGGCGCCAAGCTGCCGGCCATCGAAATGGCCGAGGACCGGACCCTGTTCAAGCAGGCCATGGAACGGATCGGCGTGGCCGTCCCCCGCTCGGGTCTGGCCCATAATTACCAGGAAGCGATGGAGGTCGTCGAGCACGTGGGCTTTCCCGCCATCATCCGGCCGTCCTTCACCCTGGGCGGCACCGGCGGCGGCATCGCCTACAACCGGGAAGAGTACGAGACCATGGCCCTGGCCGGGATCG
>JAVFAR010000002.1:0-71087 GCA_034002365.1 Trichloromonas sp.
CTTCGTCGATGTCGCGCGCGCCGAACCAGGCACCGAAAGCCGCCGCCACGCCGATCGCCGGCGCACCGCGCACGACCATGGTGCGGATCGCCTCGGCGACCCCCTGGTAATCGAAATAATCCCGCCAGACCTCCTCGGTCGGCAGCAGACGCTGATCAATCATCCGGCAGACGCCGTCACGGTATTCGATAGGTTTTATGGCCATGGATGTTCACTCCGGAAGTAGAAAATTAAAAACTGATTTCAATGCCGTCGGTCATACAGCACCTTTCCTTCCCTCATGGCAGGGTAAATGATCGTCCCGACAACATTCCGATAGCGTTCGACCTCCTCGGGGGTGACGACGATAACATCCTTGGGCATGCCGATTTCCGCCAGAGCCAGATCGATTTCCACCGCCTTGCGCCGTTTGGAGCCGGAAACCGGCATGACGACAAGAAGGTCTGCATCGCTGTCCGGGCCGGCTGTCCCGCGGGCATGAGAGCCGAAGAGGATGATCTGTTCCGGCGCGAAACCTTCAACGATCCGGCGAACCGCTTCGGCGATGACCTGTTGAGGATTGGTCGGGGACACTGTGAGTCGCCCTCCTGAAGTCGAGTTTGCTTGTTTCTTAAGGTTTTTCCGGCAACGGATAAAACCGCCGTCCTTCCTGAACGATCTTTTCCTTCAGCGGAATTTCCCCCAGTTTGTCCCAGTGCAGCAGGTCGAGTTTGAAGACCAGGGGCAGGTCGTCGATCTCGTTCCAGAGTCGGGAGAAGTCCCGGTCGCTCAGGGTCGGGGCGACGACTGCCAGGTCGAAGTCGGACCAGGGTTTGTCGGTGCCTTTGGCGCGGGAACCGAAGATGAGGACCTGTTCGATCTGGGGATAGCGTCGGAAGATCTCCGCCAGGTCGGCATAGTGCCGTTCGGCCAGGCCGAAAATCAGCCGTTCGTCAGCCATGTCCGGCATTTCTCGGCGAGTTGTCGAAAAAGGGGCAACCCTCGCCCGACAACGAAGTCGTACACATCGTCGGCCAGCTTTTCGTGATAGGTATGGCTGGTGAGATTGCGCATCTTCTGCATATCGGTCCAGAGATTTCCGTCCTCGATCAGTCCGGCCTGCAACGCCTCCTGTACCGTTTCGCGCGGGGTCCGCACCGGCAGTCCTTCCGCTTCGAGCTGCAGCTTTAACATCTTCCAGCTCAGTTCGTGGGTGAACTCGAAGCGTTGAATGACCGAGTCGCGGACGAATTCATCCTTGGGCAGCGCCGCCGCTTTTTCCAGTTGCGTCAGCGCCTTGAGATAGTCGCCGATGCGTTCCTGTAGCCGAGCTTTATCCATGGATGATCTCCGATAAAAGCGGTGAATGGTGATTGTTTGGCAAAGGCGAAAACCAATCACCATTCACTGGTTTACCCTTGCAGTTTCTTCCTCAGCAGCTCGTTCACCGCCGCCGGATTGGCCTTGCCCTGGCTGGCCTTCATCACCTGGCCGACGAAGAAGCCGAAGACCTTCTCCTTCCCGCTCCGGTATTCCTCGACCTGGCCGGGGTTGGCGGCGATGATCTGGTCGATGACCGCTTCGATCGCCCCGGTGTCGGTGACCTGCTTGAGCCCCTGTTCCTCGATGATGGCGTCGGCGCTCTTGCCGCTCTTCCACATGGCGTCAAAGACGGTCTTGGCGATCTTGCCGGAGATGGTGTCGTCGTCGATGCGTTTGAGCATTCCGACCAGCAATTCCGGCGAGACCGGGCTGGCGGCGATGGCAATCCCCTCGTCGTTGAGGCGGCGCTGCACCTCGCCCATCACCCAGTTGGCGCAGGCTTTGCCGTCGCCGTGCAACCGGGCGCAGGCGTCGAAGTAATCGCCGATGGCCCGCTCGGCGGTGAGCACCTCGGCGTCGTAGCGGGAGAGGCCGTATTCGCGGACGAAACGCTCCTGCTTGGCTTCGGGCAGCTCGGGCAGCTCCCGGCGGGCGCTCTCGATCCACTCGGGGGAGACGACGATGGGGACCAGGTCGGGATCGGGGAAGTAGCGGTAGTCGTGGGCCTCTTCCTTGCCGCGCATGGAGCGGGTCGTGCCGGCGTTGGCGTCGAACAGGCGGGTTTCCTGCACCGCCTTGCCGCCGTCTTCGATGATCTCGATCTGCCGTTCCACCTCGTATTCGATGGCCTGCTTGATGAAGCGGAAGGAGTTGATGTTCTTCAGCTCGGCGCGGGTGCCGAGTTCCTTCTGCCCCCAGGGACGGATCGAGACGTTGGCGTCGCAGCGGAAGGAGCCCTGTTCGAGGTTGCCGTCGCAGACGCCGAGGTAGACCACGATCTGATGCAGCTTCTTCAGGTAGGCGATGGCCTCGTCGGAGGAGCGCATGTCCGGCTCGGAGACGATTTCCAGCAGCGGCGTGCAGGCGCGGTTGAGGTCGACGAAGGAGGCGCCGGAAGTTTCCGGGGTGTCGCCGTGGATGAGCTTGCCGGCGTCTTCTTCCATGTGGATGCGGGTGATGCCGATGGTCTTGCGCCCGCCTTCCTCGGTTTCGATCTCCAGGTGGCCGTGCTCGCAGATCGGCAGCTCGAACTGGCTGATCTGGTAGCCCTTGGGCAGGTCGGGATAGAAGTAGTTCTTGCGCGCCATGACCGAGCGGGGGGCGATGGTGCAATGGGTGGCCAGACCGGCGCGGATGGCGTATTCCACCACCTGCTTGTTGAGCACCGGCAGCGCGCCGGGCAGACCCAGGCAGACCGGACAGGTCTGGGAGTTGGGCGCCTGCCCGAATTCGGTCGGACAGCCGCAGAAGATCTTGGTCTTGGTGGTCAGCTGGACGTGGACTTCCAGTCCGATGACGACTTCATATTTGGATTTCATGGTGAATCCCCGTTGAATTTATCGCGGCAGGGGCACCGCGAGCAGCGCCCCTGCCGCCTCTCAGATGTTGGGCGCTTTTTTATGCCAGTCCGTCGCCTGCTCGTAGGCGTGGGCCGCCTGCAAAATGGTTTCCTCGCCGAAGGGCCGCCCGATCAGCTGCAGGCCGATGGGCAGTCCCGCCGGGGAAAGGCCGCAGGGGAGGCTCAGGGCGCAGGTGCCGGCCAGGTTGACCGGAATGGTGAAGATGTCCGACAGGTACATCCGCAAGGGGTCGGCGGTCTTCTCGCCGAGCTTGAACGCCGGGGTCGGCGCCACCGGGGTGAGGAGCACGTCGACCTGATTGAAAGCGTCGAGGAAGTCCTGGCGGATCAGGGTGCGCACCTTCTGCGCCTTGAGATAGTAGGCGTCGTAGTAGCCCGAGGAGAGGGCGTAGGTGCCGAGCATGATGCGCCGCTTGACTTCGGCGCCGAAACCGGCGGCGCGGCTCTTCATGTACATGTCGATGAGCCCCCGGCCCTGGTCGACGCGCAGGCCGTAGCGCACGCCGTCGTAGCGGGAGAGGTTGCTCGAGGCCTCGGCGGTGGCGACGAGATAGTAGCAGGCCACGGCATAAGCCGTGTGCGGCAGCGAGACCTCGACGAATTCCGCCCCCAGCTCGCGGCAGACGCGGATCGCTTCGTCCGTCGCCCGGCGCACCTCGGGGTCGAGGCCGTCGATGAAATATTCCTTGGGCAGGCCGATTTTCAGGCCCTTGATTCCCTGCCGGAGGTTCTTCCGGTAATCGGGCACCGCCCGGTTGACCGAGGTCGAGTCGGCGCGGTCGTGGCCGGCGATGGCGCCGAGCAGGATGGCGCAGTCCTCCACGTCGCGGGTGATGGGGCCGACCTGGTCGAGGGAAGAGGCGTAGGCGATGACGCCGTAGCGGGAAACCCGGCCGTAGGTCGGTTTGAGACCGACCACGCCGCAGTGGGAGGCGGGCTGGCGGATCGAACCGCCGGTGTCGGTGCCCAGCGCCGCCACCGTCTGCAGGGCCGCCACCGATGCCGCGCTGCCGCCGGAGGAGCCGCCGGCGACGCAGTCGAGGTTCCAGGGGTTGCGCACCGGCCCGAAGGCGCTGGTCTCGTTGGAGCTGCCCATGGCGAACTCGTCCATGTTCAGCTTGCCGAGGATCACCGCCCCCCGCTCCTTGAGCTTGCGCACGGCGGTGCCGTCATAGGGGGGGATGAAGTTGTCGAGGATTTTCGAGGCGCAGGTGGTGCGCACTCCTTCGGTGACGAAGATGTCCTTGAGCGCCAGGGGGATGCCGGTCAGGGGACCGAACTTGCGCTCGCCGCACTCGCTGGACAGCAGCTTGTCGGCCGCCGCAGCCGCTTGCCGGGCGCTGTCGCCGGTGACGGTGATGAAGGTGTTGAGTTGCGGGTTGCTGGCTTCGATGCGGGCGAGAAAGGCCTCGGTCAGCTCCAGCGAGGTGATCTCGCGCCTGAGCAGCCGCTGATGCAGGCCGTGGATAGTAAGATCCGTGAGTTCCATGCGGGTTTACTCCAATAATGATGGCGTCGCAAAAACTCACCAACTGCTGCGTTGCTGCCATCGTCTCGCGGCTTCGACGTACGTAAGTACGCCTCATTGCTCGACCATGGCGCGCCTTGCATTTGGCGCTTTTTGCTTAGCCATCCAACGTGATGCTTTTTGTTGAAGCACCGATAGTGATTGCGGGCGCCCGGCTAGAGGTTTTACCCCTGACGCCTCACTCCTTACGAACAACTTATTCGATGACCTTGGGCACCCGGAAACAGCCGTTGCCGGCATCCGGCGCGTTGCTCAGCGCTTTTTCAGTGCCGAGGGGGGGCGCGGTCTGGTCGGGACGGAAGGCGTTTTCCATGGGAACGGCGTGGGCCGTGGGCAGGATGCCGTCGGTGTTCAGTTCGTTGAGCTGGTCGACATAGCCGAGAATGGCGTCCAGCTGGCCGGTAAGGGCTTCCAGTTCGGGCTCTTCCAGGGCCAGCCGGGAGAGGCGGGCGACCTGCTCGACCTCAAGGCGGGTGATTTTCATGGGATGACCTCGGTTTCTTAAGATGGCTGAAACAGGGCCGGACGATACCACGGAAACCGCCGATTTTTCAACTTATAAGGCCCGGCGGCGCAAGAGGGCGAAATCGGTTTGGAGAGGGGTAAGGTTGCAATTCGTACCATCGGAGGGTATTATTCCTTCTGCCGCTATTCCGGCGGCGGATTAATCCGAACCCAAAGACGGGAGATTACGATGAAAAAATTGATAGTTTTGCTTTTAGCTTCAACCCTGGCAGCGGCGGGCTGCGCCGCGCCCCAGACCAAAACCGGCAAGGGCGCCCTCATCGGCACCGGCGTCGGCGCCGCGGCGGGCGCCGGTCTCGGCCAGGCGATCGGCGGCAATACCGAGGCGACCCTGCTCGGTGCCGGTATCGGTGCGCTGGTCGGCGGTGTCGCCGGCGGCTCCATCGGCCGCTACATGGACAACCAGGAAGCGGCCATGCGCCAGCAGCTGGCCTACACCGAAAGCGCCAGTGTGCAACGCCAGGCCGAAACCATCGCCGTCACCTTCAAGTCGGACGTGCTCTTCGACGTCGGCTCCTCGGCGATCAAACCGGGCGGCATGACCGAACTCAACCGGGTCGCGCAGGTGCTCAACCAGTATCCGCAGACCACCATCCTCATCGCCGGCCATACCGACAGCAGCGGCGCCGAAGACATGAATCAGCGCCTTTCCGAACAGCGTGCCCTGTCGGTGAAGAACACCCTGGTTGCCCAGGGGGTCGACGGCAGGCGCATGAACACCATCGGTTTCGGCGAGACCAAGCCCATCGCCGATAACAACAGCGAAGGCGGACGGCAGCTGAACCGCCGGGTCGAAATCACCATCACCCCCATTCAGGGGGCCGGCGCCCAGGGCTAAATTCCCGGGGTTGCTTCATAACAAGAAAAGCCCGCTTCCGTGGATCGGAGGCGGGCTTTTCGCGTCTTTACCGCTTCGGGACAAAACAGGTTTATTCGTCCTTCTTCTCTTCGATTTCCTTTTTCTTCTCGTCGGTTTCGTCATCCTTGATCCCCTGCTTGAAGTTGCGCAGGCCTTTGCCCAGAGCGCCGCCGACCTGGGGCAGCTTGCCGGCGCCGAAAATAATCAGGACGAGGATGAGGATGATGATCAGTTCTTGTGTGCCTAATCCGAACATGGCCTGGTCTCCTTTGTTTCGTGGATGGGGAAAAGATACACCGGGATGCCGTCATTGTCGAAGGAAAATCAGGGGGTAGCGCGCCCCGGCGGCAGGCGCAGGAGGAGCACTTCCACCTCCTCCCCGGGGGCGAGGTCGGGCGCGCCGACAGGGACCGGCAGCAGGGCGCGGCTTCCTTGCAGGCTGCGCGTCTGTCCCGAGTCCTGGCGCGACGAGGGGCTGAAGGCGTAACGCCCCGCCGCTTCCGTCAGGGTTCCCCAGAGAAAGGCCTGGCGTTTGCCGCCCTCCTTGACCGGGGCGGTGAGCACGGCGCGCAGGCGCGGCGGCAGGGGGTCGCCGCGGCCGCCGAGACGGCGCAGGGCGACCCGGGCGAAGAGTTCGAAGGTTGCCGCCGAGGCCGCCGGATTGCCCGGCAGACCCAGCACCGGCACGTCCCGGGCGGTGCCGAAGAGGACCGGCTTGCCCGGTTTGATGGCGACCTTCCAGAAGCCGAGGCGGAAATCATGACGGCGCAACGTCTCCTGCACCAGGTCGCGATCCCCCACCGAGACTCCGCCGGTGGTGATGAGCAGGTCGGCTGCGGCCAGCCCCCGGGCGATCTTTTCATCCAGCTCCCCGGCCCGGTCCCGGGCGAGGCCCAGGGGGATGACGGCGCAGCCTTCCTCGCGCAGACGGGCGGCAAGCAGATGGAAGTTGGAGTTGACGATTTGCCCCGGCCCCGGCGTCTCGCCCAGTTCCACCAGTTCGTCGCCGGTGGAAAGGAGCGCCACCCTGGGGGCGGGATGCACCGAAATCCGCAGGACGCCGGCGGCGGCAAGCAGACCGATTTCCCCCGAATGAATCGCCGTGCCGGGCGCAAGCAGCATCTCCCCCGCGCGGAATTCCTCTCCCCGCAGGCGGACATGCGCTCCCGGTTCCGGGGTTTTTCGCAGCTGAATTTCATCCCCCGCGTTTTCCGCCTCTTCGATGGGCACCACCGTGTCGCAGCCTTGCGGCAGGGGGGCGCCGGTCATGATGCGAATCGCGTCACCGGCGCCCAGGGCCGCTTCAGAGACCGCGCCGGCCGGAAGAAAACCGCTGACGCGCAGCCGCTCCCCCGCTTTCTGTCCGGCAAAAGCAAAGGCATAGCCGTCCATCGCCGAGTTGTCCGCCGGCGGCAGATCCCAGCGGGCCTGCACCGGCGCGGCCGCCACCCGGCCCAGGGCATCGGCCAAGGGGACTTCCGTGGGGGGCAGGGGCTGGACGGTTTCCAGAAGAATCCCGAGGGCTTGGTCGTAATCGAGCATCGTTTTAGAGTCTTTCGTGCTGAGCGCGTAAGTCAGGTGTCGCGGACGGCATTGGCCAGATCGGCCGGGGTGTTGATGTTGGTCAGGGCCGTGCGCCAGTTGACGGGCAACTCCTCCGGACCGGCAATGCGCATCCGCAACTCGGGGTAGATGTCGAGAATGCGGAAGTTGCCGCCCTGCAATTGGCGGCTGATGACCGGCAGGAAGCCTTGCCCGTAGCAGGCGATCAGCGGCTCCAGCCCTTCCGGGGTGCCGGGGAGGATGACGTCGTAGCCTTCGCGCCGCTCGAGCAGGGCGCGAATCAGCCCCTCGTCGACAAAGGGCATGTCGCAGGCGGCGACGAAGATGTAAGGCGTCTCGGCGTGCATCAGTCCGGTGTGCAACCCGCCCAGGGCGCTGCCGGGATAGGTGTCGGCGTAGGCCGGGAGGTTCGGGCGGACCAGGTCCGGACGCTCCCCGGCGATCAGCGTTTTGGAAAAGAGCCGCCCAAAGAGCTCGGCGATCCCCGCGATCAACGACCTTCCGCCGATCTCCAGGGTCGCCTTGTCCCGGCCCATGCGCCGACTGCGGCCGCCGGCGAGGATTACGCCGGTGACATCGGGGAAGGGGGGACGTTCCATCTCTTTTCGCTGCTCACCGGTCGTCATGATGGCGCCAAGTATAGGGGAGAGCGCAAGGGGCCGCAAATTTTTGCTGAATCCTCAGGATTCGGCGAAAAAAAAGGCCGGCTTGCGCCGGCCCACGGAGGAGGGGAGCAGGGTCCCCGGTAAAACCTGTGTGAAATCAGTGGCGATGGCCGCCTTCCAGGTCGAAGACGCGCTCCGCCAGGGAATAGAGGAAGCGGCGGAAGCAGATGGCGCCGACGACGATGCCGATTTCGGTGAGGGAGGGGAAGTAGTGGAGCAGTCCGTGCCCCCCCCTTCCACCGCCTCGGGGCGCATGGAGACCATCTGCCCGGCGATGACCAGGTCGTAGCGCATGAAGAAGATGCCGATGGTCGAAAGCAGCCCCGCGATCATCACTCCGAAGACGGTGCGGGTGCGGCGATTGGCGACGATAATCAGCGGGATGAGAATGCCCAGGCCCAGTTCGAAGAACCAGAAGTTGAAGGCGAGGGGGCCGGTGATCCAGGCCATGGTCGTTTCGTATTTCTCCGGCGGCTGACCGTAGAGGCCGGGAATGATCTTCCAGATGACGAAGAAGAGCAGGATGCCGAGAAAGAGGGCCTGGAGCTTGCCCATGGCGTACATGAATTCCTGATAAACGGGAGGCATTTCGATGCCCCGCGCCTTGTGGTTGAAGTAGACGATGAGGACGGTCAAAGCCGCGCCCGAGGCCAGGGCCGAGACGATGAAGCAGATCGGCATGTGCGAGCCGTACCAGAAATGACGGGCTTCCAGCAGACCGCAGGGGCAGGCGGTCATGCAGTACTTGCAGCCGATGCACTTCTTGTTCTCGACGGTGACGATGCCGTCGGCGTTGACTCCCGTCGCCTTGGTCGGGCAGACCCGCTTGCAGGGGGTGTTCGCGCAGTGCATGCACTGCCCCGGAGTGAACTCCTGGCCGAGGTTGGGATAGCGGCCGCGCAGGGCTTCTTCCATCACCCAGTTGCGGCAGTTTTCCCGGCCCAGGGGGACGTGGTTTTCCGCCTTGCGGGCGACGGTGCAGGCCTTGCAATCGATACACTTGCGAAAAATACGCTCACCGTTACCTCGGCGAGTATCGGTATCGTTTCAATCGCCGATTTGATCTTGCTCGAATACTCCCGCGCTTGATTACAGCGGCGGCCCAAACTGGCAAACGCCCTGACCGCTGGCTGCGTCACGGGCTTGCGGAAGATTCGTTCTATTCAGGTCTCAAAAAGACCCAATTCCTGTAAGTACATGTTGGGAATGGCGCAAAGAGCCCCTTTGCCGGCGGTTCTTGCCGGCATCCGCACGCCCGCAAACCTCTGCTAATGCCGATTTAAGGGTGGAAGTCGACGGCGAAAAAGACTAAGATTCAACCCTTTGGAAGAGCGACCGCGCAATCTTAATCCATACGACAGGGAGGTTTTCGCTTCATGAGCAACGAAGGCAACAAGGTCATCTATTCGATGATCCGGGTCAGCAAGTTTTATGACAAGAAACCGGTTCTCAAGGATATTTCACTTTCCTATTTTTACGGGGCTAAAATCGGCGTCCTCGGCCTGAACGGATCGGGCAAGAGTTCGCTGCTGCGCATCCTCGCCGGCGTCGACAAGGAGTTCAGCGGCGAGACCATCCTCTCCCCCGGCTATACCGTCGGCTATCTGGAGCAGGAACCCTTGGTGAACGAGGAGCGCACGGTGCGGGAGGTGGTCGAGGAAGGGGTGCAGGAGACCGTCGATCTGCTCAAGGAGTTCGAGGAGATCAACCTCAGGTTCGCCGAACCGATGGACGACGACGCCATGAACAAGCTCATCGAGCGTCAGGGGGTGGTGCAGGAGCGCCTCGACAATCTCGATGCCTGGGATCTCGACAGCCGTCTGGAGATGGCCATGGACGCCCTGCGCTGTCCCCCCGCCGACACCCCGGTCAAAATTTTGTCCGGCGGCGAGAAACGCCGGGTTGCTCTCTGCCGGTTGCTGCTGCAGAAGCCGGACATCCTGCTTCTCGACGAGCCGACCAACCATCTCGATGCCGAAAGCGTCGCCTGGCTCGAACATCATCTGCAACGCTACGCCGGGACGATCATCGCCGTCACCCACGACCGTTACTTCCTCGACAACGTCGCGGGCTGGATTCTCGAACTGGATCGCGGCGAGGGCATTCCCTGGAAGGGGAATTACTCTTCCTGGCTGGAGCAGAAGGAAGAGCGTCTGCGCCGTGAAGAGCGATCCGAGTCGAACCGGCAGAAGACCCTGGAGCGGGAGCTGGAGTGGATCCGCATGTCCCCCAAGGGGCGCCATGCCAAGAGCCAGGCGCGCATCACCGCCTATGAGAAGCTCCTTGGCCAGGAGGCGGAGAAGCGCGAAAAGGATCTCGAACTCTATATTCCGCCGGGACCGCGTCTGGGCGATGTGGTCATCGAGGCAACGGATGTGAGCAAGGCCTATGGCGACCGCCTGCTGGTCGAAGGGCTGAACTTCCGGCTGCCGCCGGGGGGCATCGTCGGCGTCATCGGTCCCAACGGCGCCGGCAAGTCGACCCTGTTCAGGATGATCTGCGGCCAGGAACAGCCCGATGCCGGCACCATCCGGGTCGGCGACACCGTGCAGCTGGCCTATGTCGACCAGAGCCGCGCCCTCGATTCGGAAAAATCCATCTGGGAAGAGATCACCGGCGGACAGGAACAGCTCCAGCTCGGCAAGCAGCTGGTCAATTCCCGCGCCTACGTCTCCCGTTTCAACTTTTCCGGCACCGAGCAGCAGAAGAAGGTCGGCACCCTCTCCGGCGGTCAGCGCAACCGGGTGCATCTGGCCAAGATGCTGAAAGAGGGGGCCAACGTGCTCCTGCTCGACGAGCCGACCAACGACCTCGACGTCAACACCATGCGGGCGCTGGAAGAGGCGCTGGAAAATTTCGGCGGCTGCGCCGTGGTCATCAGCCATGACCGCTGGTTTCTCGACCGCCTGGCGACCCACATCCTCGCCTTCGAGGGGGAGAGCAAGGCGGTCTGGTTCGAAGGCAACTATTCCGAATACGAGGCGGACCGCAAAAAGCGCCTCGGCGCCGCCGCCGACCAGCCGCACCGCATCAAATACCGGCATTTGACCCGCTGATTCAAGTCATTTGCCCGGACGTCCGCAATCGCCAGGGACGCCGTATCGTTCTACCTAAGGCCCGGGCTTGTGCTCGGGCCTTTTTTCAGGTATTTGCCCGTGCGCTTTCCGGGTTTTTAATGAACTAAAAATTTGGCCTGATAAATGCACTCACTGAATGGGCCATCGGCTTGGGGCGGTTCCGCCCTTGACGGGTCGCGTGGCGGCGAGCATAGTTAGGACAAATTCATTTTCGGGGATGTTGGGATGCCGCAGGATGCAGGGAAGACAAACGCAAACACCGAAGCCAAGGTCAGCGATTGGGGATTGCCTCGTTACTCCCAGATTTTCGCCGACCCGTTGGGGCGGTTACGGCTGGCGGCCAAGGCCCGCTGGCTTTTTTTGGCGCTGGTGGGGATTTACGGGCTGTGCGCCGGGGTTCTCTATTCCTTCAGCGAATACGGTTTTTTTCTCAACGGCACGCAGATCGCCATTCTCGTCCTTTCGTCGGCCGCCATCGTCTTTTACAACGCCGTCTTTCCGAGGATCTTCCGCCACACCCGCCTTGTCGGCTCGGTAGCGCCGTTGCAGATCATCCTCGATCTCTGTTTTGTCACGGTGCTGGTTTATTTCAGCGGCGGCGGCGCCAGCTGGTTCTGGCCGGTCTATCTGCTGGTCACCCTCGAAGCGGCGGTGCTGGTGGAGAAACGCCAGACCGTCTGGCGGCTCGGGGCTCTCGGCGGCGGCCTTTACGGCTGTCTGCTGCTCGCTACTTATGTCGGGATCATCCCCCATATCGACATGCCCTTTGTCGAGGATACCCTGCACAACGACGGGCTCTATCTCGTACTCATGTGGTGCTGGGTCAGCCTGCTCAACGCGGCGGCGGCGGCGATCGGCGCCTACCTCATGGCGGTGCTGCGCCGCGAGAACCAGGCGGTGCGCGAAAGCGGTGAGCGCCTGCGCGATTTTCTCGATTCGGCCAACGATCTCATTTTCAGCGCCGATGCCTCAGGCCGGTTTCTCTATGCCAACCGGGCCTGGCGGGAAACCCTGGGTTACCGTCCGGAAGCCGAACCGGAGCTGCGGGTGCAGGAAATTCTGGCCGAGGATGACCGGCCCAAGTGTCTGACCGAGCTGCAACGGGTTTTCGATTCCCAGGAAAGCCGCTATCTCGAAGGGCGCTTCTCGGCCAAGGGGGGGCGCGTGATCGAGGTGGAGGGGAATGTAACCTTCAGCCGGCAAGAGGATTCCCAAGGGGCCATCTGGGCCATCTGCCGCGATGTGACATCGCGCAAGAAGGCCCAGGAACAGCTCTATCACATGGCCCACCACGACATGCTTACCAGCTTGCCCAACCGGCTCTTTTTCATCGACCGGCTGCAACAGTCCAACGCCTTGGCGCGGCGGGCGAAGAAGCTGGTGGCGGTACTCTTTCTCGATCTCGACCGCTTCAAGATCATTAACGACACTCTCGGCCATTCGGTGGGGGATATCCTGCTGCAGGAGATCGCCGACCGTTTGCGGCTCTGCGTGCGCGAGGTCGATACGGTCGCCCGTCTGGGCGGGGACGAATTCACCGTCATCCTCGGCAGTCTCAACTCCCTGGAAGAAGCCGAGCAGGTGGCCGACAAGATCCTCAAACGGCTGGCCCAGCCGCTGCAGGTGGAAGGGCACGAGCTCTTCATCACCACCAGTATCGGCATCAGCCTCTTCCCCCAGCACAGCGACGATCCCGCCGGACTGATCAAGAAGGCGGATATCGCCATGTACTGCGCCAAGGCCCAGGGGCGCAACAACTACAAGGTTTACGACGGGGCCATGGATCTCAACGCCGACCGGCGCCTGATTCTGACCAACGGCCTGCGCCGCGCCCTCGACCGGGAGGAGTTCCGCCTGCACTACCAGCCCAAGGTCGAAGCCTTCACTGGTCGTGTCGTCGCCATGGAAGCCCTGGTGCGCTGGGAGCATCCCGAGCTGGGGCTGGTCGCGCCGGGGGACTTCATCCCCATCGCCGAGGAAACCGGGATCATTATCCCCCTGGGAGAATGGGTCATGCGCCGGGCCTGCGAACAGCTGCGGCTCTGGCAGCAGGAGGGGATCGCGGCGGTACGGGTGGCGGTGAACCTTTCCGGCTATCAGCTGCAATACCGCGATTTCGTCGCTTCGGTCCAACGGATTCTCGATCAGGTCAGTTTGCCCGGGGAGTTGCTGGAGTTCGAGGTGACCGAGACGGTGATCATGCAGAATCCCGATTTTGCCGTGTCGATTCTCAATCAGCTGCGCGATCTGGGAATCCACATCTCCATCGACGATTTCGGCACCGGCTATTCTTCCCTGGCGCATCTCAAACGCTTTTCCGTGAATACCCTGAAAATCGACAAATCCTTCGTGCGCGACGTGGAGAACAACTCCACCGACGCCGCCATCGCCTCGGCGATCATCTCCATGGGCAACAGCCTCAACCTCAAGGTCATCGCCGAAGGGGTGGAAACGGCCGGCCAGCTGGCCTTTCTGCAGGACCGCCATTGCGACGAAATTCAAGGCTATCTCTTCAGCAAGCCCCTCCCCCCCGAGGAAGCCGGTATCCTCTTGCGGCGGGGAATCTGCACGGCGATCGAGCCCTCCCGCCAGGAATGATCCGGTTGCGAAGACGATAAAAAACAAGGGCGAACCTTTCGGTTCGCCCTTGGCGTTTGTGGAGGGATGGGGCCGTCAGGCCCCTGTGGTTGGCGGGACGAAGACCCGCTGCGCGAGTTCTTCGTCGAGGCGCAACAGGCCGTTGCCGTCGTTGCCGATGCGTTCGAGTTTACGCACGATGAGGGAGAAGTTGGCCTCTTCCTCCACTTGCTCGGTGACGAACCACTGCAGGAAAATCTGCGCCGCGTGATTGCTCTCCTCCTTGGCCAGATCCATAAGCTTGTT
This sequence comes from Trichloromonas sp., assembly GCA_034002365.1. Lineage (GTDB taxonomy): Bacteria > Desulfobacterota > Desulfuromonadia > Desulfuromonadales > Trichloromonadaceae > Trichloromonas. Next base: position 13,982 of record JAVFAR010000002.1, read on the forward strand.
GATACGGTCGGTGACGAAATTCTCGTGCTTGAGGCTGTACCGGAAGGCGTCGAGAGGGGATTCGTAGTTGTTCTTCGGCGCCTCGAAGCCCCGGAAGTCGGTGCGTCCGGCGGCGTCGGCGATGAAATTGCAGAATTTCTCGCCGTGGGTCATCTCTTCCAGCGCCTGCACCCGCATCCAGGAGGCGATGCCGGGGAGATCCTCGGACTGGAAGTAGCCGGCGATGGCCATGTACAGGTAGGCGGAGAAAAACTCGTTCTTCATCTGCTCGTTGAGGGCGTCCTGAAGTTTCGGGCTGAGCATGGCGGTCTCCTTGGGCTTGAGATAAATGACCCGTTTGGTCATTTTTTGATTTTATAGCAGAAATTCCGGGAATGTCCAGGGGCGGGGTGGGGCACGGCGGCGAATAAAAAACGGGACCCGTTGCCGGGTCCCGTCGGGATCTTCACGAAGGTGCGAAGGGGCCTACTTCATGCCGTCTTCGAAGATGATCTTGCGCAGGCCGTCGATGGCGGTGTTGCCCTGGTTGATCTCTTCGGTAAAGGGATTGCGGTAGGTGTAGGTGACGTAGGTGCAATCGCAGTCCGAGGGGAGGAAGGCGTCCTGGATCATGAACTTCTTGCCGTCCGCCTTGCGGGTGACTTCGATATTGCCCGAGCTGATATCGTTGCCGAACATGCTGTAGTTGATGTCGGGGCTGTCGAAGAAGACGATTTGCGAAACCGTATCCAAGGGGATATCGATGGCGGTGCCGCTCAGCCAGCCTTTGATGACCGGGCGCCCTTCAATCTGGAAGAACGTGATTTCCTGGCCGTCGATGGTGACAAACTTGCCGGGCCGGGATTCCCCACCGAAAACAAGGCCTGCCTGAAGTACGAAAAACAGGATCGGGATGGCGATAAGGCTGATCCGCATGCGGACGTTCATTGCAGAGGTCTCCTTGGAAGTGGATTTATATATAGAAGAAGATGAAATCGGCATCCGCTCGCTGGCTTGCCCCTGTGGGTGCGGGGCGCAAAACCAGCCTACTTGGTAACAGCTTTAAAAGAAAAAATCAATGGTTTTTACGGGTAAGGGGTGCGATTCAAGCTCTTTGATGGCGATTTAATCATCCCGGCGGCCGCTTTGGGAGGTCGGGCTATCTTTTTTCCCGCCGCCTGTGCTAAAGTGCCCGCGCCCCATGGGTTTTACCCGCCTTTCAGCCTTTGCCGAAGAGGTTTTTCGTGATTATCCGTTCCACCGCTTTTATCAAGAGCGCCACCCGTCCCGGCAACTATCCCGAAGCGTCACTGCCCGAGGTGGCTTTCGCCGGACGCAGCAACGTCGGTAAGAGTACCCTGATCAACACCCTTGTCAATCGGCGCGGCCTGGTGCGGACTTCCTCGACCCCGGGGCGCACTCAGTTGCTCAACTTTTTCGACATCAACGGCGAATTCTCCCTGGTCGATCTCCCGGGTTACGGTTTCGCCAAGGTGCCCCTGGCGGTGAAAAAGGACTGGGGGCCGATGGTCCGCACCTACCTGGAGCGGCGAGAGCAGCTCAAAGGAGTGGTCGTCCTCTTTGACATCCGCCGCGTTCCCCGGGAAGAGGACCTCGATCTGCTCGACTGGCTCGAAGAATTCGAGGTGCCGACCATCCCGGTCATCACCAAGATCGACAAGATCAGCCGCAACCGGCGCGCCGCCCAGGTCAAGCCGATCCTCGAAGCCACCGGGCTGCCGCTGGAGGCCTTCAGCTTCTTTTCCGCCCTGAGCAAAGAGGGGCGGGAGGATATCTGGGAGCGGATCGAGGACGCCCTGAAACTTCCCGGCCGGAAAACGGACGAAGACGGGTTTTCGGAGAACTAAGCCCGGCGGCGAGTGACCCCACGCAGAACCCATGCCTTTGCCGCCGCGCAGCGGCCGAAGGGAGTGACGAATGAAACGACTCTGGGAAGAATTTCGCATCGCCGGCGGTTTTCTGACCGTTTTTCCGGTGGCCGACGAGCTCTCCGGCGATCCGGAACGCCTCGGGCGCGGCATGGCCTTCTGGCCCGCCATCGGGTTGCTCATGGGGCTGGGGCTGGTGGCCATGGATCAGGCCCTGACCCCCCTCATCCCCCGGGCGGTGGTCGACAGCCTGCTGGTCCTGACAATGATCGCCATCACCGGCGCGATCCATCTCGACGGCATCGCCGACCTCTGTGACGGTCTGTCCCGGGGCAAGGACCGCGAGGGGGTTTTGCGCATCATGAAGGAAAGCCGGGTTGGCGCGTTCGGCGTGATCAGCCTGGTCATGGTGCTGCTGCTCAAGTATGTGATCCTGCATAACGTGCCGGTGGAGCTCAAAACCCAGGTCTTGATCTTTATGCCCATGGCCGGGCGCTGGACTCAGGTGCTGCTCGCCGCGTTCAACAACTGCATCCGTTCCGGCACCAGGGCCGGCGGGGAGTTTGTCGACTATGTCGGCAAACGCGAGTTTTTTATCGCTTCGGCGACCTTCGCCATTGCGACCCTGGTTCTCTTCGCGCTGCAGGGGCTGGCGGTGCTGCTCGTTTTCGGCCTGGCCGGAGTGCTGTTGCTGCGCTATTTTCAGCACCGGCTGGGGGGCGTTACCGGCGATGTTCTCGGGGCGGGGAACGAAGTCATGGAGATCTTCGCCCTGCTGCTGATTCATCTGCTCCGGCACGCGTGACGAACGGCATGACCAGCGCGCCTACCCGCATCCATCTCATCCGCCACGGCCAGGTCGAAGGTTTCGAGGACAAACGCTACAACGGCCAGGGCGATGTCCCCCTCACCGCCGAAGGGCTGGCCCAGTACCGGGCGCTCCTGCCCCGTCTGGCCGGCTGCCCGCTGCGCGCCGTCTACAGCAGCGATCTGGGCCGCTGCCTGCAAGGGGCGCAGCTGCTCGCCGCCCCCCACGGTCTGACCCCGACGGCGACCGCCGAGCTGCGCGAGCTGCATATCGGCGAATGGGAAGGGCTGACCTGGAAGGAGCTGCAGGCGCGCTATCCGCGGCAGTGGCAGGCGCGCCTCGCCGACATCGTCCACTACCGGGTGCCGGGCGGGGAAACCCTGCTCGATCTCGCGGCGCGACTGCGCCCGGCCCTGCGCCGCATCCTCGCTCGGCATCCCGGGGAAGAGGTGCTGGTGGTGGGGCACGGCGGGGTCAACCGGGTCATCCTTCTCGACGCCATCGGCGCCCCTCTCGACCGGCTCTTCCATATCGAACAGAACTACGGCTGCCACAATATCATCGACTACTCCCCCGACGGCAGCGCCGTGGTGAAGCTGCTCAACGGATAGTTGAAGCCGCTTGCGGCTCTTGGTGAGGTGCCCGGAGGCCGCTTTCAGGCGGCAAGGCGTTCGCAATCCTCTTCAAATCGTCCTGAAAAAGAGCTTCTCATGAAGACCGCCATCCTGCTGCTGGGGCACGGTTCCCGGGCCGCCGGGGCCAACGAAGCCCTCCATGCCGTTGCCGCTATGGTCCGGGCCGAAACGGGTGCCGGGCTCATTGAGGTCGCTTTCCTTCCGCCCCATGCTCCCGGTATCGAGCAGGGAATCGACCGCTGTGTCGCCCAAGGGGCGGCGCGGATTCTGCTCTATCCTTATTTCCTCTACGCCGGGGCCCATGTGCTCAAGGATCTCCCGGCGCAGATCGAGCAGACGCGCAAGCGTCATCCCGGGCTGAAGATGATTCTCGGGGAGCCGCTGGGCGTCCATCCCAAGCTGGCCGAGATCGTGCGCGAACGCATCGACGCGACGTTGCAGGCGGCCGGCTGGAGCCTTTGAAAGAGCCTGCCGCCGGTCTTGACGAAGGTTCGGCGAAAACGCTAGAGTGTGCCTGGATTCCTGAAAAATCTTTGAAAAGGAACGGTCTTCCCCGCCGCCGAGGAGAGATGGCGAAAGGGATTCGCACATACCGGCAGAGAGCCCCCTGATTTTGGAGAGGAGCGGGATAGTATGAACAAGATTTACGTCATCGGCGCCGGGGTTGAAGGGCACGAGGGTTTCAGCCGCCGGGCTCTGGAACTGATTTCCCAGGTCTCCCTGCTTTGCGGCGGCGAGCGGCATCTGCGCCTTTTCCCCGATTTCGCCGGGGAAAAGCTGGAGATCGACAGCAATCTCTCGCACCTGGTGGAGCGGCTCAACGCCCGCAAGGGACCGGCGGTGGTCCTCTCTTCCGGCGACCCCCTTTTCTTTGGCATCGGCCGCATCCTGCTGCGCAATCTCAACCGCGACGAACTGGAGTTCGTTCCCAACGTCAGCTCGGTCCAGTACGCCTTCGCCAAGATCAAGGAGCCCTGGGACGACGCGGTCTTTGTTTCGGCCCAGGGCCGGGGGCTCAAGGGGGCGGTGGATCGCATCGTCGCCAACGACAAGGCCGCCGTTCTCACCGATGAAGTCAACACCCCGGCGGCGATCGCCGCCGAACTCATCGAACGCGGCCGCGACGGCTACACCGCCTGGCTCTGCGAAAATCTCGGCGGCGCCGACGAACGCATCCGCAATCTCTCCCTGCCCGAACTGTTGCGGGTTTCCGCCTCCCCCCTCAACGTGCTGATCCTCATCAAGGAATACGAAGGGGAGGGGGAGGAGTACGTGCCGACCCTGGGCATTCCCGACGAGGAATTCGCCAGCATCAAGAAGCACATCACCCGGGAAGAGATCCGGGTCGTGACCCTGGCCAAACTCAAACTGCGTCACGATATGTGCCTGTGGGACGTGGGCGCCGGCAGCGGTTCGGTGAGCATCGAGGCCGACCATCTGCTCCCCAACGGCCGCATCTTCGCCATGGAGCGCAACGACCAGTGCCTCGCCTTTCTCAAGCAGAACCTCAACAAGTTCCACACCCGCCACGTCACCCTCGTCCCCGGCGAGGCCCCCGACTGTTTCGAGGATCTGCCCGATCCCGACCGGGTCTTCATCGGCGGCTCGGGGGGGAATCTCTTCCGCATCCTCGAAGCGGTCGACGCCCGGCTTCTCGCCGAAGGGCGCATCGTCATCAACGCCATCACCCTCGAAACCCTCACCGCCGCCACCGAGTTTTTCGAGAACGCCGGCTATCAGGTCGAGGTGACCACCGTCAACATCGCCCGCACCCGGCCGCTGACCGAATACAAGATGTTCGAGGCCTACAACCCGGTCTACATTATTGTCGGCGAAAAGGGCTGAGGCGGCCCGGCGGGCTACGCTGAATACATACGTATCAAATTAGTCTTTCCACCCATATTGATGCTTTGTGTTTTCAATTGTCCGGCGCTGTTTGTTGGCAAGTAATTTGAACCGGAGGGGTTGTGCCACGGGTCTTCGACAATATTGAAAAAAAATTGCTGCCTGCCTTGCAGGAAACCTTAAATCTTGCTGATCATGCGGATTTTTGCGTCGGCTATTTCAATTTAAGAGGATGGAAGCAACTCGACTCCTATGTTGAGAAGTGGAATGGGGGTGCAGGCAACTGCTGCCGTCTGCTTGTCGGCATGCAGCGCCCGCCGCAGGACGAACTGCGAGACCTGTTTGCTCTGGTTAAGCAGGACACTGGCATCGATAATCAAACGGCTCTCCGTCTCAAAAAGAAGTTGGCAGAAGATTTTCGGGAACAGTTGACCAAGGGTGTCCCGACCAACGAGGATGAGACCGGATTGCGCCGCCTTGCAGCGCAAATCAAGGCAGAAAAAGTTGTGCTCAAACTCTTTCTGCGCCACTCTCTCCATGCAAAACTTTACCTCCTGTTCCGTCATGATCCCATCAATCCGATCATCGGCTATCTTGGCAGCAGCAACCTCACCTTCCCCGGACTTTCAGGTCAAGGGGAGTTGAATATTGACGTTCTTGACCATGACGCCACGCTGAAGTTGGCAAAGTGGTTCGAGGACCGCTGGAAAGACCGCTGGTGTCTGGATATTTCCGACGAACTGGTCCAGATCATCGAGGAGAGCTGGGCAAGAGAAGAAACCATCCCTCCTTGCCACATCTACCTGAAAATGGCCTATCACCTGGCCCATGAGGCCCGTGAAGGCCTCCTTCAATTCCGCATTCCCCGTGATTTCGGCAAGAAGCTTTTCGAATTCCAGGCGGCGGCAGTGAAGATTGCCGCCCATCATCTGAACAAACGGGGAGGAGTGCTTATCGGCGATGTGGTCGGCCTGGGCAAGACCCTCATGGCGACGGCGCTGGTGCGGATCTTTGAAGATGATCATGGCCTGGAAACGCTGATTATCTGCCCCAAGAACCTCGTGCCGATGTGGGAGGACTATCGGGACCAGTACCGCATGCGGGCCAAGATCCTCTCCATCAGCCAGGCGACCCGGGATCTGCCGAATTTGCGCCGTTACCGGTTGGTGCTGATAGATGAAAGCCATAACCTGCGCAATCGCGAAGGGAAGCGCTATCGGGCCATTCAGGAATACATCCAGGAGAACGAAAGCAAGTGCATCCTCCTCTCCGCCACGCCGTACAACAAGACCTACCTCGACCTTTCCAACCAGCTGCGGCTCTTCGTGCCGGAAGACAAAGATCTTGGCATCCGCCCGGAACGCCTTATCCGGGAACTGGGGCAGGATGAATTCGTTCGGCGGCATCAATGCCCGATACGGTCTCTTGCCGCTTTTGAGAAGAGTGAATTCACCGACGACTGGCGCGAGTTGATGCGCCTCTACATGGTGCGCCGCACCAGAAGTTTCATTCAGAACAACTACGCCGATACCGACTCTGAATCTGGTCGCCGCTTTCTTACGTTTGAAGATGGCAGCCGGTCGTACTTTCCTGCCCGTCAGCCATGCACGGTCAAGTTCACCCTTGATGACAGGGACACCTCCGATCAGTACGCACGCCTTTTTGCCCCGGATGTGGTTGACACCATAAACCTTCTTTGTCTGCCCCGCTATGGGCTGGGCAACTATGTTGCCGCATCGCCACACGACCCGCCCGCTCCCCACGAGGCAAAGCAGCTGCAGGATCTGTCTCGTGCCGGCAAGCGTTTGATGGGATTCTGCCGCACCAACCTGTTCAAGCGTCTTGAAAGCAGCGGCCAGGCGTTCATTCAATCCATCGAACGGCATATTCTGAGAAATTTCGTATTTCTCCACGCCATTGAACACGGTCAGCCGCTCCCCATCGGTACGCTCGATGCCGGTTCTCTCGATACGGCAATGTATGATGAAGATGCCGATGATGCCTGCGCGACCGGCGACCTGTTCGATGAGGAGAACGGCGAGGAGTGTACGATACGGCGCCCCGTCGGCCCCCGAACAGAAGAAGAGTTCCGGCAGCGGGCAGCTGAAATATATGGAGAATACGCAACCCATTACAAAAAACGTTTCAAGTGGCTGCGTCCCAGCCTGTTTGTCAAATCACTCGCCAAAGACTTGGCCAGCGATGCAACCGCCCTCTTGCTGGTCCTGCACAAGTGCGGAGAGTGGGATGCCGCCAGGGACGCCAAGCTTAATGCCCTGCTGGAGCTTCTCACCCAACGGCATCCGGACGAGAAGGTGCTCATATTCACCCAGTTTGCCGACACCGTTCGCTATCTGGAAACACAACTGAAGGGCCTGGGGGTAACCCAATTGGCAGGCGCCACCGGCGGCACGGCCGACCCGACGCTTCTGTCATGGCGCTTCAGTCCCGTAAGCAACAACAAGCGGGACAAGGTTGCCCGCGGCGAAGAGTTGCGTATCCTGATCGCAACCGATGTGTTGAGCGAGGGGCAGAACCTTCAGGACAGTTCCGTCATCGTTAATTATGATCTTCCCTGGGCAATCATCAGGCTGATCCAGCGGGCCGGCCGTGTCGATCGTATCGGACAGCAGGCGGAAACGATTCTCTGCTATTCATTCCTTCCCGCCGACGGCGTGGAGCGGATCATCAGGCTGCGGGCACGGGTGCGGCAGCGGCTGCAGGAAAACGCCGAAGTGGTCGGTACGGACGAAGCATTCTTTGAGGGTGACGGCGACGGTCAGGCCGTCATCGATCTCTACCACGAAAAATCCGGCATACTCGATGGCGATGCGGATACGGAGGTCGATCTGGCGTCCTATGCCTGGCAGATATGGAAAAACGCCATCAAGAATGATCCCGGTTTGCAGAAAGTTATCCCTGAGTTGCCGCCGGTGGTTTACTCAACCCGTTCCACTGAAACGGGCCATGAAGGAGTGCTTGTCTATCTCCGCACTGCCGAAGGGAACGATTCCCTGGCCTGGATCGACAGCCAGGGAAATAGCGTCACCGAATCCCAGTACGCCATTCTGCGGGCAGCGGAATGCGAACCCGATACCCCGGCGCTGCCGCGTCAGGAACAACATCATGAGCTGGTTCATAAGGGGGTGGAGCAGATCGTCGCCGAAGAGAAGAACATCGGCGGCCAACTCGGTCGACCGTCCGGTGCCCGCTTCCGTACCTATGAGCGCTTGAAGCGGTATGCCGAAGAGGTCAAGGGGACGCTGTTCGATTCTCCGGCGCTCCTCAAGACAATTGATGAAATCTACCGTTACCCCTTGCGCCAGACTTCGACCGATACGCTCAATCGGCAGTTGCGTAGCGGCATTTCCGATCAATCACTGGCCGAACTGGTCATGGCGCTGCGGGAAGAAGATCGGCTGTGCCTCATCCACGAAGAAGAGCAGAACTTTGAACCGCGTATTATCTGTTCCATGGGGCTTGTAACCCCCCTAGCCCCCCTTATCAGGGGGGGACTTGAAAACTCCTCCCCTGACAAGGGGAGGTCGGGAGGGGTTTGATGTCCGTTCTCAATGTAGAAAAAACCCGTGACCTGTTGCAGCGCTTTGATTTCAAGGCGTTGTTTATAGAAGAGTTGGGGTGGTCGCAACCAACCGGCAAGCAGGCAGCTAACTTCTCCCATGACGGCGTAAGCTATGAACGGCTCCAGATTGCCCAGCTCTCCGGAGTCGTCGTCTTTGAGATTCAAGCAACAGATGGCAGTATGCCCGATGCCAAGGCCCGCGCTGCTCTGCACAAGGAGATATCCCAGCATCATCACGAAAACCTGCTCATTTTTATCGATCAGAAACGCACCCAAAGCCTCTGGTACTGGGTAAAACGTGAAGGGACCAAGACCTTCCCCCGTGAGCACCTGTATGTGCAAGGCCAGCCGGGTGATCTGTTTCTCAGCAAGCTGGGCGCCATGGTGGTGGATATCTCGGAGCTGGATGCAACCGGCACGCTGCCGGTGACCGAGGTTGCCACCCGCCTGAAGAAGGCGCTGGATATCGAGCGGGTTACCAAGAAATTCTTCCGCGATTTTGATAAAGAACGGCTTGATTTCCTCAATCTGATTGACGGGGTTCAGGATGACCGTTTGCGCCGCTGGTACGCTTCCGTCCTCCTCAATCGCCTGATGTTCATCTGCTTCCTCCAGAAAAAAGGCTTTCTGGATGGCGGCAACCAGAACTACCTGCACGAGAAGCTGGCCGCAAGCAAGGCGACATCGGGCGAAGACACGTTTTTCTCCGTCTTCCTCAAAGCCCTCTTCTTTGAAGGTTTCGCCAAACCGGAACACGAGCGGAGCCCGGAGGCCAGGAAGCTGCTCGGCTCCATCAAATACCTGAACGGCGGGCTGTTCCTGCCCCATACTATTGAGCAGACAAATCCCGGCATCCGCATTCCGGACATCGCCTTTGCCAATCTCTTCGAGCTGTTCCAGCGCTATTCCTGGAACCTGAACGACACGCCGGGGGGCAAGGACGACGAGATCAACCCAGACGTTCTCGGCTACATCTTCGAGAAGTACATCAACCAGAAGGCGTTCGGCGCCTACTACACCCGCCCGGAGATCACCGAATATCTCTGCGAACGGACCATCTACAAGCTGATTCTCGACAAGGTCAACACCCCCGGCATCCCTGGCGTGCTGGCGGCGCGCCGGTTTGATTCCATTGCCGAGTTGCTGCTGCACCTTGATGCCGACCTCTGCCGTGAACTGTTGCTCAAGGTCCTGCCTTCCTTGAGCCTGCTCGATCCGGCCTGCGGGTCCGGCGCATTTCTGGTTGCGGCCATGAAGACCCTCATCAACCTCTACTCGGCGATCATCGGCAGGATCAAGTTCCTCAATGACCGCAACCTTACCGAGTGGCTGAAAAAGGTCGAGTCCGAGCACAAGTCCATCGCCTATTTCATCAAGAAAAGCATCATCACCGACAATCTCTTCGGCGTGGACATCATGGAAGAGGCCACGGAAATCGCCAAGCTGCGGCTCTTTTTGGCACTGGTTGCGGCGGCGCAGCATGTGGATGAACTGGAGCCGCTGCCGAATATCGACTTCAATATCCTGGCGGGCAACTCCCTGATCGGCCTGGTCCATGTCGATCCGGCCAAGTTTGATGCGATCACCGCCACGCCGGCCAATAGCTCCTCAACCAAAAAGCAGGATCGGGGCATGGTTGCGGAAGCGCCGGCGCTGGATTTTGGCTCGTTCAGTACCACCGAGCGGAAGGATTTTGCCAAGGAGTACCGGAACCAGCGGACTGCGGAAACCTTCAGTCACCTGCTGGCGGAAAAGAATCGTCTGATCGACCTGTTTCGGCACACCGCCGGTTATACCGATGATCTCCGCGCTCTGCGAGACTCTATAGAAGAGAAGAAAAAAGAGGCTATTGCCACCCTCAACAAAATTCTTCTGGAAGAGTTCAACACGCTGGGAATCAAGTTCGAGGAAGCCACCTGGGATGCGGCCAAAAACAAGGAAGGGAAGCCGAATAAGCGCGCCCTGACCATCAAGGACATCGAGGCGCTGCACCCGTTCCACTGGGGCTACGAATTCGACGAGATTCTCAACAAGCGGGGCGGGTTCGACGCCATCATCACCAATCCGCCGTGGGAGATCTTCAAGCCGCAGGCCAAGGAGTTCTTTGCCGAACATTCCGAACTGGTCACCAAGAAGACCATGACCATAGAGGAATTCGAGAAGGAACAGACGAAGTTGATGAAGGATGCCGACATCCGCGCAGCGTGGATCGAGTACCAGAGCCGCTTTCCCCATGTCAGCCTCTACTATCGCGGCTCAAGGCAGTACAAGAACCAGATTTCCATCGTCAACGGCAAGAAGGCCGGTTCGGACATCAACCTCTACAAGCTGTTCACCGAACAGTGCTTCAATCTGCTGCGTCAAGGGGGCGAGTGCGGCATCGTCATCCCCAGCGGCATCTATACCGACCTCGGTACCAAGCAGCTGCGCGAGATGCTCTTTGCCGAGACCGAAATCACCGGGCTCTTCTGTTTCGAGAATCGCAAGGAGGTTTTCGAAGGGGTCCACCGCAGCTTCAAGTTCGTGGTGCTGACCTTTGCCAAGGGGGGCGGCACCGCCAGCTTCCCCACCGCCTTCATGCGCCATGACGTGATGGAGCTGGCGCGGTTTCCGAAGGAAGGGGCGTTGGAGATTCCCGTGGAGTTGATCAAACGCCTCTCACCCGATTCGCTGTCGGTGATGGAATTCAAGAACGACCTGGATGTGCGGATTGCGAAGAAGATGCTGAAGTTTCCGCTGCTGGGAGAGAGAATTGAAGGGGTGTGGAATGTTGGCTTTACAGCTGAATTTCACATGACCAATGACAGTCACCTGTTTAAGACTGAACCTGGCAAAGGTCGCTTACCTTTATATGAAGGGAAAATTATCTGGCACTTTGATAATCACTTCAGAGAACACCGCTATTGGGTGGACGAAAAGGCGGGTAGGGCGGAATTTCTTGGCCGTTCTCCAGACAAAGGGCAGAAATTAGATTATCAGTCATATCGGTTAGGTTTCAGAGATATTGCAGCGAATACAAACGAAAGAACAATGGTTTCTACAATAATTCCTCCAGCATTTCATGGAAATAAGCTTCCTACGCTAAAGGTTTATGAAGAAGGGAATCGCGTTGTTAGAGATAAAGAGCAAATCTTCCTTTGTGCTATTTGGAACAGTTTTGTCATAGATGCAATATTGCGAATGAAGGTGACAACTACACTGAATTTTTTCTACATCTACCAACTCCCCGTTCCCCGCCTGACCGAAAAAGATCCCGCCTTCCGCCCCATCGTCGAGCGGGCCGCCCGCCTGATCTGCACCACGCCGGAGTTCGACGACCTGGCCAGGGAGGCCGGCATCGGCAGCCACAAGAAGGGCGTTACCGACCCGGTCGAACGAGCCCGCCTGCGGGCCGAGCTGGACGGCCTTATCGCCCATCTTTACGGCTTGACGGAAGAAGAATTTGCCTACATCCTGACGACATTTCCGCTGGTAGCCGATCCGGTGAAGATTGCCGCCCAGAACGCCTACCGCGATGTCGAGAGAGGGTTGATCAAATGAAACCAAGCATGCGTCTGCAAAGCGTCCGCCTGCGCAACTTCAAGGCCATCGTCGACAGCAAGACGGTCAAACTCGGCCCGCTGACCGCCTTCATCGGCAACAACGGTGCCGGCAAGTCGAGCCTGATCGAAGGACTCGAAACCTACCAGAGCATCGTCCGCGACGGGCTCGATACCGCCATGCAGCGCTGGCTGGGGATCGAGCACGCGCGCCACAAAGGGCAGGAGGCGAAGGAGAGGGCAGGGAAACTGGTCAATCCGATCGGCTTCGAAGTGTCCATCGGAGAGAGTCCGCGCAAGGTGCGCAAAATCGAGATGGAGGCGAACAACGATCCGGCGGCCAACCGGATGTCCATCGGCAAGGAGATGATCAGCCCCGTTGACGCCTTTTTCGAACGCAATTTCAAGGAAATTGCCCAGACCTACGGTCCCGGTCGCTCGATCCTCTCCGCCCCACTGGCGGAATTTGAGGACTTGTCCCGGCATATTTTCGATTGGCAATTTCTGGCCCTGAGTCCCGAGCGCATGGGCATGCCTGTCCCGCAGCAGCGGACCGGCGGTGGCGTGCGTCTGGCGCGGGATGGTTCGAACGTCGCCGACTTTCTTCTCGACCTGCGCCGTATTGATCAGATTGCCTACGACGGCATCGTCGAAACGATGGCTTTTGTCCTCCCTTATGCTCGCGACATTCAGCCGTCCGTCACCTCGGAAATCGAACGCAAGGCCTGGCTGCAACTGACCGAAGCCGACTTCAAAGTGCCCGGCTGGATGCTCTCCACCGGCACCTTGCGGCTGCTGGCCCTGCTGGCGCTGCTTCGTCACCCCAGCCCGCCGCCGCTGATCGTGGTGGAAGAGATAGAAAACGGCCTCGATCCACGCAGCATCCATCTGATTGTCGAGGAGATTCGTAATGCCGTTCTCGACGGCACCACCCAGGTGATTCTGACCACCCATTCTCCCTATCTTCTCGACCTGCTCACCCTCGAACATCTGGTGTTGGTCGAGCGTGACGATAAGGGGCAGCCGATCTTTCTGCGCCCAGCCGACGATAAGAACCTGCAACGCTGGGCGACCGAATTCGCGCCGGGCAAGCTGTACACCATGGGGAATCTGGCGGGAGGGGGGAAATGAGCAAGGTCGGATTTATCTTTGAATGCGGTCCGCAGGGTGCGGACAAGCAGGTCTGTGAATACCTGGCCAAACAGATTCGCGCAGGCATTGTCCCGGTGTCGCGGACCCTCGGCAACAAACCCAATCTTCTGCGCGATGCCGGCAAGGTTGCTGCCGAACTGTTGGCTGACGGCTGTGAGCGGGTGCTGATCGTCTGGGATTTACGTCCCGCTTGGCCCGACAAAAAGGATAGGCCTTGTCGTAAGACGGAGCGGGAGGCGATTCTCGCTGTCGTTGCCAAAGCCGGGCTCGACGGTCGGCCGGTCTATCTGGTTTGTATCGAGCAGGAACTGGAAAGCTGGCTACTGGCGGACGAGACGAAGATTTCATCCCATCTTTCAACTGCTGCCCACGCCTATTCGGCAAAAAAGACCAGACACCCAGACCGGGTACCCAATCCAAAATCAGTGATGATGAATCACTTCCATGAAGCGCGGCGCGGGCGTTACGATGATCGTATCCACGCGATCAAGGTCATTGCAGCGGGTGAAATCAACTTGGGAAAACTTGAACGATCCGTTAGTTTTGCTCGATTTGTAGAAAAATTAAGCTGTTAGCATTCAGGCGGGCCATTGCGCAATAATGCCCCTTTATGATTGAGAAGTTGAAAAAGCTTACCGTCTGATCGAGCTCTTTGAACGGAAATTGATTCCATGACCGATCTCGAAAAAAGTGCTGCTCTCGCCGTCGTCGCCATCACCGATGCGGGGGCGCGGCTGGCCCGGCGGATCGCCGCCCGGGCCGGTGATTGCGCCATCTATCTGCCGGAGCGGCTGCGGGAAACGGATGGCGGACACTATTTCGAGGCGCCGTTGGGCGAGGTGCTGCCCGAGCTTTTCAGGCGCCATCGGGAGCTGGTCTGCCTCCTGCCCATGGGGGTCGTCGTGCGCCTGCTCGCCCCCCATCTGCGCGGCGCGGTCCCGGAACCGGCGGTGGTGGTGATGGACGAGGCGGGCAATTTCGCCGTCAGCCTGCTGGCCGGCCATGGCGGCGAGGGGAACGCGCTGGCGCGGAAAATGGCGGGGATCACCGGCGGTCGGTCGGTCGTCACCACTTCCGGCGACGGCGACGGCCCGCCGACCTGGGACGAGGCGGCCCGGCAGACAGGTCTGGTGCCGGAACCGGCGGCTAACCTGAAAAATCTCAATGACCAGCTGCTGGGGGGGGAGCGGATCGCCCTGGTCGACCGGCGGGGGCGAATTGCCCATCACTTCATCGAAATTCCCGGCCTAGAGCTTGCGGAAACCTTCAGCGCCGCTCTTAACAGCGGCGCGGCGGGCATGGTCTTCGTCACCCATCGGCTGGTGCCCAACCTCGACCGGATACCGAACCTGCTTTTGCTGCGCCCCCGGGATCTGGTTCTGGGTATCGGCTGCAGCCGGAACGTCTCGGCCGGGGAGATCGAGCGGGCGGTGAAGTGGGAGCTGGAGCGGGCTTTCCTGGCGCTGTCCAGCGTGGCCTGTCTGGCGGCCACCGCCGAAGGGGCCGAGGAACCCGGGCTCTGTGAGTTTGCCCGACGCTTCGGGCTGCCCATCGAAGGTCAGTCCGAGGCCTTTGGTTCCGGGATGGGGGATTGCGAAAAGGCAGCCCTTCTTTCGTCCCGTGGCGGTCGTTTGCTGGTGGCCAAAAAGAAGCATGGCCAGGTGATTTTGGCGATCGCCTCGAAAAACGATTCCGGCGGGGGATGACCTTCCGCGGCGCCGTTTGCCGCGATGAATCCCGACCGGCCTGGAGGAACGATGGACTGGCTCATTCCGGCGGCTTTCGCCCTTGACCTGCTGCTCGGCGATCCTTACGGCATGCCCCATCCGGTGGTGCTCATCGGCGCCGTCATCAACCGCTTGGAAATCCTCCTTGCCGGCCTCTTCAATAATCGCCGTCTGGCCGGAACGCTGCTGGCCGCTTTGACCCTGCTGGTGACGGCAGGGTTCGCCTGGGGTCTGTTGCGCCTGGCGGCGGAGATCCATCCTCTGCTCGGTCTGGCCGCCGGCGTCTGGCTGGCCTACACGACCCTGGCCCTGCGTGCCCTGCATCGGCTGAGCCGCGAGGTGGTGCGTTTTGTCGAGCAGAAACGGTTGGCCGAGGCGCGGCGGGCCCTGTCGCTCATCGTCGGACGGGAAACCGCGGCCCTCGACGAGGAAGGGATTCTGCGCGCCTGCATCGAAACGGTCGCGGAAAACACCTCGAGCGCCGTGGTCGCCCCGCTCTTCTATCTGGCCGTCGGCGGTCCGGTCCTGGCTCTGCTCCACAAGGCGGCGGGCACCCTCGATGCCATGGTCGGTTACCGCGACGGCCTCTATCGAGAACTCGGCTGGGCCTCGGCCCGCCTCGACGATCTCTTCAATCTGCTCCCGGCCCGCCTGACCGGCATGCTCATGGCCCTGGCGGCACCTTTCTGCGGACTCGGCGGCTGCCGGGCCTGGCGCGTCATGCTTCGTGATGCCCGCAAGCACGCCAGCCCCAACGCCGGTTTTCCCGAGGCGGCCATGGCCGGCGCTCTCGGCGTGCGCCTCGGCGGCCCGGCCGTCTATTTCGGTCGGCGGGTCGAGAAACCGACCCTGGGGGACGATATTCGGCCGGTGACCGTCACCGACTACTACGGCGCCTTGCGGCTGACCTATCTCACCGCCTTGCTGGCCCTCGGGCTGGCGGTGTGGCTGGTTTATCTCGCGGGATAAAGCGGTTGTCTCGTTTGTTCGCCCGGCGCGGGCGGAAGCAACACGTGGTTTTGGATTTTTTCTATGAACAGGATTTCCCCGGGAGAGGGGCCATGGATCAATTGACCCTGATAGAGCGTTTTCGCGAGAACGAAGAGCTGGCCCGCAAGTTCCACGAGGTGGAAAGCAATATCCTTTCGGTTCTCAACTTCCGGGATTTTTTCGAACATCTGCTTCTCGACATCGGCGAGATCTTCGCCATTCCCCTGGTCTGGTTCACTCTGATCGATGATGTGGATCTCTGCCGCCTGATCCGCCATTCGGCGACCAGCAAGGTATTGCGCGAGCGTATCCAGATGGTCAGCCGTGAAACCTTTGGCGGGCTTCTCCCCGATACGCAGTGCCCGCTGCTGGTGAATGAAGGCTTGCATCGCTACCTGCGGCTGATGCCCCCGCGCTGTTATCCCGCCCTCGGCTCTCTGGCCCTGGTGCCGGTCACCCTCGACGGCGAGGTGGTCGGCAGCCTCAATCTCGCCGACCGCTCCGTTTCCCGTTATGCCCCCGGGCTGAATACGGTGCTGGTGGAACGGCTGGCGCTCAAGGTCTCCCTCTGTCTCTCCAACGTCACTGCCCACGAAAAGCTGCAGAAGGTCGCCCACCACGACCCGCTCACCGATCTCCTCAACCGGCGGGCGATGGAGAGCATCCTGCAGCGGGAGTTCGACCGGGCGCTGCGTTATGAACGCCCCCTTTCGCTGGTCTTCATCGATCTCGACGACTTTAAGCGGGTCAACGACACCCACGGACACGATTGCGGCGACCTGCTGCTCAAACATCTCGCTGACGGCATGAGCCGCCTGTGTCGGGCCTCGGACGTGGTCACCCGCTTTGCCGGCGACGAGTTCGTGCTGATCCTCCCGGAAACCGGCAAGGAACGGACCGAGCAGCTGATGGCGCGGATTCTCGGCGAACTGGCGCGGCGGCCCCTGCTGCTCGACGGAGAGCAGATCTTCGTAGCGGCCAGTTACGGCATCGCTTCCACCGAGGACGGCGCTATCGGCGATGCCGCCGGACTGCTCAAGGCCGCCGACCAGATGCTGTACAGCTTGAAAGCCAAGCGCAAACAGGGGGAACCCGATGTCTAGGCCCGCCCTTTTGCCCTGGGAGGCCGATAGCCGGCCACTGATGCTGGCGCCGATGCAGGGCCTGACCAACCGTGCCCTGCGCGCCGAGTTCGCCCATTGGGTGCGCCCCGATGTCCTCTTCACCGAGTTCGTGCGGGTCCGCGGCGCCTCGGTCAAGCGGCGCGTTTCCGCCGCCGACCGCCGGGAGATCGCCGCCGCGGAAGGGGGCATTCCCCTGGTGACCCAGCTCATCGGCCACGGCGTCGAGGCGCTGACGGCGGCGGCCAGGGAAGCCCAGGCGGCCGGGGCGGTCCACATCAGCCTCAATATGGGCTGCCCTTACGGCCGTACCACCTCGGGTCTGACCGGCGGCAACATGCTGCGCCGACCCGAACTGCTTGCTGAACTGCTGCCGGCCCTGCGCGCGGCCGTCACCGGCGGCTTCTCCATCAAGCTGCGCGCCGGTTACGACGATCCCCGGCAGATCTTCTCGCTGCTCCCCCTGTTCGAGACATCCGGGGTCGATTTTCTCGTTCTTCATCCCCGCACCGTCAAGCAGGAATACGCCGGTGAGGCCGATCACGCCCTCACCGCCGACGTGGTGCGCGCCACCGCCCTGCCGGTCATCGCCAACGGCGACATCCGCACCGCCGAAGGGGGCCGGCGGGTGCTGGAGGCGACCGGCGCTAGCGGGCTGATGCTCGGGCGCGGAGCCATCGCCGACCCGCTGCTTTTCGAACGGCTGCGGGGGCGGGCGTCGGCCACGCCGTGCCGGGCCGAGCGAGGAGCGATGCTGCGCCGCTATCTCAGCGGACTGCACGGGCGCTACCGGGAACTGTTCTGCGGCGACGCCCAGGTGCTGGCCAGGCTCAAGGCAGTGCTCTGCACCATGGACGACCCCGATTTCGCCGCGGCGGCGCGCGACCTGAAGCGGGCCGCGACCCTGCCCCGGTTTCTCGCGCTGGTGGAAGGGCTGGGCTGACATGGAAATCCCCCAGTTCAATTCGGCGCACCTGCTCGAACTGGCGCGGGCGCGCATGCCCTACGGCAAATACCAGGGCCGACGACTGATCGATCTGCCCGAGCGCTACGTCGTCTGGCTGGCCGGTCAGGGCTTTCCCGCCGGAAAGCTCGGCCGTCAGTTGCAGGAGGTGCACGAAATCAAGGTCAATGGGCTGGAGTATCTCTTCGACCCCTTGCGGGGGATTGAGGAGTGAGGAGTGAGGATTGAGGAGTGAGGAGTGAGGAGTGGGGAGTGAGGAGGTGCGATGGATTTGCCGAAGCTGATGGTCGAGACAATCGAGGTCTTCTGTGCCGAATCGCCGGCCAACTCCCTTGCCGGCAACGGCGGCGAGGCGGTTTGGGGGATGCCGCTGGTCGGCTTTTCCCGGGGGGATGATCCTCTTTATGCGCGCATCAAGGCGGATATCGGGGAGTTTCTCTGGACCCCGGAAGAAGCCTTTGCCCAGGCGTTTCCCGAGGCGCCCGTCGCCGCCGGGGAGTTGAGCGTGGTCAGCTGGATTCTGCCGCAGACGGCGGCGACCCGGGCCGATCAGCGGGCCGAGGCCGAACTCCCCGCCGAGCGCTGGAGCCGTTCGCGGCTGTACGGCGAAATCTTCAACGAACGCCTGCGCGCCCATCTCGTCGAAAAGCTCGCCGTCCTTGGCATTCAAGCGGCCGCTCCGGCCCTGCTCCCCGGCTTCGCCTACCGGCAATCCCCGCGCTTTGGGCTGGCTTCCAACTGGTCGGAACGCCATGCCGCCCACATCGCCGGGCTCGGCACCTTCGGCCTCAGCGACGGGCTCATTACCCCCCTCGGCAAGGCCATGCGCTGCGGTTCGGTAGTGGTGCGGGCCGAGCTGCCGGCGACGCCGCGCCCCTATGCCGGACACCGGGACTGGTGCCTCTATCACGCCAAGGGCACTTGCGGCCTCTGCGCCCGCCGCTGTCCGGCCGGAGCGATTGATGAAAGGGGGCACGACAAGGTGAAATGTCACGCCTACATCCGCGAGGTCACCGCCGTCCACGCCCGCGCCCTGCTCGGCGCCGAAGTCACCCCCTGCGGCCTCTGCCAGGTGGGCATCCCCTGCGAAGAGCGGATTCCGCCGGGCCTGACGGTGCCAGGAGGCGTCGATCCTCCGAAGTAACGGAAAGCTCTTTGGCCGGGCAAGATAAGAAAACCGGCCGGTTCCTTTGTGGAACCGGCCGGTTTTCTTCGTTTCTCTACGTCGGTTCAGATCGGCGGTTCGGGGCGGTTAGGGCCGCAGTTGGGGCAGCCTTGCATGCGCAGGGGTTTTTCCAGGCGGCTGCGGGCGAGGAGGGCGTCGTCGCTGAAGATTTGGGCGGTGGGGCCGTCGGCGACGACCCGGCCTTCGTGCAGAACGATGGTGCGTTCGCAAAGGTCGAGGACCAGGTCGAGATCGTGGGTGGCGATGATCTTGGTGTGGCGGAAGCCGCGCAGCAGCTCGATGAGCCGCCGGCGGGCGCGGGGGTCGAGGCCGGTGGTCGGTTCGTCCATGACCAGGATGTCGGGGGACATGGAGAGGACCGAGGCGATGGCGACGGCGCGCTTTTCGCCGCCGGAGAGTTTATAGGGGGGGCGGTCGCGCAGGTGTTCGGCCTCGACCTGGGCGAGGGCCGCCAGCACGCGCTCTTCCACCTCGGCGGGGGGAAGCCCGAGGTTGAGAGGGCCGAAGGCGACGTCGTCGAAGACCGTCGGCATGAAGAGCTGGTCGTCGGGATCCTGAAAGACCATGCCGACGGTGCGGCGCGCGTCCGGCAGGGTCGCCTTGCTCAAGGGGAAGTCGCCGATGCGCACCAGCCCCTTGGCCGGACTCAGGCAGCCGTTGAGGTGCCGCAGCAGGGTCGACTTGCCGGCGCCGTTGGCGCCGACCACGGCCACCGCCTCGCCGTGATGGATGCAGAAACTCAGGCCGCGCACGGCCGGGGTGCCGTCGGGGTAGGCGTATTCCAGATCCCTGACTTCGACGATGTGATGGCTCATCGCAGCAGCTCCGTGAGAAAATCCCCGGCGAGCAGGGGCAGATTGACCAGGCGCAGCAGCACGAAGAGCGCCGACCAGCCCAGCGTGAAAAGGATTTCCCGGCGGCCGATGCGCAAGGGGCTCAGCCTGCGGATCTCGCCGTCGAAGCCCCGGCAGAGCATGGCCTGATGGATGCGCTGGGCGCGGTCGAGGGTGCGCAGCAGCAGTTGCCCGGCCATGTGCCCCGCCACTTTCAGCCCCATGCCCCGGCCGCGGAAGGAGCGCAGCGCCCGCGCCCGCACCATGCGCTGGGCTTCGTCGACCAGCACGAAGAGATAGCGGTACAGAAAGAGCAGCTGCAGGGCGAAGACGCGCGGCGCGCCGAGGCGTTCCATGGCCATGCAGACGCCGGTGAAGCTGGTGGTGGCGATGAGCACCAGGGCGGCGAAGACGGTCAGGGTGAAGCGCAGCAGGATCGAGGCGAAGGAGACCCAGCCGCCGCTGACGGCGAACTCCCCGATCTGCAGGAGAATCTCCCGGTCGAGGAGGGGATTGAAGACGCCGATGAAGAAGGCGAGAGGGGCCGCCAGCAGCAGTTTTTTCAGCAGGGGGGCGGCGGGCAACCCGGCGGCGAGAACCAAGGCGAGGGGAAAGCAGATGAAAGGAAGCAGGGCCGAGATTTCGTATTTGCCGAAGGAAACCACGGTGCAGACGAAGATCAGGGTGGTCATCAGCTTGGCCCGGGGGTCGAGGCGATGGACGGCGGAACGGCCGGCGGCCAGGCGGTCGAGGACGCCCAGATCGAAGAGGGATGATTCGATATTCGCCATGGCCGTTGCCGTTTGTGTTCTGAAAAATACGGAAGGGTGAATCCTTCCGTATTACAAGAAGGATGCCTTTGCCGCGGAGCCTCTGGAGGGGGCCGGGGTGTGGCCGGATGACGGATCGCCGTCTTTTTCCGGACATGCGACGGGGTCCGGCGGCGAATTCATGTCATCCGCGCACGGCGGGTGGGCAAGGTCAGGGCAGGTCCGCGCCGGTGGTGGTGGTCACCAGCTTGCCGTGGATCACCCCTTTGGTGCCGATCAGTTCGTCGGCCAGGCGCTTGACCTCCCGCGCCGGCCCCCGGACCACCACCACTTCCAGGCAGTTGTGGGCGTCGAGGTGGACGTGCAGGGCCGAGACGATGGCGTCGTGGTGGCTGTGCTGGTGTTCGGTGAGCTTGTCGGAGAGATCGCGGGTATGGTGATTGTAGACCAGGGTGACAGTCCCCACCGTCTCCTCCTCCCCCCGCGCCCACTGTTCCTCGACCAGGGCGTTGCGGATCAGATCGCGGATCGCCTCCGAGCGGTTGCCGTAACCTTTTTCCGCGATCAGTTCGTCGAAGCGCTTGAGCAGTCGGTCGTCGATGGAAATGCCGAAACGGGCCAGGTCGCTCATGATTCCTCCGGGGGCGGACGGGATTTTCGCCTGTTTAGCACGCTCGCCGGGGCCGGTCAAGGGGATAGCGGCCGGGCCCCGGACGGCGCCCGCCGGCGGCATTTTCATCCACAGCTTTGTCCACGGGATATTCACAAGATGTTGTGGCCTGGAAGAAAAAAATTGCCAATATATAGGGTTTTGCCCTTGACTGGATTCATGCCTGTGCTAAGGTTCATCCGTTGTTTGAATACGGTTGGGAGGGTGGAGAGATGGTGGAATTCATTCGTAAGCGGGACGGTCGTCTGGTCCCCTTCGAGGAAGAGAAGATCGCCGGCGCGATTCAGAAAGCGGTGCGCGCCGTCGGCGGCAGCGACATGGACAAGGCGGGGCGTATCGCCCGTCAGGTCGTCGGAATTCTCGAGGTGCTCTACAAGGACACCCAGGTGCCGACGGTGGAGAATGTTCAGGATCTGGTGGAAAAGATCCTCATCGAAAACGGCCACGCCAAGGTAGCTAAAAACTACATCCTCTACCGCAAGCAGCGCGAGGCCCTGCGCAAAACCAGGGAATTCATGCGCGAGTCGATCGCCTCGATCGATTCCTACCTCACCCAGGAAGACTGGCGGGTCAACGAAAACGCCAACATGGGCTATTCGCTGCAAGGGCTCAACAACCACATCGCCGCCAACATCACCAGCAACTACTGGCTCAATAAAATCTATCCCGCGTCCATCGCCGACGCCCATCGTCAGGGGGATTTCCATCTGCACGACCTGGGGATGCTCTCGGTCTACTGCTGCGGCTGGGATCTCAAGGATCTGCTGCTGAAAGGCTTCACCGGCGCCTACGGCAAGGTGCAGAGCGCCCCGGCCGCCCACTTCCGCACCGCCCTCGGCCAGGCCGTGAACTTCTTCTACACCCTGCAAGGGGAGGCCGCCGGCGCCCAGGCCTTCTCCAACTTCGATACCCTGCTCGCCCCTTTCATTCGCTACGACAAGCTCGGCTACGCCGAGGTCAAGCAGGCGATGCAGGAGTTCATTTTCAATATGAACGTGCCGACCCGGGTCGGCTTCCAGACGCCCTTCACCAACATCACCCTGGACATGACCCCGCCGAAGAACATGGCCGGCGAAGCGGTGATCATCGGCGGCAAGCTGATGGATGCCGTTTACGGCGACTTCCAGGAAGAGATGGATCTTTTCAACCGGGCCTTTTGCGAAGTGATGATGGCCGGGGACAGCTCGGGGCGGATCTTCTCCTTCCCCATCCCCACCTATAACATCACCGCCGGTTTCGACTGGGAAAGCCCGCGCTTCCGGCCGATCTGGGAGATGACCGCCAAGTACGGCATCCCCTACTTCAGCAACTTCATCAATTCGGACATGGATCCGGAAGACGCCCGATCCATGTGCTGCCGCCTGCGTCTCGACAACCGCGAACTGCGCCGGCGCGGGGGCGGGCTGTTCGGCTCGAACCCGCTGACCGGCTCCATCGGCGTCGTCACCCTCAATCTGCCCCGCGCCGCCTACCTGGCCGAGAGCGAGCAGGCTTTTTTCGAGCGCATCGCCGAGCTCATGCGCCTGGCCCAGGAGTCCCTGGAGATCAAGCGCAAGCAGCTGGAGCGCTTCACCGCGGACGGGCTCTATCCCTACAGCCGTTTCTACCTCGGGGGGATCCGCGAGCGCAGCGGCCACTTCTGGGACAATCACTTTTCCACCATCGGTCTGATCGGCATGAACGAGGCCTGTCTCAACCTGGTCGGGAGCGGCATCGATACCGCCGAAGGGAAGAATCTGGCGATCCGCACCCTGCGTTTCATGCGCGGCCAACTGGAAGTCTACCAGGAGGAGACCGGGCATCTCTACAACCTCGAGGCGACCCCCGCCGAGGGGACGAGTTTCCGTCTCGCCCAGCGGGATCGGGCCATGTACCCCGAGATTCGCACCGCCGGCGAGGACGAACCCTATTACACCAATTCGACCCAGCTGCCCGTCGGCTGCACCGACGACATCTTCCAGGCCCTCTCCCATCAGGACAGCCTGCAGACCCTCTACACGGGCGGCACGGTCTTTCACGGCTTTCTCGGCGAACGCATCGACGACTGGCGCGGCGCGCGGCTTTTGGTGAAACGCATCGCCGAGAATTTCCATCTGCCCTATTTCACCGTCAGTCCGACCTTCACCATCTGTCCGGTGCACGGCTACATCGCCGGTGAACATTTCGAATGTCCGCATCATCAGGCGGCCTGACCATCCGCCCCATCATCCAGGAGGCAGCGAATGAACAGCAACTGTGCTGAAAAGACCGAGGTTTATTCCCGCGTTTGTGGTTTCTTCCGGCCGGTGCAGCAATGGAACCGGGGGAAGAAGGAAGAATTCAAGGATCGCACCGAGTTCGTCATGGCTCCGACGCCGGCGCGGGTCGAAGGCTAGAGCGTTTATTCCCTGTTTTTAAGCACGGGGGCGGTCGCCGCAAGGGGATCGCCCCCGTCCTTTTTTTGCCGGATTTTTCATGAAAATCAAAGGTTTTCAGGGCACCAGCCTGCTCGATTTCCCCGGACGGATCGCCTCGTTGATCTTTTTCGGCGGCTGTAACCTGTGTTGCCCCTTCTGTCACAATCCGACCCTGGTCCTCGATCCCGAGCAGTACCCCGATTTCCCCCTGGAGGATCTTCTCGCCGAGCTGGCGGAGCGGCGGAATTTTATCGACGGCGTGGTCGTTTCCGGCGGTGAACCGACCCTCGACCGGGATCTGCCGCTGCTGCTGCGCGAGGTCAAGTCTCTGGGGCTTGCGGTCAAACTGGACAGCAACGGCCTCGCCCCCGCTGTGCTGGACCAGCTCTTCGCCGAAGACCTGGTCGATTACCTCGCCCTCGACCTGAAGACGGCCCCCGAGCGCTACGGCGAACTCCACCGCGCGCCGGTGGACCCCGCTTTGCTCCGACGCGGCATTCGCGTCGTGCTCGAATCCTCCGTCCCCTACGAAATCCGCACGACCTGTGTGCCGGGCCTGGTGGAATCCTCCGATTTCAAGGCCATGGGCGAGGCCATTGCCGGCGCCCGCCACTGGGTGTTGCAGCAATATATCCCCCGTTACGCCCTGGCCGATAGCTGGCGCGCTCTGGTGCCGCACCCGCCGGAACGTCTCGCGGAATTCGCCCGCATCGCCGAAGGCTACGCGGAGCGGGTTTCCCTGCGCGGCCTCTGATCCGCAAAACGAAACGAGAAAAGACAAACGATAAAAAACCACGGCCTCTCCGGTCGTGGTTTTTTGTTGAAAGGAGGCATTCTGGCGGGATTTTTGCTTAATGTTCGGTGTTACGAATCTGAAAGCCGTGACAAGTTTGCCGTTGACGTCGGAATGACGGACGGCTAAGGTTTTCCCCGAACGTGCAAACGAACACGATTTTTCCGGAGGTTTCTACATGCACATGGCCGATGCCCTGCTCTCTCCCGCCGTCGGCGGCGCCTTCTGGGCGGCCGGCGCCGCGATCCTGGCCGGCTGCTCGCGCAAGCTGCGTAACGAATTCGATGACGGCAAAATTCCGCTGATGGGGGTGCTGGCGGCGTTCATCTTCGCCGCGCAGATGATCAACTTCACCATTCCCGGCACCGGTTCCAGCGGCCATCTCGGCGGCGGCATGATCCTCGCCATCCTCCTCGGCCCCTGCGCCGGTTTTCTCGCCATGGCCTCGGTGCTGACGGTGCAGGCCCTCTTTTTCGCCGACGGCGGCTTGCTGGCCCTCGGCTGCAACATCTTCAACCTCGGCTTCTTTCCCTGTTTTATCGCCTGCCCCCTGATCTTCCGGCCGCTGCTGGGCAGGGCGCCGACCCGGGGGCGGCTGCTCGCCGCCAGTCTGGTCGCGGCGGTGGCGGCCTTGCAGCTGGGGGCCTTTTTCGTCGTGCTGCAGACCCTGTTGTCGGGGATTTCCGAACTTCCCTTTGCCCCTTTTCTCATGCTCATGCTGCCGATCCATCTGGCCATCGGCGTGGTCGAGGGGCTGGTGACGGCGGCGGTGGTCGGCTACGTCTGGAAGGCGCGCCCCGAAATTCTCACGACGCCGGGAGGGAAAATCTCGGCCCCAGGCTGGCAGCCGGTGCTGCTCGGGCTGACCGCCGCCACCCTGCTGGTCGGCGGCATCCTTTCCTGG
Source organism: Trichloromonas sp. (assembly GCA_034002365.1). Lineage (GTDB taxonomy): Bacteria > Desulfobacterota > Desulfuromonadia > Desulfuromonadales > Trichloromonadaceae > Trichloromonas. The sequence continues at coordinate 39,766 of JAVFAR010000002.1, forward strand.
TTTGCCTCCAGCCATCCCGACGGGCTGGAGTGGGCCATGTTTCATGCCTCCGGCCGCGAAGAACTGGCGGCGCCGGAAGCGGGGGCGCATCAAGCCCTGGCCGAGGTTCAGGAAAAGACCGCGCTGCTGCCCGATTACGGTTTCAAGGCGAGTGCGGATGGAGGCGGCGAGGTGGACGAGGCCTGGCCCGCCGTCGACACCGGCACCAGCCTTTCCGGTCTGGTCGGGGGCTTGCTCACCCTGATGGTGGCGGGACTGGCCGCCTGGCTGCTGCGCGGCCGTTCCCGCGCCTGAACCGCCGGAAATCCCGAAGCTTAAAACGCAACAGGGCCACCCGATCCGGTGGCCCTGTTGCGTTTGCTGAAAAGCTGTCGCCGCTAAAGGCGGATCAAAAATGCCCAGAGGGCAGGATGCGGTGACGAAAGGAACCGCATCGATACGTTTGCCAGAAAGACTTCAATCTTTACAGGGATGAAGGGGATGAAGGGGATAGAACCGAGTGTTTTTAAACACGTGCGCGGGCGACGAGCTTGGCTCGGGGAACCGCCACCCGCACCCCGGTGAGGCGCAGGGCGCCGTCCTGCCAGGCGCTTTCCTCCAGGTGGAGAAAGGCCAGGAGGTCCGGCGGCGGCGAACTTTGCAGGCAGGTGTCGGCGAGACGCCCGACGATGCGGTCAAAACCGGCCCGCGACGAGCCGTGGGCGAAGTTGCGGCCGGGAAAGCGGCGGATGTCGCCGTCGCAGGCTTCGGAGATATGGTAGAGCTCGTGGATGACGGTGGCCAGTTTTTCGGCGAAGGAGAGGCGCAGAAAGCGGGGGACGAAGACGGTGATCAGATAATGGATCTCCCGTCCGCCGTGGCTGAGGGTCGGCATGCGGTAGGTTTCCCGCCAGGGACCCCGGCGCCGGGTCAATTCCCGGACGCCGCCGGCAAAGCGCAGGGGGGCGATGCGGGCGAGCAGGCCGTGCCGCCCCTCGGCGCGGGAGCGGGCGACGGCGAAGAGGACCCGTTCCGGGTCGATATGGGCCAGTTCCGGCAGAGCCTGTGTCAGATGCCGGCAGAGGGCCGCCAGTCGCGCCGAGAGATCGAGGGTCAGCGTTCTTCCCACTTGTGACAGATCAGGCAGCGGGACGGCGTTTTGTGATTCTGGTTGTCGGGCAGAGGGGCGAGACCGCCGGTGTAGTGGCATTCGCCGCAGAACTTCTCGGCGGCCATCTTGCCGTCGCTCTGGACCACGGCCAGGTACCGTTTATGGTTGTCGTCGTAGGGGACGCGGGCGGTCTTGATGTCGCCGGAGATGGCGTAAAAGACGGCGAAGACCGCGGCGACGATGGCGACAAAGAGCAGATCGCGTTTTTTCAGGGACATGCGTACCTCGTATGGGGCAAGGCGGCCGCGTGGTGGCCGGTGGATGTTCCGGCGACGGGGCGGTCAAGGTGATGAGGATAGGCGGGGAGCCGGCACGGTACGGCGCGCCTATTCCCCCTTGATGAAAAGGAAATAGATGGCGGCGAAGACGATGACGGCGCCGATCAGGATGAAAACCACCAGCGGTTCGGTGCCCATCTCCCCGGCCGTCGTTCCCTTGCCGAGGGTGTAGACCACCAGTCCGGCCATGCCGGCGACGGTGAAGAGGGTGACGAGCAGCACCCGCCAGCGCATGATCAGGGCGGTGACGGTGAGCAGGGCGATACCGCCGAGCAGCCAGGGATTGTGCAGGAGGTTGTTCAGGTCGATTCCGCGCAGAGCGGCAATGACCCGGCTGGTTTCAAAGCGCTGCAGAAATTCGATCACAGTAGATAAATCCATAACAACTCCGCCGATTCGGAAGAAATCCAACTTCTCCTATATATTTGTAGCACGATAACAGGTTTCCCTTGCAAAGGTAAAGCCCAAAAACCCCCCGCATCCTTGACTTTCCCGGGGCTCTTCACTACTATCGACCCCTGTTTTAATCGGCCGACGAAAAACGCCCATCCGCATTTTTGCTCGGACTTTTGAGCGGGATTTCAGCGGCCCGTCGATTTTTTTTGGAAAGAAGATTCGCGCTTTGTCCGAACGTGCTATCGGGGTATTCGATTCCGGGGTGGGCGGCCTGACCGTCCTCAAGGAGATGCTGCGCCTGCTCCCCGGCGAGGAACTGGTCTATCTCGGGGATACCGCCCGCGTTCCCTACGGCAGCAAGAGTCCGGCGACGGTTCTGCGCTACGCCCTGGAGGCGGCGGCCTTTCTCGTCGAGCAGCGGGTGAAGATGCTGGTGGTGGCCTGCAATACGGCCTCCTCGGTGGCCCTCGGCGAACTGGAGGAACGCTTCCGTCTGCCGGTGGTCGGGGTGATCGAGCCCGGCGCGCGCAAGGCGACGGCGGTCACCCGCGGGGGCCGGGTCGGGGTCATCGGCACCGAGGGGACGATCGCCAGCGGCGCCTATACCCGCGCCATCCATGCCCTCGATCCGACCATCGAGGTCTTTTCCGTTCCCTGCCCCCTCTTTGTCCCCCTCGCCGAGGAAGGCTGGGCCGAGCACCCGGTGGCGCTGCTCACCGCCCGGGAGTACCTGGCGCCGCTCATGGCCAAGGGGATCGATACCCTGGTTCTCGGCTGCACCCACTACCCCCTGCTCAAAAGCATCCTGCGGCAGGTGCTGGGCGATGGGGTCGCCCTCGTCGATTCGGCCGAGGAGACCTCCCGCACCGTCGAGGCCATGCTCAACGGCCATCGTCTTCCCCGCCGGAGCGATCCGGCGGGACCGCGCTTTTTCGTCACGGATATTCCGACCCGCTTCGTCCGGGTGGGCGGCGCCTTTCTCGGCCGCGATCTGAACGGGGTAACCCAGGTCAGCCTCGATTGAACGCGGCCGGTCTTTTTTGGATCATTCGCCTGGCCGCCTGAGGAGGTTTGCATGGTAACACCACAAAAAAAACCGCTGAACAAGCTGCTGCCGGTGCTGGTGATCGCCCTGCTCGGCGTGGCCGGGGTGCTGATCGGACGCTTTCTGTTCGCGCCGTCGGTGCCGCCCGTCCCGCCCCCCCCGCCGCCGCCCGTCATGCGCGAGGTGCAGCTCTATTTCGCTACCGTCGCCGGGGACGGCCTGTCGGCGGAAACAGGCCGGATCGAGGATTGTCAGGCGCTCGAAGACTGTCTGCGCCGCACCCTGGAAGCCCTGGTCGCGGGGCCTGCGGGGCCGCTGGTGCCGGTGCTGCCGCCGCGCACGCGGGTGCAGACGGTGACCATCGACGGCACGACGGCCTGGGTCAGCTTCAGCCGCGAGCTGGTTTCCGGCCACCCCGGCGGGAGCATGAGCGAACTGCTCACCGTGCAGGCCCTGGCCAATACCCTGGCCGCCAATTTTCCCCACATCCGCCAGATCCGGATTCTCATCGAAGGGGAGCCGGTGCCGACCCTCAAAGGGCACGTCGATCTGCGCGGCCCGATTGCCGCCGAGTTTTCTCCCGCCCGGTTCCGGCTTGAAGCCGGCGCCGCTCAACCCAACGAGGAATGACATGGCCGATTTTCTTCACGCCATCAAGGAACGGGTGCTGGTGCTCGACGGCGCCATGGGTACCATGCTGCAAGAGCGCGGACTCAAGGCCGGAGCGTCCCCCGAGGCGATGAACCTGGAGGCGCCCGAGGTCGTCGAAGGGGTGCATCGCGCCTATGCCGAGGCCGGGGCGGATATCCTGGTGAGCAACACCTTCGGCGGCAGCCGGGTCAAGCTGGCCCATTACGGGCTGGAAGGGCGGGTCGCCGAGATCAACCGGGCCGGGGTCGAGATCGTCCGCCGGGCCGCCGGCCCCGGGCATTTCGTCGCCGCCTCCATCGGTCCGACCGGGCGCTTTCTGCAGCCGGTGGGGGATGCCGGTTTCGATGAGATGGTGGAAATCTTCGGCGAGCAGGTGCGGGCCTTCGTCGAAGGCGGCGCCGATCTCATCACCCTGGAGACCTTTCTCGATATCCGCGAACTGCGGGCGGCGGTGATCGCCTGCCGCGAATTCTCGAAACTGCCCATCATCGCCCAGATGACCTTCGACGACGCCGGGCGCACCGTCCTCGGCACCCCGCCGGAAGCCGCCGCCGTCACCCTGGATGCCCTCGGCGCCGACGTCATCGGCTCCAACTGCGGCCTGGGTATCGATGGCATCTACGCCATTCTCGAAAAGATGCGCGCGGTGTCCAGCCGCCCGCTCATCGCCCAGGCCAACGCCGGGCTGCCGCGACTGGCCGACGGCCAGACCGTCTTTCCCGGCACCCCCGAGGAGATGACCGCCTACCACGACCGCCTCATCGCCCTCGGCGCCCGGGTCATCGGCGGCTGCTGCGGCACCACGCCGGACCATATCCGCGCCATGCGCGACGCCCTCCACGGCCGGTCCCAGAGTTGGACGCCGCCCAAGCGCCGCGGCTTCCTCTCCAGCCGTTCGGCGGTGGTGGAGATCGGCGGCGGCGCCCCCTGCGCCATCATCGGCGAACGCATCAATCCCACCGGCAAAAAGGCCTACAGCGCCGAGCTGCGGGAAGGGAAGACCGCCTACATCCGCCGCGAGGCCCAGGAGCAGACCCGGCTCGGAGCGGTGTTGCTCGACGTCAACTGCGGCACCCCCGGGGTCGACGAACCGGCGGCCCTGGAACGGGCGGTCTACGCCATCAGCGGCGTCAGCGGCGCGCCGCTGGTCCTCGATTCCTCCGATCCGGCGGCCCTGGAGCGGGCGCTCAAGGCGGTGGACGGCAAGGTGCTGATCAACTCCGTCTCCGGCGAGGAGAAGAGCCGCCGCGCCATTTTGCCCCTGGCCCGCAAGTACGGCGCGGCGGTGATCGGCCTGGCCCTGGACGAGTCCGGCATCCCCGAAACCGCCGAAGGGCGGACGCGCGTCGCCGGCAAGATCCTGGAGGCGGCGCTGGCGGCGGGACTGCCGAAAGAAGATGTGGTCATCGACTGCCTGACCCTGACCGTCTCCGCCGAGCAGAAGCGGGCCATGGAGACGATCCGCGCCCTGCGCGCCGTGCGCGACGAACTGGGACTGGCCACGGTCCTCGGCGTCAGCAACATCTCCTTCGGCTTGCCCAACCGGCCGGTCCTCTCGGCGACCTTCTTCGCCATGGCGCTGGAGGCCGGACTCGCCGCCGCCATCGTCAATCCCAAGGAAGAACGGATGATGGACGCCTTCCGCGCGGCCATGGTCCTGCTCGGCAAGGACGAGCGGGCCGGGGAGTTCATCGCCGTCTACGGCGGCGCCCCGGCGCTGCCGACGGTGCCCAGGGGGGAGGGGCCGGAGCCGGCGATCCGCGAGCTGCTCGGGTTAGCCGTCATCGAAGGGGACAAAGACGGCATCGTCGCGCTGGTGGAACGGGCCCTGGGCGAGGGGCTTTCGCCCTTGCAGATCAGCAACGAAGGTTTGCTGCCGGGATTGGAGGAGATCGGGCGGCGCTTCGGCCGCAACCAGATCTTCCTTCCTCAGGTGATGCTCTCCGCCGAGACCATGCAGGCCGCTTTCGCCCGCCTCAAACGGGAGCTGCGCGGGGACGCCGCCCAAAGCCTCGGCAGGATACTGATGGCGACGGTCGAGGGGGATATCCACGACATCGGCAAGAACATCGTCTGCACCCTGCTGGAAAATCACGGCTTCGAGGTCATCGACCTGGGCAAGAATGTTCCCGCCGCGCGCATTCTCGACGCCGCGCAAAAGCACCGGGTCGACGCCGTCGGCCTTTCGGCGCTGATGACCACCACCCTCCAGCAGATGGAGGTGGTGCTGGGGCAGTTGCGCGCGGCCGGCATCAAGGTCTTCACCATGGTCGGCGGCGCCGTCGTCACCCAGGATTACGCCGACGCCATCGGCGCCGATCTCTATGCCGCCGACGCCCTCGAAGCGGTCGCCAAGGTCAAGGCGCTGCTGGCACGTTGAGGCCTGGGGGCCGGACCGGGGCGGGCCTTGCGCCATTTCGCGTAATGTGTTAACAATGAACCGTTATTTCACTGGGTCGCGAGGCGCGCATGGTTTTCGGTTTCAATCATAATTTCCGTTACAAGGGGGGCGTTTACCACGTCCAGACCGAGGACGGCGGGGAAAAAAATCCCCAGGTCGTCACCCTTCTTTACCACGGCGGCACCATTCTCGCGTCGGCCAAGACCTCCTACGCCGATCGGCTCGGTGCCGATCAGCTGGAAAAACAGGTCGAAGAGCTGATGAAGCAGCAGCACCGGGATATGCTGCGGCGGCTCAAGGAGGGGGAATTCGACGGCCGCATCGAGAATCTCAAGTTCGCCGCCGCCACCGAACTCCCCGGCGTCTCCGCCCCCGGCATTGCCGCCGGTCCGGTTCCTCCCACGCCTTCCCCGGCTGCCCTTAATCCGTCGCCGGTTTTATCCCCCCCGTCGCCGGCCCCCGTTCCCCCACCGGCTCCTGCCCAGCCCGACCCGGTTCCGGCACCCGCCCCGGCCGCTTCCAAGGCGGTCAAGCCGCCGGCGCCCAAACCGGCCGCCGAACCCAGCCTCGACGACATCATTCTCTCCTATCTCATGGGCGAGGATCCTTGAGCGATGACCAGATTCGCCCCGCGATGGGGTTTCGCCGGAAATCAGCGGGGGGTGACCCTGCTGACGGTGCTGGTCATGGTGGTGGTCATCGGCCTCACCCTCGGCATGGCCGGAACGAGCTGGCGCGCCCTCATGCAGCGGGAGCGGGAGGAAGAACTCTTCTGGCGCGGCGATCAGTACCGGCGCGCCATTGAAAGCTACCGGCAGGTCAATCACGGCGGCCTGCAGCGTTACCCCGAGCGTCTCGAAGATCTGCTGCGCGACCCGCGTTCCCTGCAGGTCAAGCGCCATCTGCGGCGGCTTTATCCCGATCCCATGACCGGCGGCGACTGGGTGCTGGTGAAGGATCCCGCCGGGGGGGTCAAGGGCGTGCGCAGTTCAAGCAACGACGAGCCCTTTAAAAAGGATAATTTCCCCGAGGAATACGACACCTTCGTCGATCGCGGCAAATACAGTGAATGGGAGTTTGCCTACACGCCCGAAAAAACTCGCGCCGGAAGTACCGCGGGCGCGGGCGTTCCGACCGCCGCCGGGAATCTCCCGGCCAACTGATTGAAAGTCTGGGTGCGCATTGTTTTTCAAGAGCCTCGTCACGCGCGTCATCATTCTGCATATTCTGCTGCTGGTCGTCGGCATCAGCATCCTGACCCTGTTCCATCTGCGCCGGGAGCATCGGCACCTGGTCGGCTCGACCCGGCAGAACGCCACTCTGCTTTTGGCCACCATCGAAAAGGCGATCTTCAACGCCATGTGCACCGGGCAGAACGACGAGGTGCAGGTCATTCTCCAGTCCATCGGCGAAAACCCCCAGATCACCGCCCTGCGCATCTTCTCCCCCGACGGCACCATTCTCAAGTCGGCGCACCCCGAGGAAATCGGGCGGCAGGTGGGGTTCAACGAACTCGCGCTCTTCCGGAACCGGCGCGACCACGCGATCTTCCGCTACGGCGACAAAGAGCTGCTGGGGGTGCTCAGGCCGATCATGGCCGATCGGCGCTGCTACAGCTGCCACGGCAGCGGGCACCAGGTCCTTGGACTGCTCAACCTGAACTTTTCCCTCGCCGACACCCGCCAGAAACTGCGGGAATCGACCCAGTTTTTCCTCTTTTCCACCCTTGTCATCCTGGCCCTGCTCTCGGCCGGGGCCGCCTTTTTGCTGCTGCGTTTCGTGCGCCGGCCGATTCATTCCCTGGCCGAACAGATGGCCAAGGTCGAACAGGGGGATCTGAGCGGCCGGGTCACCCCGCTGGCTTCCGATGAAATGGGCAGCCTGGCCGGCAGTTTCAACTCGATGGTCGATAACCTGGAGAAGGCGCGCAAAACCCTGGAACAGTACCACTATCAGCAGATGGTGCGGGCCGACCGTCTGGCTTCCGTGGGGGAGATGGCTTCCGGCGTGGCGCACGAAATCAGGAATCCCCTGGCCGGTATCGGCAGCGCCATCGCCGTGCTCGCTGATGATTTTCCCGAGGACGACCCCCGGCGGCGGATTGTCGCCGAGGTCCTCGAACAGCTCAACCGTCTCAACAAGACCGCCAGTGATCTCCTCTACTTCGGCAAGCCCGGCGACCCTGATCCCGCCTTTGTCGATCTCAACGAACTGGTCAACAAGACTCTCTTTTTTATCGCCCAGCATCCGGAATCGCGCAACGTTCACCGCATCAAGATTCTCGACCGTGAACTGACGCCCGTCTGGGCCGACGAAAAGCAGTTGCAGCAAGTGCTCTTCAATGTGATGATCAATGCCCTGCAAGCCATGACGGCGGGGGGCACCCTGACCGTCGAGACCGCCCGCGCCGACCACGACGGCCGGACAATGGCCCGGATCAGCGTCAGCGACACCGGGCCGGGTATCGCCGAAAAGGAGCTGGAGAAGATTTTCTCTCCCTTCTACACCACCAAGACCCAGGGAACCGGCTTGGGTTTGGCCATCTGCCGCCGTCTCATGGAGCAGCAAGGCGGGGGCATCCGGGTCGAAAGCCGTCTCGGCCAAGGTTCCGTCTTTACCATCGAAATCCCCGTTCCCGCTGGGGAAACCGCCAACCGCCAAAGAGGATAACCGTGCGCCAACAGAAGATACTGGTCGTCGACGATGAACATCTGATTCGCTGGTCCCTGGAACAGAACCTCAAAAAACAGGGGTACGAGGTCGTCACCGCCGCCACTGGCGAGGACGCCCTCAAGCTGATCAAGGACGATGTTCCCGATCTGATGCTGCTCGACATCCAGCTTCCCGGCATCGACGGCCTGGCCGTGCTGGAGCGGGTCAAGGAGATGGAGGAGGAGATCATCGTCATCATGGTCACCGCTCTGGGGGTGCTCGAAACCGCGGTCAAGGCCATGCGCATGGGGGCCTACGACTATATCAACAAGCCTTTCAATCTCGACGAGCTGGCCATCGTCATCAAGAAGGCCCTGGAAAACAGCGAGCTCAGGCGCGAGGTGGCGCACCTGCGCTCCGAGCAGTCGCGCAAGTACGGTTCAGGCAGTATCATCGGCCGCAGCCGGCACATGCAGAACGTCCTCACCATGGTCGAGAAGGTCGCCAGGAGCGACGCCGGCACCATTCTCATCCAGGGGGAGAGCGGCACCGGCAAGGAGCTGATCGCCAAGGCCATCCACTACCAGAGCGGCCGCGCCGAGCGCCCCTTCATGGCCATCAACTGCGCGGCGGTGCCGGAAACCCTGCTCGAAAGCGAGCTGATGGGCCATGAGCGGGGGGCCTTCACCGATGCCAAGGTGCAGAAGAAGGGCCTTTTGGAGATGGCCGACGGCGGCACCCTCTTTCTCGACGAGATCGGCGACATGGCTCCCGGCATGCAGGCCAAGCTGCTGCGGGTGCTGGAGGACCGTTCCTTCCGCCGGGTCGGCGGCACCAAGGATCTTCAGGTCGACGTGCGCATCATCTCGGCCACCAACAAGGATCTGCTCCAGGCCATCGAAGAGAAGGTCTTCCGCGCCGATCTTTACTACCGCATCCAGGTCATTCCCATCCACCTGCCGGCCCTGCGCGAACGCCGGGACGACATCATGCCCCTGGTCGAGCATTTCATCGCCCACTTCAACCGGGAATTCGGCAAATCGGTCAAGGGCGTTTCGAAAATGGCGGAAAAGTTCCTCACCGAGTACGCCTGGCCTGGCAACATCCGTGAATTGCGCAACATCATCGAACGGGCCATCATCCTCGAAAACGAAGAAACCCTGCTGCTCGAACACCTGCCCCAGGAGCTGGTCGCCAAGACCGGCGGATCCTCCGTCGGCCCCTTCACCGTCCATCTGCCCGAGGAAGGGATCGATATCGAGGATGTGGAGCGGGAGCTGATCCGCCAGGCCCTGGAAACCTCCGAGGGCAACCAGTCGAAAGCGGCCAAGAAGCTCAATCTCGGTATCGACGCCTTCCGTTACCGGATGAAGAAGTTCGGCTTTCTCTGAACGGGAGAGCGAGAAAACCGTCCATCATTCGGGCCTGTCGGCCATTTGACGGCAGGCTGGTCTTTTCCCGTTTTTTTTGACAGGGCGTGGTGCGCGGTCATTCGCCACCGAGCCCGAAATTTTTTCGCCCAGGACCGCTTTCGCTCTTCCCGTTCCGAATTTCATTTGATTTTTTCAATGAAAATAGAGGGTTCCCTCCCCGCGTATCCCGTATTTATCGGGGTGTCGTCTCAGCTGCGTTCTCATCGCCGCCCCTTTGCCGCCTTGGCTCCTGGCCCCCGTCCCTTTCCGACCAAACTACTTGGTATCACCGTTGCATGAATGATTTCAGCGGACCTGTCACCGCCGCCTGCGACGTGAAAAAAACGTCCAGGGATTAGGGGAGGCACAGCTATGACCGGATTTTCAAAAGGGATTGGACTGATTCTGCTGGCGGGCTGGTTTTTCGCGGGAAGCGCCCCGGCCTGGGCGGTCACGGCTCCGCGCTTCCAGTCCCTCGGCCAGATTCGCGATGCCTTTATCTCCCCGACCCGTCTTGCCGTCGATGAGCAGGGCAATCTCTACGTCGCTGACGCCCGCAAAAAAACCGTCTTTAAATTCGACAAGTTCGGCGCCAAGAGCAAGGGGATTCAGGTCTTCAGCGAAGCGGAAGCTTCCGGCGGCGGCCTCGCCGTAAGCGGCGACGGCAAGCGCCTCTTTGTCGCGGAAAAGCAGTCGGTGGCGGTTCTCGACGGCGTCACCGGCGCGCGCCTCGGCTATCTCGGCGGCCAGAACCGTTTCGCCCACGTCTACGACATCGCCATCGACGCCGGCGGCCACATCTTCGTTGCCGACGCCGAGCGGCTCACCATCGAGGCCTATCGCCCCGGCGGCCAGGACCCCCTTGTCCCCTACGTTTTCGACTACCAGTTCGGCGCCAAGGGGACCGCTCCCGGGCAGTTCATGGGCATTGCCGCCATGGAAATCAACGTCGCCGCCGGCGAGGTCTATGTCGCCGACCCCAATTTTCACAAGCCCGAGGGGGCGAGTGCCATCCTCTCCTATCCCAAGGTGCAGGTCTTCGATCTCGCCGGAAATCTGAAAAAAATCAACGGCATTACCAATTTCATCCTGCTCGGGAGCAAGTCCTTCGGCAGCAAGGAGATGATCTATTTCGGCGGCATGACCTTCGACGGTCAGGGCCGGGGCTATTTTGCCGACAGCTATAACGGCCGCGTCAACGTCTTGAACGTGACGGGCGCCGATCCCCTGCGCATGTATCTGTCCAGCTATGCCGTGGCGGGCTTCAGAACCGGGCAGCTCAGCGATCCCCGGGATCAGGTTTTCGATCCCCTGACCGGCCGCCTTTTCGTCCTTTGCGGCGACGGCCGGGTGGAAATTTTCGGCATCGACGGCGCCACAAATCCGGTGAACGCCAATGAAGCCCCGGAAGCGCCGTTGCCGGTCAGCCCCGTCGGCCGGGGAAAGGTTCCTTCGTTGACGCCGACGCTGAGCTGGCAAGAGACGGTCGATGCCGACGGCGACGAACTCACCTACCGGGTGAAGATCGGCGAAGAGGGAGCGGCGGCGGAATCCTTCGAAGATATCGCCGGGACGAGTTTTGTCCTGCCCCGGGAACTCCGCGAAAACGCGGCCTATGTCTGGTCGGTTCAGGCTTTTGACGGCGAAGCCGCCTCCGTCTGGTCCGATGCCCAGGCTTTTTTTGTCAATGCCGAGGAAGAAGCGCCCACCGCCCCGGAGCTGACGGCGCCGGACTCGGGGAGTGTGGCGGACGGTCTGACGGTCTTTTCCTGGCAGGCGGCCGCCGACCCCGATCCCTTCGAGACGTTGACCTACGTCCTGCAGGTGGCGGCCGACGAGAGTTTCGCCGTGCCGGTGCTGGAAGAACGCCTCGACGCCACCAGCCTGGCGCTGGGGGACTGTGCCGATTATTTCGAACTGGAGGACGGTCAGGACTATTTCTGGCGGGTCAATGCCGTCGATTCCACCGGACTCGAATCCGCCCCCGGCGAGGCCCGGCCCTTCACCTACGATTCCACCATTCTCGCGGTGAGCGCCAACGTCGGCGGCGCCCGCGTCCATTTGGGCGGCAATCTGGGGTATCCCGGACAATTCCTGGGTGTTACCCCCCTCGAACTGCGGGACTTTCCCGCCGGCCCCTGCGCCCTGGTGGTGGAAAACCCCGGATTCGAACCGGCCGTTGCCGCCCTTGATGTTGAAGAGCGGCGCGGTGCCCAGGTCCGGGTCCAGCTTCTGCCCGCCCTGGTGCCGGACAAATTCACCGAGCGGGAGCCCCTGCGCGCCGGGACCGGGCAGCTGCGCACGGAAGGGGAAGCCGCCCCCTACTGGGCCGATTTCGATCACGACGGCGTGAGCGACCTGCTGGTCGGCACCGCCTCCGGGCAACTGCTTCTTTATCGCGGCCAGTCCGAGGACGGTTCCCGTTACGGCGAAAGGGACGTCCTGCCCCTGGGGATGACCGTGCCGGGCGCGATGCCGGTGCTGGTCGACTGGGACAACGATCTGCGCAAGGATCTCCTCGTCGGCGCCGCCGACGGCACCCTGACGCTCTTTCTCAATCAGGGGAGCGAAAGCGCCCCGGTCTTCGCCGAGGGGATGTTGCTGACCGATGCGAACGGCGTCATCGACGTGGGGGATAACGCCGCGCCGGTGGTCGCCGATTTCGACGGCGACGGCAACAAGGATCTGCTCGTCGGCAGCGCCGAGGGCCGACTTGTCCGTTATCGCAACGAGGGCCCCGATGCCGGTCCGCGTCTGGCGCCCGCCGAGTTTTCCCTCGAAGGCGTGAGCGATGCTCCGGTTGCCCCCTTCATGGTCGACTGGAACGGCGACGGCCGCCGCGATCTGCTGCTGGCCCAGGACGGCCGCTTCCTCGTTTTCCCCCGGCTGGAAAATGGCGGTTTTGCCCCCGCCGAAGCGGTTGACGTTGTCGGAAGGCTTGCCGGCGGCACGCCGCAGCGGATCTTTGCCGCCGATACCGACGGGAAAAAAGGCCAGGATATTTTCGTCGGCGGCGCCGACGGGGAAGTTCGCCTGCTGCAAGGCAACGCCAAACTGCTGGCTCCGGCCTTCATGCAGTTCATGCTGAAGAAAATGGACGATTTAGCCGAAGGGTTGGCTGACGACCGAAAAAAAGTGGCGGATGTGGTCGCGATCCGGTCGCAACTGGAGAAAAACAATCTCCGGGCCGCCAGTGAAAAGATGGAAGCCTTGTACAGAAACCTCGAACGCAACCAGGAAGTCGCGGCCCAGGTCGCGGAAGCGCGCGATCTGCTGCTGCTGGCCGAAGCCGCCGGGGAATGACGGTTTCAGGGTAACGGAGATGGAGAAATGAAGAAAATAACGAGTGGATTGATTGGCGTTCTGGCTCTGATGCTTGTGGCAAGCGGCGCGGCCGAGGCGACGCGCGGGCCGCAGGGGGTCACAAAGGGTATCCATAACCTGTCGACCAGCCAGGAGTTTTTCGCCTATAAATCGGACAACGAGGACCAGGTATGTGTTTTTTGTCACACCCCGCATGGCGGCACCCTCGATGGTCCTCTCTGGAACCGGGAAAGCCCGACAACCAGCTACACGCATTATAACAGTGCTAGTCTTTCCAATTATCTTCAAGGGTTGGGCGCCACACGGGCCGTTGAAAAAGAGTCGCTGCTCTGCCTCAGTTGTCATGACGGCAGCATTTCCATCAACACCCTGATGAATTACAGCAACACGACACCCAGTCCAACACATTTTGGTGGGCTAGATGTCTCTATCCAGGTGATGTTCAGCGATGATCCTGGCCCTCTGATTGGGGCTTCCCGGGAGAATCTCACGGCGAATGGCGATCTTTCCGACGATCATCCGATTTCCTTTAAATACGGCGAAGTCTTTGGCCAAAAACAGAACGAATTCAAGGACGTGCCCACCGCCGAGGGAGCCGGGATCCGATTCTTCGGCGGCGCCGACAAACGGGTCGAGTGCTCTTCCTGTCACGATCCCCATGTCATGTACGATTCTTATTACGATGGCGGAAACGCTCAGGCCGACGAGAGCTACCGACCTTTTCTCATTACTTCAAACGCAGGTAGCGCCATGTGCTTGGCCTGCCATACCAAGTAGGTTTCTGGCGATGGGCGCCCCGCGTTTTAAGCCGGCCCACCGTGGGTAGGAGTACATTATGAGGCTGAAAACGACATTGATCCTGCCGATTGTCCTGTTCCTTCTGGGAGCGGGAACATTTGCGGAGGCGGCCAGGCCGGTGCATTGGTTCGACTGCAACAACTGTCACAAGGCGGGGCAGTCCACCACCAGTCTGGGAGGGAACAACGTCTGTCTTCAGTGTCACAAGGACAGTCATGCCGGTACGGTTTTCGTCGACGGTGAAACCTATCAGCCCAACGGAATTTTTTCCACCAACGACGCCAGCGACGCCATGGGCGAGGCAACCAAGGTCCTTGGCACGGCGCCGACCGAGCAGACCTCTCACTACTGGGCCTCCCCCAAGGATGTTGTCCCCGCCGCCGGGGCCTTGGCCCCTTCCGCCGCCCTCTATCGTTCCCGCTACGGGATTTCCAACGGTAAGGTCACCTGCACCCGCTGTCACGATCCGCATAAGCCGAAGGATGAGGTAAACCCCGAGGCAGGCACCAACAAGTTGCTGCGTCTGAGCGATCCCAACGGCATGTGTCTCGATTGCCACCGGCCCTGGAACGTTTCCAACGAAGCGGGCACCCACGGCCTTTCCACCCATCCCCTGGTCAAGGACTATCCGGCTTTTGTTCTGGCCAATGCCGAGAAGTACAAGCCGGTGACCGGATACAATGCCGTAACTCTGGTGCTGCCGACCAATGTCGGAAGCGGCACTGTTCGGATGGTCTACAACAGCGTCTCTGCCGCCGGAGCCGGTTCCGCTCCCCTGAATGTCTCCTGTGCTTCCTGCCACGGCGTGCATTTCACCGATTCGGACGCCGCCACGGTCGACGGCATGGGGGAGACCCTCAATCCCGGCGACGGCAAGCTGCTCTTGGCCGACGGACCCCGGCGTACCGATGATGTTCCGGAGACGCAGGGACAGTTGCGTTCCAATCTCTGCCAGGCCTGCCATGTCTACAAGAAACACGGCGACGTCAACGGTAACGATCGGGGAATGTTCGCCGGCTGTCTCGACTGCCATAGCGGCCACGTTTACCATGCCACCAATCCTAACTACTTCGTCTTGCGCAAGAGCGTCAGTGACGTTTTTATCCCCAAACAGGGTGCTGACGGCAGCGCGGCCGGACTGGAATTCACCACCCTCACGGCGGACTGGGCCAATGCCTCCAATACCGGCTACTGCCAGGGCTGCCATACGTTGACCTTCCCCCACAACGGCAAGATCTCCGGTTCCTACGGCAAGGCCGGGTGCGTCAACTGCCATTTCCACAACAACGAAACCGGCTCCTTTGTCGCCGACTGCAGCGCCTGTCACGGTTTTCCGCCCACCCTGAACGCCGAGGGGACCGGCACCCTGGGCGGCTATGCCGTCGACATCGACAATAATCGCAGCTACAAGTACACCGATATCCAGGAATTCGTTGAGCGCGCCGAGTTCAAGGATGAAACGCTAACCCCGCACAAACGCCATGCCGGGGGCGGCGCCGATTACGGTTTCGGTTGCGATAACTGTCATGCCCAGGCCTTCAGCGGGGCAACCCCTACCCACCTGGATGGGAATTTCCAAAGCGTTGACTTCGGCACCTTGGCTTCCGCAGGTAGCTACGATACCGCCGGCGCCGGGGCCTGCGCCAGCGTCTATTGCCACAGCAACGGCAATGCGGCCGATCCGGCCTATGCTTCCGTGACCTGGCAGGGAACCGCCGGCAGCATCACCGGCTGCACCGCCTGTCACGGCAATGACGCGACGACCATGAACGCCGTCAACAAGAAGAACTCCGCCAGCCACCAGAAACACCTTGGCGCCGGCGGCGGGATGGGTAAGAGTTACGCCTGTAACGTCTGTCACGTCGCCACCGCCGAAAGCGCCACCTCTCTGGTGGCCGCTTCCAAGGCGGTCGGCGGGGTCCACGTCAACGGCCAGGGGGATGTCGATTTCATCAGCAGCGGCGGCGTCCTCTACAACGCCCTTTCCGCCGGCGAGTTCAGCGCCGCCGACAATACCTGTTCAAGCGTCTACTGCCACAGCGACGGCAAGGGCCACTACGCGACGCCCGACTGGGATGACGCCGCTTCCGGCGCCTGCGGCACCTGCCACGGCATCACCCCGGACAGCGGCTCCCATGCCGCCCATATCAGCGCCACCGGCGCCAATATCGGCTGCGCCAGCTGTCACGGCACGGGAGCCAATACCGGCGCCCATGCCGGTCACGTCAACGGCGCCATCGATTATCTGGCATTCGCCGATTCATGTAATGACTGCCATACCATCGAGACCGGCGACGTTGCCCTGGTCTGGGGTAATCAGGCGACCGCGACCTGCGACGCCTGTCATGGCGGAGCGTCCGCCACCAGCTACGTCGATGCTTCCAGCGTGACGCGCACGGCTCCGACCAAAGACGCCTACGCCGGCGCCGGTCACGGCAAGGTTAAGATGAACAGCGTCGCCGTTGCCTGTACCGGTTGCCACAGCACCGCCACCGATCTCGCCCACATGGGCGCGGGAGACACCAACCGGCTGGCGACGGTCAACGGCCAGACCTACGCCACCGCCACTCCCAACGCCTTCTGCGGCGCCTGCCATGACGGCGGCAGCGGCAACGAAAAGGGACATTACGCAACCGGAGAAGGACATGCCAGCACCGACGGCACCCGTTGTAATGCCTGCCACGATCCCCACGGCTTCACCGGCTATGACGCCATGATCAAAGACAGCATCGACGGACGTGCCGTGGCGACATTCGCCGACCGGACCAGTCGCGCCGCCTATGCCAATGCGACCTTCAACGGCGTCTGCCAGGTGTGTCACGTCAACGGCGAAGTCAATCACTTCAACCGCGCCACGAACAACATCCTGCATGGGTCCAACCGCCCCTGCCTTGATTGCCACAGCCACTCGGCGGAGGCCGCCTTCGAAGTGACCTGTTACAGCTGCCACGGCGGCGCGAGCACCGGATCGACCAGCGGCAACAAGAACTTCTGGCCCGACGGCGTGAGGGTTCATGCCGCCAACCAATCCGGTGAGCATGAGGTGCATGTGCTCAAGATCGCCGAGCGTATCAACGCTCAATGGACCAGTGTCGACGCTCTGCTCAATGGAGCGACAAGCGCCCAGCAGAAGCAGATCTGCGAATACTGCCACGCGGCGGTCAATAACGACGACGACCATGTCAGTGAAACCACAGCCGACGTTTTCGCGACGACGGTGGCCGGTCAGCCTGTCCGTTTCGCCAAGAAGATCTGGGACGCTTCCGCCGATTCCGGCGCGACTTATAATGCCGGGTCGTGCAGCACCGTGGCCTGCCACAACAACAAGACGACCGCTGAAGCGTATAAGTGGTACGCGGGGGGCTCGACGGCTTGTGTCATGTGCCACAATGGCGATGCGGCGCGTCCAACATCCGGTTCTCATGTTACCCATCTGGCCGGCAGCGTTTATTTCGCCGAAGGGCGCGTCGGTTGTCCCGATTGCCATAGTAATACCTTGGTCACGACTTGGACCGGCAAGGTACCGCCATCGGATGGTCACATCAACGGTGTTGCCGATGTCGTGGGCAGCCGCAACCTGACCTACACCGGCACTTATCCGGCGGTCAAGGGAACCTGCGGCACCAATTCCTGTCATAACGACGGCAAGGGTGGTGCCCCGGCTTCGGGAGAATATGTCTGGGCGACGACGAACTTGGCCAGTTGTTCTACCTGTCACCCGAATTCGGGCGAAGGCCATGCGACACACTATGGCTCCGAGGGAACGATTGTTAAATCCGGTTTCTTCGGGATGTGTGAAAAGTGTCATACCAATTGGATGTCAGGAAACGATCACTTTAACGGAACGGTGAACCTCCCTGCGAACATGGCCTACAACGGCGGGATCACGGTGGGCGATGCCGGCTTCGGCACCTGCACCACCACCATCTGTCATCAGAACGGCAAGGGAGTAGCGGTGGAAACCCCGATGTGGAACCGCACGCCGTCGTCGGCCGACGACTGCACCCTCTGTCATGACGCCCGCCCGTCCACCGGGTCGCATCTCCAGCATGTGGCTGTCGGCACGACCTCTTACGGTCAGACCGGAAACAGTTCCACCTCAACGGCTTACGACTTCAAGTGCGGCGAATGTCACGGCAACACCCTGGCCAGCCACATCAACGGCTCGGCCAGCTTCGGCGCCGTCGGCTGGCAGTCCGCCGGCAAGACCTGCAACGCCAGCTACTGCCACAGCAATGGCGCGGCGACGCCGGTCTACAAGGCCAGCCCGGCCTGGGGCACCGGTTTCAGCGGCGATCCCTGCGCCGGCTGCCACGGCAACTCGCCGGATACCCAGGCGCACGCCGCCCATGTCGTGGCTATTCACTGGGATTCTGACGTTTCCAAAAACCGCAGCGGCGTCTATACCGGTACCACCGGTCTGCAAGGGGCGGCGAACACCGGCGCGAGTGCTCACGGCAAGGTGGACACATCCACCACCATTAACTGTAATATTTGCCACAACGATACCGTGGATCGCTGGCGCAACCGCCGGAACACCGCCTGCGTCGGCTGTCACGGCAGCGACAACACCGGTGTCGACGATGCGGTGATCAAGGACAAGAGCAAGCACGTCAACGGCGCCGCCGATGTCAAGCTGCTGCCCATCGCGATGAAGACCCGGGCTCAGATCCGCAACGACATCGCCACGGTACCCGAACTCGATGTGACCTGGGAGCGCTTCGACGCCCCCGGCGGCATCCTCGGCCTCTTCTACAAGGGCGCCGACGACCACGACCGGGCGCGGACGATCTTCAACACCGCGACCATGTACGACGGCACGACCCAGACCTGTACGAACATTTCCTGCCACAACGGCAACCCGGTGAAGTGGTCCGACAGCCTCAGTTGCGACGGCTGCCATACCCAGTTGCCGTAAGGGGAGAGATAAGGATCAACAACGGATAAGGGAGGTGAAGATGAAGAGGTACAGCAAACCGAAAGTGGTGGGAAGCGGCAGCGTCCACCCCTGCTGAGAGCGAAAAGCCAAAGGGCCGGGGAATTTCCCCGGCCCTTTGGCTTGGTATGAATGGCCTGCGGTGGCGAAGTGCGAAAGTGCCGGACGTTTTGACGTTAGGGCGTTAAGGTGCTATGGTTTGAAAAAGGAGATTGCCATGGAAAATCAAGCCAAGCGCTCAACGATCTATTTCGACGCCGATCTGCATCGTGCTCTGCGCATGAAATCGGCGGCTGTCGGCCGCTCCATTTCCACAATCGTCAACGAGGCGGTGCGCCGGGCCTTGCGCGAGGATCAGGAGGATCTGGCCGCTTTCGAGGCGCGGGCCGCCGAGGAAACCCTCAGTTACGAAGAACTTCTCGAAGATCTCAAGGCCCATGGCAAGCTATAGGCTGGTCTTCAAAACGTCCGTCGCCAAGGATCTGCGGGCCATCCCCGCCGCCGATGTCGCCCGCATCCTTCAGTGCGTGGGGGCTCTGGCGGAAAATCCCCATTCCCCCGCCGGCGAGAAGCTCTCCGGCCAAGAGCGCTATCGCCTCCGTCAGGGCCGTTACCGCATCCTCTATGAAATCCATGATGATGAACTCGTGGTTGTGGTGGTGAAGGCCGGCCGCCGGCGGGACGTTTATCGTTAAGGAACCTGTTCCACGGCGATGTCGTCCCACAGCACCGGCGCCTGCTTTTCCGCCCCTTCCAGGTAGAAGACCAGATGAATCATGCGGGTTTGCGGGCCGGTGACGAAGACGGCTTCATGTTCTTGCCAGTCGCCTTCGCCGGTCGTTTCGATCCCCGGTTGCAGGCCTTTCCGGTGCTTCTCGGCCAGGGATTGGGGGTACTGCTCGGCGATCCACAGGAACTGATCGAATTCAAGGAGACCGATGCCGGCTCGGGCCTCTGCGCCGAGGGCGTGCTTGCACCGGGCGCGGAGGCGGTAGCGGGTTTCCGGTTCGACGGCGAGGGGGGAGAAAAAGCCGAAGGCGTCGAGCTGGGCCACGCCGCGCAGGCCAAAGGCGCGGCCGCCCTCGGGAAGAGCAACGACACCGGCGGTGTGTTCCAGATGCTCCAGGTAGGTGCGCCAGTAGGCGAGGCCGGTGGCGTCATCCTCTTCCGGGCGGTAAGCGCCGATGCGGGGAAAGAGGGAGAGCCGCGGCTCCCCCTCGAAATCCTCGACAATCGGCGGTGCCGGAGGTTGGCGCTGTTCCGGCCGGGGCACATCGGCCGGAGACGGATCGGAGGGGGCCGGTTTTTCTTCGGCGCGGCAGGCGGTCAACAACAGAACGATCAGGGCGAAATAAAGGATGCGCATGGGTCCTCCCGAAACGGTATGGGATCAGAATAAAGGATCGGGGCGTGGGTGACCAGTGCATTGTTGGGAGTTGGGAGTTGGGAAAAAATGGCGGTTATACTATTCTTTAATCCTGACTTTTCCGCGGAGGATTTTTCATGGACAAGCCCGATATCGTTCACCCCCACCGCCCCCGGGTGGTCATCATCGGCGGCGGCTTCGCCGGCATCAACGCGGCCAAAGCTTTGGATGGTGCGCCGGTCTCGGTACTGGTCGCCGACCGGCGCAACTATCATCTCTTTCAGCCCCTGCTTTACCAGGTGGCGACGGCGGTGCTGTCGCCGGCCGACATCGCCTCGCCGATCCGCAGCATCCTCAAGGATCAGGCCAACGCCGAGGTGCGTCTGGCCGAGTTGACCGATATCGACCTGGACCGCCATGAGGTGCGCTTCAACAACGGTTCGGCCCATTACGACTACCTGATTCTCGCCACCGGCGCCACCCATTCCTACTTCGGCAAGGACGACTGGGAAAGTATCGCGCCGGGCCTGAAAACCATCGACGATGCCCTGGAGATCCGGCGGCGGATTCTTCTTGCCTTCGAGGAGGCGGAATTCGAGGCGGACGAGGAGACGCGGCGCGGGGATCTGACCTTCGTGGTCGTCGGCGGCGGGCCGACGGGGGTCGAGCTGGCCGGCGCGCTGATCGAGATCGCCGCCCGCACCATCCCCCACGATTTCCGCTACATCGACACCGCCACCGCCCGGGTGATTCTGGTCGAGGCGGCCGATCGCCTGCTCCAGGCCATGCCCGAGGAAATGAGCCGCCGGGCCGAGCGGGAACTGACGGAAATGGGGGTGGAGGTGCGGCTGAACAGCCTGGTGACGGGGATGGAAGACGGCGCGGTCTACATCGGCGACCAGCGGCTGGCGGCCGCCAATGTCATCTGGGCGGCCGGGGTACAGGGCTCGCCGACGGCGCGCCGGCTGAAGACCGATCTCGACCGGGCCGGGCGGGTCAAGGTTGCCCCCGATCTCTCCGTGCCGGGACATCCGGAAATCTTCGTCGTCGGCGACCTCGCCCATGCCGTCGATCCGGCCACCGGCGCGCAGGTGCCGGGGGCGGCTCCGGCGGCCAAGCAGATGGGGGAATTTGTCGCCGGGGTGATCCGCCGGGAGATCACCGGCGAAATCACCCCGCCGACCCGCCCGGTCTTCGCCTATCACGACAAGGGAACGATGGCGACCATCGGCCGCTTCAAGGCGGTGGCCGCCGTCGGCAAGCGCAAGTTCACCGGAACCTTCGCCTGGCTCCTCTGGTCGCTGATCCACATCTTCTTTCTCGTCGGTTTCCGCCGCCGGGTCTTCGTCATGTTCTCGTGGATCTGGCATTACGCCTCTTTCCACAAGGGGGCTCGCCTGATTACCGGTTCGCCTCGTATCCGCATCAAAAGCCCGCGCCCGGACGACGACTGAGCGCTCCCTTAATCCGCGATCTTTTTCAGCAGCCAGGCCATGTTCTCGCCGAGGGTCTTCATCGTCTGCAAGCCCTCGGCGTCCTGTTTGACGTCGCCGATTTCCCGGCCGATGGCGATGTTCCAGTAGCTGGAGCCGGGGACGATCATCTGGCTGATGAGGAAAAAGTGGTTGAGGGAGTCGAAGGCGTGGATCGCGCCGCCCCGCCGGACGGCGACCACGGCCGCACCGACCTTGCGCCGCAGCATGTCGCCGTTGGCGCGGGCGGTCATCCCGGCGCGGTCGGTCAGCGCCTTGATTTCGCTGGTGACGTCGGCGAAGTAGGTGGGGGAGGCGGGGAGGATGCCGTCGGCGGCGCGCATCTTGGCGATGCAGTCGTTGATGCAGTCGTCTTTCACCGCGCAGCGGCCGTCCTTGGTCTTGAAGCACTGATAGCAGGCGATGCAGCCGCGGGGATGCTCTCCGGCCAACTGCACCAGTTCCGTTTCGATCCCTCTCTTTCCAATGCCTCGAAAACCTGCCGCACTGAAATGGCGCTGTTGCCGTCGCGGCGGGCGCTGCCGGAAAATGCCGTAATTTTCATGGGTGCTCCTCCCTTTGGCGATGTGGTGAGTCGTTCGCGCCAAGTATACACCCTGCCGCGCCCGGCATCCCGATTTTTTTAATCCTACGAAAAAGGCGCTTTCTCCTGAGGGAAAAAGCGCCTTTCGCATATGCCGGATCGGCCCAGAGGGCGGCCCTTACTTTTCGAAATAGGTGTAGCCTTGCAGGCTGGCGGAAAACTCGTTGAGGATCTGTTTGCGCTCTTCGACCCGGATGCGTTTCTCGCGGACCGCCACTTCGGCGATGGCGCGGAAGTTCTCGAAGAGCACCTGGGGGTTGTATTCGACGTAGCTGAGCACGTCGGCGATGCTGTCCCCTTCGATCTCTTTCATGACGTCGTAGCTGCCGTCCTCGTTGATACGCACGCTGACGATGTTGGTGTCGCCGAACAGATTGTGCAGGTCGCCCAGGGTCTCCTGGTAGGCGCCGACGAGAAAGACGCCGAGCAGGTACTCCTCGTCCGGGTTGACGGCATGCAGCGGCAGGGTCGGCCGCACCCCGCGGCCGGTGATGAAGGTGTCGACCTTGCCGTCGCTGTCGCAGGTCAGATCGGCGATGATCGCCTCGCGGGTCGGCGCCTCGCCGTTGCGGTGCAACGGGACGATAGGGAAGATCTGGTTGATCGCCCAGGTGTCGGGCAGGGACTGGAAGACGCTGAAATTGCCGTAGTAGATGTCCGACAGGCTCTGGCGCAATCCTTCGAGACCGGCGGGGATTTCATCGAGGCCGTCGATGCGCGCGGCGATGGCCTGGGCCAGGGCGAGGAAGATGTTTTCGGACAAAGACCGTTCGCGCAGGCTGATGTGTCCCTGACGGAAGAGGTCGCGGATCTGCCCGCGGATGGCCAGGGCCTCGGTGTAGCGGTCGGCGAGGTTGTGATCCTCGATGTCCTCGCACAGATCGAAGAGATGGCGCAGGCGCTTGTGGCTCTTTTCGGGCAGGGTTTCCGGAAGGGAGACCGCCTCGAAGTGCATGACGTCGAGGATATTGAACATCAGCACCGACGAGAAGGCGACGGTCGCCCGCCCCGATTCGGTGACGATGTGCGGATGCTTGATCCCCTGGACGTCGAGGGTGGCGCGGATGACGTCGATAATGGCGCGGCAGTAATCGGCCAGGTCGTAGTTGCGCGAATGGGGATGGGTGGCGCTTTGCAGTCCCAGGTAGTCGACCGCCAGACCGCCGCCGAAGTCGAGGTAGCCCATGGGCGCGCCCTCCTTGACCAGCGCCGCGTAGTAGCGGCAGGCCTCCAGCACCCCGGCGCGGATGTCGGCGAGATTGGGGATCTGCGAGCCGAGATGGCAGTGCAGCAATTGCAGGCAGTCGATCATCCCCAGGTCGTTGAGCTTGTCGAAGACCTCGATGAGCTGGGTCGAGCTGAGTCCGAAGCTGCTGCGGTCGCCGCTCGACTCCGTCCACTGGCCGCCGACCTTGGCGTAAACCTTGGCCCGCGCGCCGATCAGGGGGCGCACGCCGAGGGCGCGGCTGCGGGCGATGACGATATCCAGCTCGGCCGGCGATTCGATGACGAAGAAGCAGCGGTAGCCGAGGCGGGTGGCGCGCAGGCCGAGATCGATGAACTCCTCGTCCTTGTAGCCGTTGCAGATGAGCAGGGCGCCCGGTTGCAGGGAGGCCATGGCCAGCACCAGCTCGGCCTTGCTCCCGGCTTCGAGGCCATGGCCGTAGCGGGCGCCGAAGCGGGTGATCTCTTCGATGACGTGGCTCTGCTGGTTGACCTTGACCGGAAAGACCCCCCGGTATTCCCCCTGATAGCCCTTTTCGGCGATGGCCTCGCGGAAGGTCTCGTTGAGGAAGATGATGCGGGCGTCAAGCAGGTTCTCGATGCGCAGCAAGACCGGCATGGCGTGATCGCGCTGGGCGATGCCCTGGGCGATTTCCATGAGCGAGACCGCGACTTCGCCACTGGGGAATTTCACCTTGACCGTGACGTCGCCGCTTTCGTCCATGTCGAAAAAACCGGCGCCCCAGCGCCGGATGCCATAAAGTTCCGCGGACTTTTCCACCGTCCAGCGGGATGTGGTGCGAGGGTTCATGACGATGAACTTTCCTGGGTCAGGGGGCTGAATAGAAACGGGCGGCAAGGGCGGGAAAAGGCCGCCTTCAGCGCGCGGCGATGTTTTCCCGGACGAAGGTCGGCAGCATGAAGGCGCCGACATGCAGATCTTCATTGTAGTAGCGGGTGGCGAAGGACCGGTTCTTGATCCGCGTCCGGTCGATATCGCGGAGCGGGTGGCGGGTTTTCCCGGCGAAGGCGAAGCTCCACATGCCGCTCGGGTAGGTGGGGATGAAGGCCTGGTACATTTCCACGAGGGGAAAGACCGCCCGCAGGTTGGCGTACAGCGTCCGTTGCAACTCCCCCTGGTAAAAGGGGGATTCGCTCTGGGCGACAAGAATGCCGTCCTCTTTGAGCGCCCCCTGGGCCAGGCGGTAGAAATCTTCCTCGAAGAGCTCTGCGGCCGGTCCCACCGGATCGGTGGAATCGACGAGAATGACGTCGAAGGCGTCCCGCTGCTCGCGCAGGCAGGCGACCCCGTCGGCCGGTTTTATCTCGACCCGGGGATTGCGGCCGTCGATATCGCAAGCCATGCCGGGGAGAAACTCGACGGCTTTGGCGATGACCAGTTCGTCGATTTCGCAGAGCACCGCCCGTTCCACCGACTCATGCTTGAGAATTTCGCGGATGGCGCCGCCGTCGCCGCCGCCGATGATCAACACCTGGCGGGGGCGCGGGTGGGTGAAAAGGGCGGGGTGGACGAGCATCTCATGATAGATGAAACCGTCCCGCTCGGTGATCATGATCAGCCCGTCGAGAAGCAGAACCCGCCCGTATTCGGGGGTTTCGACGATATCCAGGCGCTGGTATTCGCTCTCCCCGGCAAAGAGGGTTTTCGTCACTTTCAGCGACAGGCCGGCATGTTCCGAATGTTTTTCGGTCAACCAGAGATCCATGGGCATCCTTAGCGTGATGAAACCGGCGAGGGAAAAAACTTCCTAAGGGTAACAAGAACCGGCCGTGACATCAATCCCAACGGTGGCGGAGCGTTTTTTCGCGTCTCGGCCGGGGGATTATAACGCCAGCTTCCCATGGGTCAATGGTTTTTTCATCCTTGGACGAATGCGGCGCGAACCTTGACAGGACCGGGGCTTTTCGCTTTACTGGAAAAGCCTCGTTGACGACGAAAGGAAGGCTTGAATCATGGAGAAAATCGACAAAATCGGATTCATCGGCGGCGGCAACATGGCCGAGGCCCTCATCAAGGGCCTGATCGGCGGCGCCTTTCCCACGGCCCGGCTGCTG
Organism: Trichloromonas sp.; assembly: GCA_034002365.1. Lineage (GTDB taxonomy): Bacteria > Desulfobacterota > Desulfuromonadia > Desulfuromonadales > Trichloromonadaceae > Trichloromonas. The sequence goes on from JAVFAR010000002.1 coordinate 65,551, forward strand.
GTCGCCGAACCGAGCGACGAGCGCCGGCGCTTGCTGGAGGACCGCTACGGCGTCCGCGTGATCAGCGACAACCGGGAGCTGGTCGGGGCTTGCGACCTGCTGGTGCTGGCGGTCAAGCCCCAGGCGCGGGAGGCGGCGCTGGCCGGTCCGGCCGAGCTCTTCAGCGACGACAAGCTGCTGATTTCCCTTCTCGCCGGGGTCGGCACCCTTGAGTTGGAGCGGCTGCTCGGCGGACCGCGGCGGATCATCCGCGCCATGCCCAATACCCCGGCCCTGGTTGGCGCCGGCGCCACCGCCCTCTGCCCCGGCCGTCATGCCCGCCCGGCCGATCTGCGCACCGCCCAGCACCTGTTCGAGACGACCGGCATCGTCCAGATCGTCGAGGAAGGACAGATGGATGCCGTCACCGGCCTTTCCGGCTCGGGGCCGGCCTATGTCTTCACCATCATCGAGGCCCTGGCCGACGGCGGCGTCCTTCAGGGTCTGCCCCGGCACACGGCGCTGATGCTGGCGACCCAGACCCTGCTCGGCGCCGCGCGCATGGTCAGGGAGAGCGGCGAACATCCGGCGGTGCTGCGCGACAAGGTCTGTTCCCCCGGCGGCACCACCATCGCCGCCGTCCAGGCCCTCGAAGAAGGCGGCCTGCGGGCGACCCTGATGGAGGCCGTGGCCCGGGCCACGGAACGGTCGCGGGAGTTGGGCGGGTAGGACGTGGGGAGTGGGAAATTTTTCCCCCCTGACAAGGGGGGATCGAGGGGGGTTGAGAAAGGGCCGGTGGGTGACCGGCCCTTTTAATTTCGGGCGGGGGGGGGCGCGGGGGCCGGAGAGGCGCAGGACGCGGCGGCCGTGGGGGGCGGGGGGGACGAGGACGCTGAGGAGTTCGCGCAGTTGTCCGTCCATCTCCGCCGTGGTTTTCAGGTTCAGGGTCAGATTCATCCGGCTGGCGGGGAGATGGTCGGCGAGGAGCAACGAGCCGCTGCCGGTGCCGATCAGGTGACCGTCCCGGGCTTCCAGGCGTTCGATCTTGAAGGCTTTGCCCTGGCCGCCGGCAATCAGTTCCAGAGTGCCCAGTTCCAGGGTGTCCCCCTTGGCGCCGTAGGTGCTCAGGCCGGTGAGGCGGACCCCGGTCAGGGTCAGAAGCAGGCGGCTGGCGCTTCCGTCCCGAGGGGGCCAGAGGCCGCTGAAGGCCCCTTGGGTCAGGGTTCCCTCGACCGCCGGTGGCGAATTTTCCAGCAAGGGCAAAGCCAGGCGCAGATCGCGGAGCTTCAGGCCGAGTTCGCCGTCGCGGCGGGCGAAGCCCTGGGCCTCCCCCCCCAGCAGGCGGGCGGAAAAACTCAGGCCGGGATTGCCGCCGAAGAGGGAGCGCCAGAGGGGGGCGGCGGCGATATCCTTTGCCGCGATCGCCAGGGCCGGTTGCGTCAGGTTCAAGGTGCCAGCGCGGACGCCGAGGGCGAAGGGCAGGCGCGGGGACAGTCCTTCGAGCTCCAGTCGCCCCTGGCCGCGCAGGTGGCGGTTCGCTTCCTGTTCCAGGCGCGTTTCCAGGGCGGCGGACGGGAACCAGAGTAGCAGGCCCACGAGCCAGCCCCCGAGCAGCACCGGCAAGGCCCAAAGGAGCAGGGGCCAGAGGTCGCGGCCGCTCGCGCCGGGCTGTCCGCCGGCGGGGCGGCGCCACAATGGGATCAACGATTTCATCGGCTTCTTCCGTAAGCGGCGACAGTCAGCACCGAATCGAGACGGCGCTTATCGTCGAAGCGGGTTTTGATGCGCAGGCTCTTGACCTGCAAGGGGGATTCGGCGGTCTCCATGTCCTGCAGCAGACCGACCAGTTGTCCCAGGCCGACCCGGTCGAGCTTGATCTCCACCGATTCCTCGCGAAATCCTTCCCGTTCCACCGCCGGCTGCGGGCGCATGGAAACGAGGTTGGCGCGGTCGACGTGGCGGGCCGCCAGATTTTCCATGAAGGCGAAGATGGAAAAGGTCGTGGCCTGATCCATGCGCCGCTCGGCCTGGTCGAGGCTCTGCTTCAGTTGCAGGTATTGCTGTTGCAGTCCGCGCAGATCTTCCAGCTGGTTCCGGCGGGCGGCGATTTTCCCGTCCAGCGCCCCCATCGCCTGGCGGTAGGGGGAAATGACGGCGAACCAGGCCAGCACCGCCAGCAGAAAAAGTCCGCCGGCGAGCAGGATCAGGCGTTCCCGTTGGCTCAGTTGATGGAACATGGCTCAGGGCTCCTTGCGCAGGGGAAGGGTGAGACGGAAGTCGACCTGTTTGCCGTCCAGGCTCATGCGCGCGTCGTCGATACGGACTTCGGCGAAGAGAGGGGATTCGCCGAGGGTGGCGCTCAGGCGGTTGATGGCGTCGAAGGAGCCGGTCACCCCTTCGAGGCGGACCGCTTCCGCCGTGTAGTTGAAGTCGCGGATGTCGACGGTGATGTCGGCGGGGGTCCGGCGCGAGACTTCATCGAGAGCCGTCAGCGCCGAAGCGCCCTCGCCGGTGCCGAGCAGCCGGGCGATCTTGCGCAGTTCCTCCAGTTGCGCGCGCATCTGCAAGGGGGCGTCGACAATCGCCTGGGTGCCGGGGAAGGTGGCGCGGTAGAGCTGATGCATCTCCTGGCGCAGATTCTCGGCCACCCGGGCTTTCTGCGCGTAGTTGAGATAGGCCGAGGCGCCGAGCAGCAGCAGGGAGCAGCCGAGGAGGGCGGCCATGGCCGTCAGGCGTTTTTTCAGCCGCCCCCATTCGCTTTTTAAGGCGAACTCGCCGGTGCGCAGATTGAAGGCCCGCTCCCGCTCGCTGAGCCCGGCACGCCAGGCCAGGGCCAGCGCCGGCAGGAATTCCGCCGCCAGGGGCTTTCCGCCCAGTTCGATCCGGGGGACTTCCGCCGCCTCGCCCAGTTCGCGCAGGGCCTGGGCGAGCTCCGCCACGGCGCCGGCGCCGATGAGCAGCCAGACGCCATGTTCCAGGCCGTGAGCGGCGCGCAGGGTGTTCCCGGCGTGCCCCAGTTCTTCGGCCAGACGGCTGGCGTCGACGGGGGCCGGTTGCGGCAGCAGGCGGTGATCGACAACCTCGCCGCCGTCGACCAGGGCCAGGACGGTCTCCGTCTCTCCGAGAATCGCCAGCAGTCCGTTGGGAATGAGTTCGCTCATGCCCCGGGCGTGGCTATGGGGAGTCAGGCCGAGAATGTTGAGCGGGATTTCCCGGCGGTCGAAGGGTTCCAGCGTCGCCGCCACCGTCGACCGTTCGACGGCCGCCGCCGTCAGGGTAAAACCGAGCTCGGCCGCGACCGGTTTCTCCATGGCGAAAACGAGATCTTCGCCAGCGGCGGGCAGTTGCAGGGAAAATTCCATGGGCAGCGCGGCGGCGATCTTCTTTTCGTCGGCAAAGGGGAAATGCAGCCGCCGGAAGTAGGCGCGGCCCGCCGGGAGGGCGGCGGCCAGCCGGTCGCCAAGGCGCGTTTCGCCGAGCACGCGGCGCAGGCTCTCCGCCAGGTCTTCCCCCTCGCTACGGGGTTCGCGACGGGCGTCGACCAGGGTCGTCTTCCCCTGGTTTTCCTCGATCAGGACCGCGCGGATATGCCGGGCGTCGATATCGATGCCGATCAGTCGTCTGGCCATGGTTCTCCTAATCCACTTTCAGATAAAGCAGTTGATCGCCGGTTTTGGTGACGATGGCTTCGGCCCGGCGAACGCCGTCGTTGACCGTGGCCGTGGTTTCGATGCGGTAGATGTCGCTGGTCACGGTAAAGGGCTCGCGCAGCAGGTTGGCGAGGCCCGAGAGCTCGTTGAGCCAGGTCAGCTCCGCCGGGGTTTTGAAGGGTGTACTCGCGCGCCGTTCGAGGATCGCCTCGGCCGCGTCACGGCTGATTTCCGGGTCTTCCGACAGGGCCATGAGCACCTCGGCGGCGGCGCTGTTGATGTTGATCTTGGCGTCGCCGTGGAGGCGCACGAAAGGGGCGATCTCTTTGAAAATTTCCGGCGTAAAGCCGCGTACCAGCAGCAGTTCCTCAAGGTTGTCGAGGGGGCCGTTCTTGCAGCGGACGGGACGTTCTCCGCTCAGGTAATGACCGGCTTCGGCGCCCACGGCGCGGCGCCCGTCGGGGTCGACGTAGACCCGGTCATCCGGGTCGAGCCAGTCGACGAGGGCGGCGATCATGTCTTCCCCTTGCTGGATGGCGAGTTCATCGAAGAGCCGCCGGAGCTGGCTTTTGACCACGGGATTGACGTTGCCGGCACCGACCAGGGCATTGAGGTTGATCCGCCCGCCCAGATCCTCGATGGTGACCGAGAGGTAGCCTTCGGCCACCGGATACTGGGCGACCCCCAGGCTCCAGAGTTCCGACGGATCGCCGGGGGCGTCATAGCTGTTCAGGTCCATGCGCAGGATCCCCCGCCCGGCCCGTACCCCCCCCTTGGCCAGGTAGTAGGCGCGGGTCGAGTCGCGGAAGGTTTCGGTCAGGCGCAGATCGACCAGGGTCGAAAAGGCCAGCTCGACCGCCAGCGCGGTGAGCAGGGTCACCACCACCAGCACCAGCAGCAGGACCATCCCCGATTCCCGACGCAAAACGTTCATCGGCGCCCCCCGATGACGGGAAGTTCGAAGCTTGAACGAAAGGGGATAACGAGGCCGCCGGAGCGGATGCGCATGGCGATCTCCACCCGTTTCGGCGGACCCTGCCCGCGGGAATCCCAGTCGTCTTTCCAGTCCGTGCCGTCATGGAAGCGCAGCCACACCTCCTCGATGCCGACGGCCAGGCGATAGCCCTCCCGCCCGCTTTCTTCCGGTTGCCGCGTACCGCTTTCACGGCGCGTCAGGACCAGGGTTTCCTTGGCGTTTTCGGCATCTTCCAGCCATTCGTAGCGAACCTGGGAGAGTCCGCCGCCGGCCCCCTGTGGTGTCGTCGCCGTCGTCGTCAGGGCCAGATAGGGCTCCCGCCGGTCGCCGCCCCCCCCTTCGAGGTAGGTGTCGAGGCTGTCCGGCTTGAGGTAGGCGCCGCGCACCTCCCGGCCGATGCGGTCGAAAATGACCCGCGCCCGATGATAGGCTTCGCTGTCGTCGGTCAGGCGCCGCCGGGCGCCGTCGACCGAGGCGAAGACGCCGTAGACCGCCATCAGCACCAGACTGGTGATGGCCACCGCGATCAGCACCTCGATCAGGGTGAAGCCCGAAGAGCAGCGGTTCCGTCCGGCTCGCTGTTGCTCAGAAGAGGAAGGAATCAATCGTCACCTCTTCGTTCTTTTGCTCATCCCCCCAGAGGACCCGCACCGTCACCATGCGGATCGTGGGGATCGGGGTCGGCTCATAGGCGATGCGCCAGCGGAAGGCCTCGAAGGGGGGATCGAAAACCCCTTCGACCTCATCCTCGCTCAGGGTGCCGGATTCGAAAGCCGCTTCCGTCTCTCCCATCTTGTCCTGGGCCAGCAACGTCGCCTGGGTGATTTTCTGCAAGCGCTCGTTGACCGCGATGGAGCGGTTGCTCAGGGACAACAGGGCGATCAGGGCGATGCCGGCGATGGCCAGGGCGATCATGACTTCGAGCAGGGTGA
>JAVFAR010000003.1:0-69154 GCA_034002365.1 Trichloromonas sp.
CAGGGATGTTCGTATTGGCCGGTAGCGCCGCTTTTGCCGCCTCGGATATCAAGGGGGCGCTGATCAACCAGTCCAACGCCCAGGGCGCCGCCAACATCGCCATCGGCCAGGACAACAAAGCCGCCATGGGCGCCCTCGGCGTCAGCAATTCGGCGGTCAAGGGGGCGGTGATCAACACCTCCAACGCTCAGGGCGCCGCCAACATCGCCATCGGCCAGGGCAATGAAGCCAACATGGGCTCCACCGCCATCAGCGGCTCCGACATCAAGGGCGCGGTGATCAACCAGTCCAACGCCCAGGGGGCCGCCAACATCGCCATCGGCAAAGACAACACCGCCAACATGGGCTCCACCAACATCAAAAATTCGGCCGTTAAAGGCGCGGTGATCAACCGCTCCAACGCCCAGGGCGCCGCCAACATCGCCATCGGCCAGGGCAATGAGGCCAACATGGGCGCCACCAACATCAGCGGCTCCGACATCAAGGGCGCGGTCATCAACCAGTCCAACACTCAAGGCGCCGCCAACATCGCCATCGGCCAGGACAACACCGCCAACATGGGCTCCACCAATATCCAAAACTCCGCCGTCAAGGGCGCGGTGATCAACACCTCCAACGCTCAGGGCGCGGCCAACATCGCCATCGGCAAAGGCAACGAAGCCAATATGGGCTCGGTGAACGTGAAGTAATCCGCTTGATCCGCCGCCCCCGCCGAGAGCGGGGGCGGCACTTGTAGTGCAACACCCGATGAGCCCGTCGATGCCCAACCGGCGTGACGGGTTCCCTTTAAGAAAGGACCATGGTGATGACAGGCAAATACTGGGCCACTCTCTTTCTGCTCGTCGGTCTGCTCCTGGCCGGCACCGGTGTCGTCCTGGCGGATGACCTGGATGACGGCATCGGCAAATTCACGGATGACGGCGTGGATAAATACGATGAACTGGGGGAAAAGGACCGCAACATCAGCTTTATCGTCCAGGACGCCAAAAGCCGCGCCAACGTGCGCGCCCAGGCCGGACAGGAGCAAGGCATGGCCGGAACCAGCGGCGGAGGAAACATGAACAGCGTGATCATGGGCCCGGGCGGCAAGGTCAGAGGGGACATCATCATCATCGACCAAAGCAGGGGTGACAAGACCCAGGTGGTTGAATAACCGAAACCGTTCCGGTGGATCGCATACAGTGATGAAGGGATAGATAGATGGAAAGTGTTGCCCGCTCTTGTCGATTTCTGCTGTTGCCGCTTTTCCTGCTGCTGGCCGCTTGCGCCGGCCTCGATCCGGCTAATGTGGACGTGCAGTTGCCAGAGTCGGCGCCTCAGGCGAAATCAACCTCCTACACCCAGGCCTTGCGCGATCTGGGGCTCATGACCGAAATTTACGGCTCTCAGATAGTCAAGATCCAGAGCAATCCCATCGGCGACAATACCGGAACTTCGGGCAGTACCGGCGGGGAAATCCCTCGGGACATCACCGAAATGATCAAAAGTTCGCTGAACTCCATCGGCGGGCAGGTGACTTTCATCCCTTACGATCCCGCCTTCATCCAGAACCAGATGGTGACCGGCTACTCCACCTTCGATAACAAGCTGATTCCCGATGTCGTCATCAGCGGCGGCATCACCGAGTTCGACCGCGGCCTGGAAACGCGCGGCAAGGGGACCGATGCCGGAGCCGAAGCCACTTTCACCAACGCTCCCGGCTGGGTTCCCTCCAAGTCGGTCAGCCTTGATTACAGCGACACGGACAAAATCGGACTGGCCCGCATCACTCTCGATTTCAACCTGCTCGACTTTCAGACCATGGCCGGGATTCCCCGCATGAATACCACCAACAGCATGGAAGTGAGCAAGGGCATGGCCGAACGGGAAATCGGCATCACCCTCTTCGGCCCCACCTTCGGCCGCAAAGGCTCGATCAAAAAGGTTCAAGGTCGCCATGCGGCGGTACGGCTGCTGGTGGAAGCCAGCATGATGCAGATTGTCGGAAAATACCTCAATCTCCCCTATTGGAAGCTGCTTGGCGAAGATGCCGAACCGGATCAGGTGGTCATGGATTCCATCTCCCAGGAGTTCTACCGCAGCACGGAGGCGCAACGGATCGCCAAGGCGCAGGTCTGGCTCTTCCTCATGGGCCACAACGTTCCGGTGAACGGCGTTCTCGACCAGCCGACACTGGCGGCCCTGACCGCGGTCGATTCTTCCGTCTCCATGCAGACGGCGAGCATCAGCGTTGAAACCTACGGCAAGCTTTTCCAGTCCGTCCCCATTAAACCGGCCACCCTCGGGCGACGGAATATGCTTCTCAGCGGCGTGACTCCGCCCGCCACCCCTGTCGCCGCGCCGCCGCTGACGGCACCGACCCCGACTCCCGCCGCGGTGCAGTCCGCTCCGGCACCGACCCCGGATCCCAAACCCGCCGCGACGCCGGCTCCGGCCCCCTCGCAGCCGGCGTCGCGGACAGCTCAGGCCAGCAAAGCTGCAGCGGCTGCCGCAGCCAGTAAGCCGACACCGCCACCGGCACCGGCACCCAAAGCCGCACCGGCGACGGCCCCGGCACCAGCATCGAGCGGTGGTTCGGTCGGGCGGAAGCTCAGTGACGAGGAATGGTGAGAAAATGCCGACCAAGGGTCAACATATTGTGGCGATCTCCCTGCTGGTCTGCGCCTTTGGTCCCGGCGCCGCCCTGGCGACCGCCGGCAATCGTGTCATGGTCGAGGAGAGGGTGAAGGAGCTGTCCGAGCTCAATCAACAACTGCTCGAACAGGAAGAGCTTCCCCGGGACGGAAAGCTCGAACTTAAAGCCGAGGCCCGATACCTTCAGGACGGATCGATCAATCTGCAGGTTTACAGCCGAAAATTTTCCGCCATCGATGAAAAACCCATCACCTTTGACGGGCAGCAAACCAGAATGCCCGCCCAATAGAGGAGCCTGACATGCCGAGCAAGTATCCTGGTTTTTTTCTGGCTGCGTTGTGCTGCCTGCTGCTGGTGGCACCTCCAGCCATGGCCGGCAACAAACGCATCATGAGCGTCAAGGCCGCGAAGGTCATGGCGGAACGGGCTTTGGTTGAATCGGTCTACGGGCTCAAGCTGCGGGCCGAGGAACGGGTCGAGGACATGGTTTCCGCGAGCTTCATCGGCAATACCGAATCGAAGACCGCCGCCCAGATCAAGGGGATCGTCTTCGAAGAAGTCATCTATGACGCCAACCAGGATATCGCTCAGGTGACGGCTTCGGTGAAAATGCCGAGCATCACCAACATCGACGGCCAGACGGTGAACCTCGGCAACAAGGTCTTCCGGCGCGTCGGCTTCGCCACCTCCACCCCCAAGGCGGCCGGTCCACTCAAGGCTCTGCGGGCGGCGGAACTCGACGCCTACAAGGAACTGATCAAACAACTGGTCGGTTTCGAGCTGGAAAGCCATACCACCGTGGAAAACTTCATGTTGACTTCCGACGTGGTTAAAACCAAGGTCATGGCGACCCTCTTCATGGCGGAACTCACCGAATACGGCTGGACCCCGGAGGGGGACGGCTATGTAAAGATGCAGCTCAACCTGAAGGAAGCCTCGGAAGTTCTGGGGCAGAACATTATCACCGACCGGGAAATCATCGACGTCGAAGGGCAGGGCGCTCAGGTTGATGATTTCACCGCCGCTAACGGCGAAAAAAGATGAATTCCGGAGACCCGATGGATATTCAACCGCAAAAAGGTCGATTCAAATATTTCTGTTTGGGTTTGCTCGCCGCCTTGGCCGTGATGCTGCTGGCCGGAGCCGGAGACATCGTCGGCGCGAATAATTTCGGCCCCCCGAACTATGGCCGCTATCAGATCTCTTCCTGGAGTTCCGACTTCGGTGATAAAGGCGGCGGCTTCGGCCTGTTCATGGCCGACACCGCGACCGGCGAGGCCAAACTGGTTTACAGCCGGGTTTTCGGCGAGGTCGGCAACGGCGATGTGAAAAAGGATGAACTGGGGAAGCCTTTCGGCAGCATCAGGTAGTCATTGACCACGGTTGCAAGCAAATGACCACTCACACAAACCTTAAGGAGCTGCCATGCGCGCTCGACATCTTAAAACGTTCCTGATTCTTTCCTGCTCCGGATTACTGCTTCTCTCGGGACAAAGCTGGGGGGCCGTGCAGATCAACATCGGCTCGAATATCGTCAATACCGGTAACGTCAGCGGCTGCGTTGAGGGGAGCGGCTCCGCCAAGGAAGAAAGCCGCTCCCTGCCGGCCTTTCACGGATTGGATGTCGAAGGAGCCTACACCGTTCGGATCGACGTCCAAAAGGATCAGAGCGTCGAAATCTCCGCCGACGACAACCTGCTCCCCTTGATCACGACCGAAGTTCAAGACGGAATCTTGCGCGTCACCTCGAAAAAATCGATTTGTGCCAGCGCCCCCATGGTCCTGACCATCACGGTGGAGACCCTTGACCAGATCCGCTCCAGCGGCGCCAACGAGTTTCAGGTACGAAACCTCAAGGGGGACGCCTTGGCGGTCGATCTATCCGGGTCCAGCAACATGACCCTGGATGGGACGGTGGAGGAACTGAAGGCCAAAATCGACGGAGCTTCGGGACTGGCCGCCGGGCGACTGAAGGCGAAAGAGGTTTCCGTGGCGATCAGCGGCGCCGGATCCGCCGAGGTCTATGCCGGCAAACGGCTTCAGGGGGACATCAGCGGCGTCGGCAGTATCCGTTACTCCGGGCAACCGGGGGAAGTGGTGAAAAACATCACCGGTTGGGGGGATATCACCCCCGTCGATTGAGTTGAAAAGGGCGGCTCCAAAGGAGCCGCCCTTTTTCGTATCTCACGCAGCCCTTCGCAGAAGCACACACCGTCGCCACGGCGCCTCTCTTTTTTAAATACCCGGAGACCTGCTCGACCACTCCTGATCTCATCCCTGCCAAAGGGTTGGGTCGATCATCACCGATGAAGATCAACCGGCAAAAATACCAAGAGGCCTTGCTTTATACTTATTCTTGATATATATTGTAAATCAAATTAAAGGAGGTCGACGATGGATTTTCTCTGGTTTATCGGGCTTATCGTTCTGTGGTATGTCATTAACCGCTGGATTTTCCCCCGGCTGGGCGTACAAACCTGACTCTCCGATTCCTGCAGTCTTCCCGTGCGGAAGGACAAACAATCCGAAAACAAAACGGGCAGCCCTTAGGCTGCCCGTTTTGTTTGGCACCCTTTGCGGAAGATCAGCGCAAAGGGGTAGCGCAGCGTGGACAGGTCAACATGCTGGTGGAGGGCACCCTGTGCCCACAGGTCGGGCAGTTGAACCAATATTTGCAGAACTTGCACTGAGGCTCGGAAAGGCCCTGTTTCTTCTTGCACTTGGGACACTGCCGATACATCTTGCGGGATTCCATATACTCCTTGAAGAGCAGCCCGCATCGGGGACAGACCTCCACCCCCGGCTTACCGATTTCAGCACCACAACCCGGCGCCGGGCAAAGAAATACCGTCTTGCATGCCTTGCACCAGTACTTGCCTTTTTGTTCTTCCTTGCACACCGGACATTTTTCCATAAAACCTCTCTTCTTCCCTTTCCGGGCAATAACAAACGCGGGAACACCTGACCGCGGCATTCCCGGGAACCGGTTTTCGGCCCGAACACGACATCGGGAGCGAATAAGTTCTTCAGGGTGCGGAGCAGGCCTGGGAGTTAGGCCACGGGAGGGGGAGCCGGAACGCCGGACCACCCCGGCGCTCCGGCTGGAGGGAAATCAGTCGATCTTCTTGAAAGCGCTCTTCGCGGCGTTGCAGACCGGACAGGAACCGGCGGGCTCGCCTTCGTGGGTATGGCCGCAAACCTGGCAGACATAGTAGTCCACGGCCTCGTTGCGCCCCAGGTTGTCGAGGGCCTTCTGATAGAGCGCGGCATGCTCCTGCTCGACGGCATTGGCGAACTTGAAGTTGCGCAGGGCCGCCTGCTCCCCTTCCGCCTCGGCTTCGGCGATCATCCGCGGATACATGCTGGTGAATTCGTGGGTTTCCCCGCCGATGGCGGTGCGCAGGTTTTCCGCCGTGTCGTTAATGCCGCCCATGGTCCGCAAATGGGCATGGGCATGGACGGTCTCGGCATCGGCCGCCGCCCGAAAGAGCTTGGCCACCTGCAATAGACCTTCCTGCTCGGCTTTTTTCGCGAAAGCCAGATAGGTACGGTTGGCCTGGGCTTCCCCGGCGAAGGCTTCCTGAAGATTTTTACGGGTTTTGCTTGCTTCGGTCATTCCGTTACTCCCTGATTGGATGGGTTGAGTCTTTTTCATGTTCCCGCTATCGGCGCTTGCGCCCGGGAACTTCGTCATGTTCACAGACTTGAATTTTAACCGGCCCAGGTTTTCTGTCAATCGAAACGGAGCTCCGCCACAGGGGCCAGGCCGCCTTTTGCTTGCTTCACTTGGAAAAAGGGCTTAGCATTAATCGCTCGCATCCTCGACGATCAACTCCCCTTTCCCGATCAGGAGACGGCTCGATGAACGATTACCGGGTGGAGAAAATCGAACTTCCCGTCACCCTCTTTCTCGCCGACGGCGTCGTGCATGAAGGAATCCTCTTCCTCAGCCCCTTCAGCCCGTCCCACAGCGGTCCGCAGCGGAGGGTGGAGATGTTTCGCGAGACGGATGTCTTCTTCCCCTTCAGGGACAAAAACGGCCGCTTCGCCCTGGTCAATAAAAGCTCCATCACCCATGTCCGGTACCCGCTTCAGGACGAAGACACGGATTTCGGCGACCGCAACCGCGTGCGCCTGACCTTCTACGGCGGCGAGCTGCTGGAAGGGGAAATCACCATCGCCATGCCCGCCGGGAAAAGCCGCCTGCAGGATTACGTCAATTCTACCCCCGGCTTTTTCTGCCTGTACAGTCACGACGCCCACTATATCGTCAACGGCGACCTGATCCGGGAAATCTCCCCCGCCTGAACCCTTACAGGTTGAGATAGCCCCGGAGATAGCGTCCGGTGTGGGAGCGGGAGTCCCGCGCCACATCCTCCGGGGTGCCGACGACAACGATTTCCCCCCCGCGATTCCCGCCCTCGGGACCGAGGTCGATGACATGGTCGGCGGTCTTGATCACGTCGAGGTTGTGTTCGATGATCACCACCGTGTTGCCGCTCTCCACCAGCCGCTGCAGCACGTCGAGCAGCTTCTGGATGTCGGCGAAGTGCAGCCCGGTGGTCGGCTCGTCGAGGATGTAGATGGTCCGCCCGGTGGCCCGCTTGCCCAACTCCTTGGCCAGTTTGACCCGCTGCGCCTCGCCGCCGGAGAGGGTGGTGGCGCTCTGGCCGAGTTTGATGTAGCCCAGGCCCACGTCGCGCAGGGTTTCCAGCTTGTTCTTGATGCGCGGAATGTTCTCCAGAAACTTCGCCGCCTGGTTGACGGTCATGTCCAGCACCTCGGCGATGCTCTTCCCCTTGTATTTCACTTCCAGGGTTTCCCGATTGTAGCGCGCCCCGCGACAGACCTCGCAGGTGACGAAGACATCGGGCAAAAAGTGCATCTCGATCTTGAGAATGCCGTCCCCCTCGCAGGCCTCGCAGCGCCCCCCCTTGACGTTGAAGGAAAACCGTCCCGCCTTGTAGCCCCGCACCTTGGCCTCGGGCAACTGGGCGAAGAGATCGCGGATGTCGGTGAAGACCCCGGTGTAGGTCGCCGGATTGGAGCGGGGCGTACGGCCAATGGGGGACTGGTCGATATCGATGACCTTGTCGAGCGACTCCAGGCCGAGGATATCGTCGACCTTGCCGGCCTTCTCGCGGCTGCGGTAGAGACGCTGCGACAGCGCCTTGTACAGGGTGTCGATAACCAGGGTCGACTTGCCGCTGCCGGAGACGCCGGTGACGCAGGTCATCACCCCGAGGGGGATTTTCACGTCGATCCCCTTGAGATTGTTTTCCGCGGCCCCTTTGACCTCGATGCAGCGCTCGCTTTGCCGCCGCTGGGCCGGCAGGGGGATGGAGAGCTCGCCGGAGAGATAGCGTCCGGTCAGGGACGCCGGGTTGGCGAGAATCTCCTGGGGAGTCCCCTGGGCCACGACCTCGCCGCCGTGGACCCCGGCCGCCGGCCCCATATCGATGACAAAGTCGGCTTCGAGGATGGTCTCTTCGTCGTGCTCCACCACCAGCACCGTGTTGCCGAGATCCCGCAGCCGCTTCAGGGTTTCCAGCAGCCGCCGGTTGTCCCGCTGATGCAGGCCGATGGAGGGCTCGTCGAGGATGTAGAGCACCCCCATCAGGCTGGAACCGACCTGGGTGGCGAGGCGGATGCGCTGCCCCTCGCCGCCGGAGAGGGTGCCGGCGGTGCGGTCGAGGGAAAGATAATCGAGGCCGACATGGGAGAGGAAGGAGAGGCGCTCGCGGATCTCCTTGAGGATGCGCCGGGCGATCTCCGCTTCCTGCTTCTCGAACCGCAGCTCGGCGAAGAAGGCCTCGGCCTCGGTGATGGAAAGAGCCGTCACCTCGCGGATGTTGCGCCCGCCGACGCGCACGAAGAGCGATTCCTTACGCAGCCGGGCGCCGTCGCAGGTGGGGCAGGGCATGACGTTCATGAACTGGCCAAGATGCTCCCGCACCCCATCCGAATCGGTCTCGCGGTAGCGCCGCTCCAGGTTGGGAATCACCCCCTCGAAAGCCTTGTTATAGTACTGGCGCCGTCCCCCCCCCTGGTCGAAGTAGAAACGCACCTCCTCCTTGCCCGACCCGTGCAGCAGCACCTGGCGCACCCGCTCGGGGAGTTTTTCGAAGGGCTGGTTGATGTCGAAACCGTAATGGTCGGCCAGCGCCTCGATCAGCTGAAAGTAATAGCCGCCGCCCCCCCGGGTTTCCCAGGGGACGATCGCCCCCTCGCGCAGGGAGAGGGCCGGGTTAGGGACCACCGCCTCGGGATCGAAATACATCCGCGTCCCCAATCCCGAGCAGTCGGGGCAGGCGCCGTAGGGGTTGTTGAAGGAGAACATGCGCGGGGCGATTTCGGGGTAGGAGATGCCGCACTCGACGCAGGCGTGCTGTTCGGAAAAAAGAAAAGACGTTTCCCGTAGGGGCGGGGCGCTGCCTCGCCCATCCTGGGCGACCGGATCGGCCGCCCCTACGCCGTCGACGACCTCCACACGGACGATCCCTTCGGCCAGACGCAGGGCGGTTTCCAGGGAATCGGACAGGCGCCCGCGCACATCCGCCTTCACCACCAACCGGTCGACCACCACCTCGATGGTGTGTTTTTTGTTCTTGTCGAGAACGATCTCCTCGGCCAGTTCAAGCATCTCGCCGTCGATACGCACCCGCACGAAACCGTCAGCCAGCAGCTGTTTCAACTCCTTGCGGTATTCCCCCTTGCGGCCCCGGATGATCGGCGCCAACAGCAGCAGGCGGGTCTTTTCCGGCAGGGCGAGAATGCGGTCGACCATCTGTTCCACCGTCTGCGAGGCGATCTCCTTGCCGCAGGAGGAGCAATGCACCCGGCCGGCCCGGGCGTAGAGCAGGCGCAGATAGTCGTAGATCTCGGTGACGGTCCCAACCGTCGAACGGGGATTGTTCGAGGTGGTCTTCTGCTCGATGGAGATTGCCGGCGACAGCCCCTCGATGCTCTCCACATCGGGCTTCTGCATCTGGCCAAGGAACTGGCGGGCATAGGCCGACAGGCTCTCGACGTAGCGGCGCTGGCCCTCGGCGTAGATGGTGTCGAAGGCGAGGGTGCTCTTGCCGCTCCCGGAAACGCCGGTGATGACCACCAGCTTGTCCCGGGGGATCTCGACGTCGATACATTTCAGGTTGTGCTCGCAGGCACCTTTGATGACGATTTTGTTGGCCATGAAAACCGGTGATTGGTAATTGGTGATTGGTTATAAATCCGCCGCCATTTGCTCAGCCATCTTCACCGCCGCGACCAGGCTCTCGGTGCTGGCCTGGCCGGTGCCGGCGAGGTCGTAGGCGGTGCCGTGGTCGACGGAGGTGCGGACGATGGGCAGCCCCAGGGTGACGTTGACGCCGTCCTCGAAATGCAGGAGTTTCAGGGGAATCAGGCCCTGGTCGTGATACATGCAGATCACCGCGTCGTATGCCCCGCGGACGGCGAAGTGAAAGAGGGTGTCGGCGCTGTGCGGGCCGCTGGCGGCGATCCCCTCCGCCTGGGCGGCCGCGATGGCCGGGGCGATCAGGCGCGGTTCCTCGTCGCCGAACATCCCTTGCTCTCCGGCATGGGGATTGAGCGCCAGCACCGCCAGGCGCGGCTCTTTCAGGCCGAAAAAGCGGCGCAAAGAGCGATCGGTGATGCGGATCGTTTCCAGGATCTCCCCTTCGCTGAGCACCCGCGGCACCTCGGCCAGAGCCAGATGAGTCGTCACCAGACAGACCTTGAGTCGCTCACCGGCGAGCATCATCACCACCTTGTCGACCCCGCAGCGCTCGGCCAGCAGTTCGGTATGGCCGGGAAAATCGCAGCCGGCGGCATGAATCGCCGCCTTGCTGATCGGCGCCGTGACCATGGCCGCCGCCTCGCCGGAACGACAGGCGTCGCAGGCCCACTCGATGTAGCGCAGCATGGCCCGGCCGCAGGGGATGTCCGGCCGGCCGTAGACCAGTGTTTCCGCCTCCAGGTTCGACAGCGGCACAACCTCAAGGGCGCGCCCGGCGCAGACCAGCCGCGTCCGTTCGCCAACCGGCACGACCGCGCAGGGGGCGCCGCAGACCGCCGCCGCCCGCCGCAGCACCGCCGCATCCCCGGCCACCCACAGGGGACGCGAGAGGGCATCGAAGGCCCCCTCCAGCAGGGCCTTGACTATGATTTCCGGGCCGATCCCGGTGGGGTCGCCCTGGGTGATGACTATCGGTCGCCGCATGAAAAACTCCTGACTTCGCTCAAGCACCGGACAGGGGATCAGTATAGTTCAAACCCCGAAAGATGGACGAAATAAAAAAGCCCCGCCGGCAAAGGCGGGGCTTTGGCTCATCGTCGGCAAAACTTCCGCTATTCCCGGATATCGATACGGGCCGACTTGCGCAAGCCCTCGGCCCAGCTTTTGAAAGCTCCATCGGTCTTCTGCTCGGTGAGGATCTTGGCGATGTCATCCTTGACGGCATCGAACTGCCGCACCGAGCCGGTATCACGCTCCAACACCTTGAAGAGGTGGAAGGCCTCGGGGGTCTCCACCGGCTCGCTGACCTCGCCAGCCGTGAGACCTTTCACCGCCTCGGCGAAAGCCGCGGTCAGCTCCTCTTCGGCGAAACGCCCCATGTCCCCCCCCTGGGCCCGTCCCTCGCCGGTATACTCCGAGAGAACAGCGAGGAAATCCTCCCCGCCCCGGACCCGTTCCCGCGCCTCGCGGGCCAGGGACCGGGCCGCCTCCACCTCTTCGGCGCTGGGCCGATCGGGCAGGGGAAAGGTGATGCGGGCGAGATGGACCATCGGCTTCTGCCGGTAATCCTCGATATGCTCGCGGAAGTAGTCGAGCAGTTCCTGCTGGGTGACATCGACCTTGCTTTTGACCTCGCGGCCGAGAAGCTTGAAACGCAGGATCTGTTCCCGCAGCTTCTCCTGGTAGGCGTCGAACTCCATCCCCTGCAGGCTCAGGGCCTCGATCAGTTCCTCCCGGGTCAGCTGGTTCTGGAGGAGGACATCGCTGATGGCCGCCTCAATCTCTTCCTGGCTCACCTCCAGTCCCAGCTCCTTGACCCGTTGCCGCACCAGGGTTTCCTCGATCAGGCTGTTCAACACCCGCTGCCGCAGTTCGCTCAGCTGCTCGGGAGTCAGCAGGGCCTGGGCCTCGGCTCCCATCTGCCGCTTCTCCAGCTCCTGCTCGATCTGGTACTGGGTGATGATGTCCGTGTTGACCACGGCGACAATGCGGTTGACGGTTTGCGCGCCGAAAAGCGCCGCGGGAAAGAGCGCCAACATGGCCAGAAGGGCCAGAAAACGATTCATCGCTTATCCTCGGATGGAATGTGAAAAGGTCGGCCGGTGGAAAACGCCCTCGGCCGGAAACGGATCAGTCGAACAGCGACCAGTTGATGGCGATGGCCGCCCGCTCGCGCAGACCCCGCAGCCATTCCTGATAGGCTTCTTCCTCGGCGCGCTCGCGCAGCCGCGCGCGGATTTTTTCCCGCGCCTCTTCCAGGGAAAGCTGCAGGGCCGGGCGGCGCTCCAGAAGCTGGAAAAGATGATAACCGTACTCGCTCCGAACCAGTCCGCTCAGATCCCCCGGAGCCATCTTCCAGACGGCCGAGCCGATCTCGGGGGGCATTTCCTCCTGGGCAAAAAAGCCGAGATCTCCCCCCTCCTCGCCGTCGGGGGAGAGGGAATGGCGCCGGGCCAGCTCGGCAAAATCGGCACCCGCCCGCAACTCCGCCAGCAGCCGTTGCCCCTCCGCTTCGTCCGCGACCAGAATCTGCCGCGCCCGAACCTGCTCGGGCCGGGCGAACTCCTCGGCATGCTCCCGATAGTAGGCGGCGACCTCATCGTCGCTGACCTCGATCTTATCGTAGACGGTCAGGCGCGCGACCTTTTCCATCAGCAGGCTTTCTTCCAGCTCGCGCCGCCAGGCCTTTTCGTCGAGACCGCGGGCCTTCAGCCCGGCACGGAACTCCTCCTCGGGGTAGCCGCTGCGCGCCTCGGCCTCGGCCGCCGCCAGCTCTTCCGCCGACAGGGAGACATCGAGGCGCTCCGCTTCCGCCAGGGTCAGTTCGCGGTCGACAATGCGAACGAGAAAAGCCCGCTCCAGCTCGGCCCGCTCTTCGGCGCCCAGTTGCTGATCCCGGGGGAGGGTCTTGGCGAAGCGCTCCTGGAATTCACCGTGACTCACCTCGCGGCCATTGACCTTGAGCAGCACCTGCGGCGAAGCCTCTCCCCGCTCACGACAGCCCAGGAGCATCAGCCCGAAGAGGAGCAGCAGGAGCAGTCGATAGCGGCCCATGACCATGAAATCCTCGCGCGGAAGACTCCGCCATGACGTCTTGAAGGAAGAGAAGAAAAACAACGAATTCAAAAGGGAAAACTAGCACAGCTAAAGAAACTGCTGCAATTCTTTTTTCGCCGCCGCCAGCGCCTCTTCGGCCGCCAGCTTGCCGGTGCGCACCGACAGCCGATAGTCGGGGGAGAAGCGGTATTTGCCCGGATCGTCCATGAGCTTGAGGATCTTCTCCGGCGGCACCGGCGTCCCGGCATGGAAGGCGAAGAGCAGCTGACGGCCGTCGTACTCGGCGAGCTCGACCTTAAGCCGCTTCATCAGCACCCGCAGCTTCATCACCTCGATCAGCACCGTCGCCGGCTCGGGCAGCTCGCCGTAGCGGTCGCGCAGCTCGTCGGCAAGGCCGTAAAGCTCCTCCACCGCCTCGGCGGCAGCCAGCTGCTTGTAAAAGACCAGCCGCTGGTTGGGATCGGGCAGATATTTTTCCGGGAGGAAGGCCGACAGCCCCAGACGCACCTCGGGGTCGATCTTCTCCTCCCGCTCCAGCCCTTTGAGCTCGTGGATCGTCTCTTCCAGCAGCTCGGTGTACATCTCGAAACCGATAGCGGCAATCTGGCCGGCCTGGCGGGCGCCGAGGAGGTCGCCGGCGCCGCGCAGTTCAAGATCATGGCTGGCGACACGGAAACCGGCGCCGAGTTCGGTGAGATCCTGCAAGACCCGCAACCGCTCCCGGGCCTCGCGGGTCAGGCTGCCTTCGCCGGGGATGAGCAGATAGGCGTAGGCGCGGTGGCGGCTGCGCCCGACCCGGCCGCGCAGCTGGTAGAGCTGCGCCAGCCCGAAACAGTCGGCGCGGTTGATGATGATGGTGTTGGCCCGGGGGATGTCGATGCCGTTTTCGATGATAGTGCTGCAGACCAGCACCTGGGCCTTCCCCTCGATGAAATTGACCATCACCTCTTCCAGCGCCTTCTCCCCCATCTGCCCGTGGCCGACAGCGATCTTCGCCTCGGGAACGAGGGTGCGCAGGAATTCGGCCATCGCCTCGATGTTTTTGACCTGGTTGTGGACGAAGAAGACCTGTCCGCCCCGGCGCAGCTCGCGCAGAATCGCCTCGCGGATGAGGTCGTCGTCGAAGCGGGTGACGTAGGTGCGCACCGCCAGGCGGTCCACCGGCGGGGTCTCGATCACCGACAGATCGCGCATCCCCATCATGCTCATGTGCAGGGTGCGGGGGATGGGGGTGGCGGTGAGGGTGATGACGTCGACCTCGGCGCGCAGCTTCTTCAGCCGCTCCTTGTGGCTGACGCCGAAGCGCTGCTCCTCGTCGATGATGACCAGACCGAGATTCTTGAAACGCACATCCCGCTGCAGAATCCGGTGGGTGCCGATGAGGATGTCGACCTGCCCCGCCGCGGCGCGCTCCAGCACCTGTTTTATTTCGCCGGGGGTGCGGAAGCGGGAAACCATGTCGACCTCGACGGGATAGCCCTTAAAACGCTCGCGGAAGGTCTCCCCGTGCTGACGGGCGAGGACCGTGGTCGGCACCAGCACCGCCACCTGGCGGCCGTCGAGGGCGGCGCGGAAGGCGGCGCGGATCGCCACCTCGGTCTTGCCGTAGCCGACGTCGCCGCAGACCAGGCGGTCGACGGGGCGGGGGGATTCCATATCGGCCAGCACCTCCTGGATCGCCTGCAGCTGGTCCGGGGTCTCCTCGTAGGGGAAAGCCGCCTCGAATTCGCGGAAGACCCGGTCGGGCGGGCTGTAGGCAAAGCCCTGGCTCAGCTCCCGGCGGGCGTAGATCTTGAGCAGCTCCCGGGCCAGTTCCTCGACGGCGGCGCGGGCCTTGAGCTTGGCTTTCTCCCAGGCGCCCCCCCCCATCTTGTCGAGGCGCGGCGTCTGCCCTTCGCCGCCGACGTACTTCTGCACCTTCTCGATACGCTCCACCGGCAGGTAGAGCTTATCGCCGCCGGCGTATTCGAGCTGGAGGAAGTCCCCCTCGGTCGTGCCCATGCGCAGGTGCTGCAAGCCGTGGTAACGGCCGATGCCGTGGTCGGCGTGAACGACGTAGTCCCCCTCCTTGAGCTCCGCCAGGGAAGAGAGGAGGGCGCGCACATCCTTGCGCGGCCGCCGCCGCACCCGCTGGCCGAAAATTTCTTCCTCGGTGACCACCGCCAGCTTTTCGTCCGGCAGGCGGAAGCCGTCGGCCAGCTCCCCGAGGGTGATGACGAGATCTCCGGGGCGCAGACTCTTGCAGGAGACCGCCGGGTCGAAATCGGGAGGCATCCCCTCGGGCGCCAGCAGGTCGATGAGCCGCTCGGCCTGCCCCTGCTGCCGGCAGACAAGCAGGACGCGCCAGCCCGCCTCACGCCACTGGCGCAACTGCGCGGCCAGCGCCGCGAAGCCGCCGGCCTCGCGCAGGCGGCCGTGGATGTCGCCGTTGCCGAAGACGTTGAGCCGGTAGCGCTGCCGCTCCTCATCCAGGCGCAGCACGTCGAGGGGAGAAAAGTCCTGGCGGCGGCGCAAGGACAATTCCCGCTCCAGCTCCGCCGGCGTCAGATAGAGCTCCGCCGCCTCGACATAGGGCTCCTCGCGGCGGGCCAGGCGCGCCACCCCCTCGGCGACTTCGGCGGCGAACTCGTCGCCGGCCTGTTCCACCGCCGGCGGATCGAGAATCACCCAGCGCCCCTGGGGGGCGTAGTCGAAGAGGCTGTCGAGGCGGTCGTGAACCAGGGGCAGCAGAAACTGACGGCCGGGGGCGAGGAGCCCCTCCCGCGCCTCTTCCAGCACCGCCTCGCGCAGGGTGCGGGGCAGGCCGAGGGCATCGCAGCGCTCCTTGAGCCGACGGGAGAAGATCGTCAGAAACTCGCCGGTCAGGACCATCTCCCGTGCCGGCAAGAGCCGCAGTTCCTTGAGCTCGGCGGCGATGGAACGCTGGCTGACGGGATCGAAGGGGCGCAGCCGCTCCAGGCTGTCGCCGAAAAATTCGAGCCGCACCGGTTGCGGCAGGGAGGGAGGGAAGATGTCGAGGATGTCGCCGCGCAGCGAGAAGGTACCGCGATCCTCCACCAGGGGGACGGCGTTGTAGCCGAGGCGCAGCAGCAGGGCGGTCAGCTCATGGCGGGGATAGTCCTCGCCGGCGCGCAGGCTCGCGCTGAGCGTCCCCAGCACCGCGCGGGGGATGACCCGCTGCAAAAGCGCCCGCGCCGTTGTCACCACCGCCCGCGCCCGCCCTTCGTGCAGGGCCGAAAGGGCCGCCAGACGGCTCGCCTCGACCTCGGGATGGGGGCTCAGCGGCTCGTAGGGGCGGATCTCCCAGTGGGGGAAGAAGAACACTTCATCCGGGCGGCCGTGGTAGAAGGCGAGGGCGGCGGCGCAGCGCTCCGCCTCGCGGCCGTCGGCGGCGACCACCAGCAACGGCTCGTTCAGCGCCGCCAGTTCCGCCGCCAGCAGATAGGCGCCGCTGGAACCGAGCAGCCCCAGCACTTCGAGGCGGGTGGCGCCGGCGCTCAGGCCGTCGAGGACCGAGCGGATGGTGGCATGGGCGACTTCCGGCGCTTGCGGCGACTGATCCATGGCTTCAACTGTCCCTAAAAAAACGGGGCGTGCCGAACACGCCCCGCATGATGATTTCTTCGGCGAAAACCGGTCAGTCCCGGGGAATGGCCAGCATCCGCTCCAGGGCCACCCGGGCCTTTTCCCGCACCTCATCCGGCACGGTGATCCGGGGACTGAGGGTTTGCAGGCTTTTCAACACATCCTCCAGGGCGGTCAGCTTCATGTTGGGGCAGATCAGCTTCCGCGAGGGGAGGATGAATTCCTTGCCGGGATTCTCCAGGCGCAGCCGGTAGAGGATGCCCGCCTCGGTGCCGACGATGAACTTTTTCGCCGGATTGCTCTTGGCGAAGCCGTACATGCCGGTGGTGGAACAGATATGATGGGCCAGGGCGAGAATCTCCGGGGTGCACTCGGGATGAGCCATGAAGAGAGCGTCGGGATGCTCGGCCAGGGCCTGCTTGACCTCTTCCGCCGCCAGGCGGTCATGGGTCGGACAGTAACCCTCCCAGAAATGGCACTTCTTGTCGGTATGGGCGGCGATGTAGCGGCCGAGGTTGCGGTCGGGGACGAGAATCACCTCGTCGGCGTCAAGGGAGTTGACCACCTTGACGGCGTTGGCGCTGGTGCAGCAGATGTCGCTTTCGGCCTTGACCGCCGCCGAGGAGTTGACATAGGTCACCACCGGCCGCCCGGGGAGCCGGGCCTTCATTTCGCGCAGGCCCTCGACGGTCACCATGTCGGCCATCGGACAGCCGGCATCGGGACGGGGGAGGAGGACGATCTTCCCGGGCGCCAGAATCGCCGCGCTTTCGGCCATGAAATGGACGCCGCAGAAAACGATCACCTTGCGCTCGGTGCGCGCCGCTTCCAGCGACAGGGCCAGGGAATCGCCGGTGATATCGGCCACGGCCTGAATCTCGTCGCGCTGGTAGTTGTGCGCCAACAGCAGGGCATCGCGCTCCTCGGCCAGCCGGCGAATTTCCTTGAACATTTCTTCCTGAGTCATGGTCCACCTTCCGTCGCCGTGCGGCGAAGAGCTTGCAAAGTCGCCGTATACTAGTTTAAAAGCCCTGATATGTCAAACCCTTATCGACTCCCTTTGACCTTGACAGGGGAGGGGAAGACGGGATAATCTCGGCACGCTTGTCCCACATCCCGCCCCCCATATCCCAAGGATTCTTTTATGTTCGGTATCGGCATGCCCGAGCTTCTGTTGATTCTGGCCGTCGCGCTGATCGTCATCGGCCCGAAAAAACTTCCCGATCTGGCCCGCGCCCTCGGTCGCGGCCTGTCCGAGTTCCGCAAAGCCACCGACGAACTGAAAAACACCCTGAACGAGGAAAGCCGCTCCGACCGGAAGCCCGAACCGCTGCCCTCTCCCCCCCGCCAGACCACGCCGCCGGTGACGGCCTCCAACCCCTATGTCGACGGCACCAGCGCCGAGCTCGACGCGCTCACCCCCGGCCCCGAGGAGGCTCCTCGCCCGGAATCCAAGGACCCCGCCCATGGCGGATGATCAGCTGCCTCTCACCGCCCATCTCGAAGAGCTGCGCAAACGGCTGATCATCGCCGCCAGCGCCTGGCTGGTGGCGTTCGGCGGCTGCTACGTGGTGGCCGAGAAACTCTTCCAGTTCATCGCCGGACCGGTGCGGGCCGCCCTCCCCGAAGGCAGCTCGCTGGTCTTTATCAACGCCACCGAGCCCTTCTTCACCTATCTCAAGATTTCCGCCATCGCCGGGCTAGTGGCGGCCCTTCCGATCATCCTCTGGCAGGGCTGGGCCTTTGTCGCGCCAGGGCTTTACGGCCACGAAAAGCGCTTCGCCATTCCCTTCGTCATGGTCAGTTGTCTCTGTTTCGGCGCCGGTGCCTATTTCGGTTTCACTTACGTCTTTCCCACCATTTTCACCTTTCTGATCGGTTACGGCACCAGCATCGCCGGCATCAGCGCCATGCTGTCGATGAGCAGCTACCTGACCCTGTCGTCCCAGTTGCTGCTGGCCTTCGGCCTGGTGTTCGAACTGCCGGTGGTGATCTTTTTTCTCGCCCGCATAGGCGTGGTCGACTACAAATGGCTGGGCAAACACCGTAAATACGCCCTCCTCGCCGCCTTCATCGTCGGCGGCATTCTGACCCCATCGCCGGACGTCTTTTCGCAGACCTCGGTCGCCGTGCCGTTCTACATCCTCTACGAAGTCGGCACCCTCGCCGCGCGGTTTTTCGGTAAGAAAAAACCCGCCCCCGACCCGGAGGACGAAAAAGCCCCCCCTCCTTCCGCAACCACCGAGTAAAAACCGGCCGTCGGTCCGACATAAAAAAGCCCGTTGTCATGTTCGGCAACGGGCTTTTTTATGGTGAAAAAATAAAACGCATCGATTGGGCGAAAACCTAAGGGATTCAGATTTCGGCCTGTTCAGGCAAAAAATCCCTGCCCCGAGCTTGCAATTTCGCAATTCGTGTACTATTGGTAATATCTAATTTATTATCGATGGGGAGGTTAGCCTATGTCCGGGCAATTGACTCAGCATCCTTCTGTACAGGATTCGATGATTCCGACGAGCCTCGACTTATTCCAAAGGCTTTTTTCCAGAGTCCCTAAACCCTTTGCCGTCCGTCTCTGGGATGGTTCCACATGGCGGCACGGCAATGACCCGCCACTTTTCACCCTGGAAATCAAGCACCCTTCCGCGCTGCGCCGCATGTTCTGGCGGCCGACCGAACTTTCCCTCGGCGAAGCCTTCATTTTCGACGACTTTGACATCCACGGAGACATCGAAGCCAGTTTTGTTCTGGCCGATCACCTGTTGGCTCGTAACTGGCGAATCACGGAGAAACTGGGCTTGGCCTGCAAACTGTTGCGACTTCCCGTAAATCAGCCGACCGGGAACCGGCGTGGATCCGCCGCTTTACGTGGCCGGGCGCACTCAAGGGCACGTGATGCCCAGGCGATCCAGTATCACTATAATGTCTCCAACGAATTCTATCGATTATGGCTGGATCAGCGCATGGTGTACTCCTGCGCCCTGTTTCACCGGCCCGACGAAAGTCTCGACGGAGGCCAGTACCGCAAGCTGGATTACATCTGCCGTAAACTGCGGCTCAAACCGGGAGAAAAACTCCTCGATATCGGCTGCGGTTGGGGTGGCCTCGTTATTCACGCCGCCGCCAACTATGGCGTCGACGCCCAGGGAATTACTCTCAGCCAACCCCAGGCCGATCTGGCTAACGAACGAATTCGTAACGCCGGCCTGTCGGATCGCTGCCGGGTCGAGGTCTGCGATTACCGAGACGTCCCATCCAAACAAGGCTTCGACAAGCTGGTAAGTGTCGGCATGTTCGAGCATGTCGGCAAGACGAAACTACCGGCGTATTTCCGCAAAGCCTACCAACTGCTCAATCCAGGCGGCGTTTTCCTCAATCACGGCATCACCGAGGTGGCGGGAAGGACACAGCCCGACAAGCCATCCTTCATCGATAAATATGTGTTTCCCGACGGCGAACTGGAATCGCTTAACACTTCGTTGCGCGTCGCCGAGGAAATGGGGTTCGAAATTCGGGACGTGGAAAGCCTGCGCGAGCACTACGCCCTGACCTTGCGCCAGTGGGTCAGGCGCCTGGAGGAGCATCGCGAGCAAGTTATTGATTTGACCTGCCCGATAACCTATCGAATCTGGCGGATTTACATGGCGGGCTCGGCCCACGGTTTCGAAACCGGAAAGCTCGGGCTCTATCAGACGCTGCTGGTCAAGTCGGGAAAACAGTCGAGTGGGCTGCCGCTGACCCGTTGCGACTGGTATCGCCCCTGTCCGAACGGGTATCATTAACCGCCGGCTCGATTTTGAAAATGGTGAGCTTGACGCCTATCGGAAGGGGAAGACCTGTGGTTTCAATACCAGACCTGATTAGCGCCAATCTTCAGCCATGACATATTCTGTCACAGGCTGGGCTTAACCTAGCCATGGACACCCCAACGTCAGGAGGCCGCCGATCGTCGACATCTCGGCGGACAAGGTGGAAGCGGTACCGCCGATGATGGCCCACGCCGAATATGTCCTGGCCATGGCCAAACTCGCCAATCAGGCGAAAATCCTCCTCGATGTCAACCGTATCGTTCAGGAAACCTGCCACTAACCGCTGAACCGGGGAAGGGGAGTGAAGGATTCCCTCAGCCGGCGAAGAGCTGGATGAAGAGCTCGAAGAGCTTGCGGTCGAGGTCCGAGGTGAACTGCTGGTACATGATCTTGAAGGCGTCGAAGGCCGACTTGCGCTGGTGGTAGGGGCGGTCGGCGGTCAAGGCCTCGTAGACATCCGCCAACCGGCAGATGCGGGCGTAAGGATGGATGTCGTCCCCCGTCAGGGCATTGGGGTAGCCCTTGCCGTCATCCCGCTCATGGTGCTGGAGGGCGATGATCTTCGCCTCTTCGGTGAGCAGCCCGCTTTCGGCGAGCATGATATGTCCGTCGTCCGGATGTTTGTTGACGATCCGGCGCTCGCTGTCGCTCAAAGCCCCCGGCTTGTTGAGAATCTCGATGGGAATCCGGCACTTGCCGAGATCGTGGAGGAAAAACCCGGGACCCAAGGTCTCCATTTTTTTCATCGAGTCGCTGCCGAAAAAGATTTTCGCCAGGGCGACGCCGTAAATTCCCACATTGGTGCAGTGGGTGTAGGTCGAATGGTCGTAGGCGGTGAGACGGATCAGGTGCCGAGTCGCGCTGTCGTCGGTCATGATCAGGCTGACCGTCGGCAGAATCGCCTCCTGGGCCTGACGGACGAAGGGAGCCCGGGGCTCATCGAAGGCCCAGCGGAGAATCTCCTGACAGGAGGCGTGGACCGCCTGGGCCTTCTTTTCTGAGCTGGTATGGGGATCGCGAACGACGGAAATCAGCGAATTTTTCAGAAAATCGAAATAGACCGGGCTGTCTCCTTCCTGAATGTACAGGTAATTCAGGCCATGGGTCAGCAGTCGTTCACGTACGACGCGATCGACGGGGAGACGACGCTGGGAGAAGAGCACGAAGCGGTCCTGCCCCGTTCTGCGATAGAGATCGCACGGCGTCACGATCTCCGGGTCGAGACACCGCAGATCAACAGGATACCACCCCTGTTCACTCACCGGAGGAAGGGACGAACGTTCGGTGGAAGGGGTCAGGGGTGTCGGCTGTTCCTGCAATAGAGCCTCGCAAAGTTCAAGAGCTTTGATCTTTATACCGTTCGACATTTTACCTTACCCGATGAAAGAAAATCCAGCTTCCTCCAATTGCAAAGCTCGATGGCCCCGCGCACAACAAAAAACGGCGCTCACAGGGAACGCCGCTTATCATTCTTTATTCAGCGAAGCCTCTCAGACGTCGCCGACTTGCTGTAAAATCGAACCTTCGAACGGACGCCCCTCTTTCTGCGCCATGCTCTGGATCAGCTGCTGACCGCCAAAAGCGGCGGTTTTTGTCACCAGGGTTTCCGCCAGCTCTCCATCCCGGGCCTTGAATGCTTCAAGCAGCTTGCGATGCTCCTGCACCGAGACTTCCATCCGCCCAGGCAGGCTCAGGGAAGCCATGCGCAGACGATTAAATTTGAGCAGAAGCTGGCTGATCAGTTCCAGTAGCTTATCATTCCCCGAGGCGCGAATAAACGCTTCATGGAAGTCGCTGTGAACACGGAAGAAATTTTTGACATCTCCCTCGCGGGCGAGCTTTTCCAAACGGTCGTTGATCGTTTCCAGGCGCTCAATATCCCGGTCGCTGAGCTTGTCGGCGGCCATTCTCGCCGCATAACCTTCAAGAACGCTCTTGATGGCGAAGAACTCCTCCACATCCCGTTCCGACAGGGAAGCGACGACCGCGCCCTTGCGCGGAATAACGGTCAAGTAGCCTTCCGATTCAAGTTGCCGGAACGCCTCCCGAATCGGCGTGCGGCTGATGCCGAATCGCTCCGCCAATTCCGGCTCGGCGACTTTTTCTCCCGGCTTGAGCGAGCCCTTGAGTATGGCTTCACGGATCGTTTCGAGAATCTTTTCCCGTAAAGTCAGATGGCTGTCGACAAGTTTCTTTCTCACCGAAATACTCCCATCCCCCTGATGAGTTGTCCTTCATCCCCGGCGAATTGTATACAGTATACATTTTATGTCAAGTTTTTTCCTGCAAACAGTTTTGATTATTGTGTTTTTTTCGCTGTCTTATCAGTAAGTTTTCGGAAAAGAAAAAGGGCGCAGGAGATATTGATTACCGGAATACTCTGCGAAGGGGGATGGATTTATCGAAGCGCGGAGCACTAAAAAAGGCGACCCCGGAGAGCCGCCTTTTTTACAAGTTATCAGCAAGTTCTTTTTCAGCGTCCCTGACGGCCGGCAACCTGAATACGGGTCAGGGCGCGCTCCAGGGCGGCCTGCATGACCAGGAAATCCTTGTCCTCGGAAGAAAGCTTGCGCAAGGCCTCCTCGGCACGGCCCAAGGCGGCCCGGGCCCGTTCGAGATCGATCTCGTCGGCAGGCTCGGCCGTTTCCACCAGGACGGTCACCTTGTCGTCTTCAACTTCCACATAGCCCCAGTTCACGGCCAGATGAAAGACCTCGCTGCCGCGTCGGTACGACAGCTCGCCGATCTTGAGAGTCGTAAGCAGGGGAGTATGCCCGGGAAGAATGCCGAATTCGCCCAGCGTGCCGGGGGCCGTGACCTCATCGACTTCCTCGGAGAGGGCCTTTTTATAGGGGGTGACCAATTCGAGTCTGAGCTTTTCTGCCATTACGAACATCCTTTACCGGAGTGGCGGGGCTTGACGCCCCGCCGCAACAACATCTATCAGGCCGCCAGTTGCTTAGCCTTTTCCAGAGCTTCCTCGATGGTACCAACCATGTAGAAAGCCTGCTCGGGGATGTCGTCGTACTTACCGGCGACGATTTCCTGGAAGCCCTGGATGGTATCCTTGAGCTCCACGTACTTGCCCGGGGAGCCGGTAAAGACCTCGGCAACATGGAAGGGCTGCGAGAGGAAACGCTGAATCTTCCGAGCGCGGGAGACGACCAGCTTATCTTCCTCGGAGAGCTCGTCCATGCCGAGGATGGCAATGATATCCTGCAAGTCCTTGTAACGCTGGAGAACATACTGAACGTCGCGAGCGACCTTGTAATGTTCCTCACCGACCACCTGAGGATCGAGAATCCGGCTGGTGGAGTCAAGCGGGTCGACGGCGGGGTAAATACCCAGCTCGGCAATTTGACGGGAAAGAACGGTCGTGGCGTCGAGGTGGGCAAAGGCCGTGGCCGGCGCCGGGTCGGTCAAGTCGTCAGCAGGAACGTAGATCGCCTGAACCGAGGTAATCGAACCCTTGTTCGTCGTGGTGATCCGCTCCTGCAGCTCGCCCATCTCGGTGGAGAGGGTCGGCTGATAACCAACGGCCGAAGGAATACGGCCGAGCAGAGCCGAAACTTCCGAACCAGCTTGGGTAAAACGGAAGATGTTATCGATAAAGAGGAGCACGTCCTGGCCCTCTTCATCACGGAAATACTCGGCTACGGTCAGAGCCGAAAGGGCGACGCGGGCACGGGCTCCGGGGGGCTCGTTCATCTGGCCATAGATCAGGGCAGCCTTATCGAGAACGCCCGAATCCTTCATTTCGTGCCAGAGGTCGTTCCCTTCGCGGGTCCGCTCGCCAACGCCGGCAAAAACCGAGAAACCGCCGTGCTGTTTGGCGATGTTGTGAATCAGTTCCATAATCAGAACGGTCTTGCCGACGCCGGCGCCGCCGAAGAGGCCGATTTTACCGCCACGGGCGTAAGGAGCGAGGAGGTCAACGACCTTGATACCGGTCTCGAAGGCCTGAACGCTCACCGACTGATCAACAAACTCGGGAGTAGGACGATGAATTTCCCACTCGACATCGGCGCCAACCGGGCCCGCTTCGTCCACCGGCTCGCCGATGACATTGAGAATACGGCCAAGGGTCTTGCGGCCGACCGGCATAACGATCTGCTTACCGGTATCGAGAACCTCCTGCCCACGGACCAGACCATCGGTGGAATCCATGGCGATGGCGCGCACGGTGTTCTCCCCGAGGTGCTGAGCGACTTCGACCACCAGATTCCACTCCTTGTCGCCAAGGGCGGGATTGGTTACCTTGAGGGCATGGTAGATTTCCGGAAGTTTGCCGGCTTCGAATTCCACGTCGATGACGGGACCGATAACCTGAGTAATTTTACCTTTATTCATGATGAACCGTTCCTCCTTTATCACACCGGAGCCCGGTGCGAAAGATCGTTCGAATTAATTCTTGACCGATTCCGCCCCTGAAATAATCTCCATGAGCTCCTTGGTGATGGCCGCCTGCCGGGCGCGATTGTACTGCAGGGTCAACTTGCCGATCATTTCCTTGGCGTTCTTGCTGGCACTGTCCATGGCGCTCATACGGGCGCCGTGTTCCGATGCCACGGACTCAAGGAGAGAGCGGAAGATCTGCACTTCGACGTTTTTCGGCAGCAACTGCGCCAGTACCGCGCCGCGATTCGGCTCGTACAGATACTGGGTCATATGCGTTCCCTCGTCTACTTCGCGAGGAATAATCGGCAGCAGCTGGGCGGTCGTGACCACCTGGGAAATGGCGCTGCGGAAGGCGTTGTAGATAAGGTAAACGGCGTCATACTGCTCGGCCACATACCCGTCGACAATCTCCTGCCCAAGCAAGGAGGCCGTTCCGATGGAGATACTTCCGGTAATGTTTTCGTAGACCTTGCCGATGTTGAGGCCAGACCGGTGTTTGAGATATTCCTTGCCCTTGCGGCCGATAATCATCAGGTCGTAAGCTTCGAAACCATCTTCATTCTTACGGACAAAGCGCTCGGCAGTCTTGCAGATATTGGCGTTGAAACCGCCGCACAGGCCCCGGTCCGCCGTCAGAACAACAACCAGTGCCCGCCGTTTGCCCCGGGAAAAAAGCAGGGGATGGGCTTCCGCTTCCTCTCTGGCGGCCAGGCTGGAAAGTACTTCCAGCATCTTGTCGGCGTAAGGCCGCGAGGCGACCACCGCTTCCTGGGCGCGCCGGAGTTTCGCGGCCGAAACCATTTTCATGGCCTTGGTGATCTGCTGGGTGTTTTTGACCGAGCCGATCCGTTTTTTTATGTCCTTCAGACTTGGCATCTGTCTAACCTTTGGCTGTCGATGATTTACGCTACGAACTGACCCTTGAATTCTTCGAGAGCCGCTTTGATGCGCACTTCAAGGTCGGCATCAATAGCTTTTTTCTCCCCGAGGTCGGTGAGCAGCTGGCCGTGGTTGACTTCGAGAAAGGTCAGCAGCTCCTGCTCGTAACGCTGAATGGAGGTCGTCGGATACTCATCGACGTAACCGTTGTTGGCGGCGTAAATCGCCAGAACCTGCTTCGCCACAGGTAGCGGCTGGTATTGCCCCTGCTTGAGGATCTCCACCAGACGTGCCCCACGATTGAGCTGGCGCTGGGTGGCGGCGTCCAGGTCGGATCCGAACTGAGCGAAAGCGGCCATCTCACGGTACTGGGCCAGAGCCAGACGCAGGGTACCGGCGACCTGTTTCATTGCCTTCACTTGAGCGCTGCCACCGACACGGGAAACGGAGAGGCCGACGTTGATCGCCGGACGCACGCCCGAATAGAAGAGATCGGTTTCCAGGAAGATCTGACCGTCGGTGATGGAAATAACGTTGGTCGGGATGTAGGCGGAAACGTCACCGGCCTGGGTTTCGATAATCGGCAGGGCGGTCAGGGAGCCGGCCCCAAGCTCGTCGTTGAGCTTCGCGGCACGCTCCAGCAGGCGGCTGTGCAGGTAGAAGACGTCGCCCGGGTAGGCTTCACGTCCCGGCGGACGGCGCAGCAGCAGGGAAAGCTGACGGTAGGCAACAGCCTGCTTGGACAGGTCGTCGTAGATGATCAGGGCATGGCGGCCGTTATCGCGAAAAAACTCGCCCATGGTGACGCCGGTGTAGGGAGAGATGAACTGCAGTGGGGCAGGGTCGGATGCGGTCGCGGCGACGACGATGGTGTAATCCATGGCGCCGTGCTTCTTGAGCTTATCAACTACCTGGGCAACGGTCGAACGCTTCTGGCCAATAGCGACATAGATACAAATGACGCCGTTGCCTTTCTGGTTGATGATGGTGTCGACGGCGACGGCGGTCTTGCCGGTCTGACGGTCGCCGATGATCAGCTCGCGCTGACCCCGGCCGATAGGCACCATCGCATCGATCGCCTTCAGGCCGGTCTGCATCGGTTCGTGAACCGATTTACGGGCGACAATGCCGGGGGCCTTGATTTCTACCTGACGGTAATCATTCGATTTGATCTCGCCCTTGCCGTCGATGGCAATACCGATGCCGTTAACCACCCGGCCGATCAAAGCGTCACCAACAGGAACCTGAACAATGCGCTCGGTGCGCTTGACCGTGTCCCCTTCTTTGATGTGGTGCGCCTCACCGAGGATGGCCGCGCCGACATTGTCCTCTTCCAGGTTGAGAACCATGCCCATGATGCCGCCGGGGAACTCCAGCAGCTCACCGGCCATGGCCTTGTCCAGACCATGGATACGGGCAATACCGTCACCGACGGAGATAATGGTCCCGGTTTCGCTGACCTCGACTTCGCGACTGAAGTTTTCGATCTGCTTCTTGATAATCGCGCTGATTTCTTCTGCCTTGATTTCCATTATCCTTCTCACCCCTTCTTTAAGGTATCTTCAATCCGCTTAAGCTGGGTCTTAATACTTCCGTCGAATATTTTACCGCCAACCTGGGCCTGCAGACCGCCGATCAGCGCCGAGCGTACACTCACCGTCAACTCCACGTGCTTGCCGGTCTTTTCCTCCAGACCGGTGGCAATGGCCTTGCGCTGGTTCTGGTTGAGCTTGGAGGCGGAAACGATGTGCGCGCGCAGGATACCGGAAATCTCATCGGCAAAATCGCGGTACTGGGCCTCGATCTGCGGCAACAGGCGCAGCCGCCCCTTGGCCAGAAGCAACCCGAGAAACTTCCGCATTCCCTCCGAGAGCTGCATCTTGGCGCCCAGGTCGGTCAGAATCGCGGTCTTCTTTTCCACAGGGAAGGAGGGACTCTCAAGGATCAGGCGAAGCAGTTTCTCCCGAGCCATGATAGCCTTGACATCGGCCAGTTCCTTACCGTAGCCCTCCACCATCTGCTGCTCGGCCCCCAGGGTCACCAGGGCCTTGGCATACCTCTTGGTAATCGCGCTGACGCTCAATGTAATTCTCCCACCTTCTTCATGTATTCATCGACGAGACGGTTCTGATCGTTGCTGTTGAAGTTCTTTTTCAGCAGTTCCTCGGCCAGCTTCAGAGCCATGTCGCTGGCTTCCCGCTGTAATTCGATGCGGGCTTTGGCGATTTCAAGGGCGGCGGACTTCTTCGCCTCCTCTTCGATCTTGAGCGCCATCTCACGGGCGTTAGCGAGGATGCGTTCCCGCTCCAACTCCCCTTCGCGCTTGATGGCGGCGTAAATGCCGTCGATTTCCGCCGAGGCCTGGGTCAGCTTGTTGTCGTACTCGGCGAACTTCGCTTCGGCCCTCTCTTGGGCGGCCTTGGCTTCGGCGAGGGATTTTTCAATTCCTTCTTTTCGTCCGGCCAGTCCCTTACGAATCGGCTTGGTTACAAAGTACGCCAGCAGTCCGAAGGTGACGGCGAAATTGAACAGGCGATACAGAAAATCCTTGAGCAGCACACCGCTGTCGACAGGGTGCCCCTCACCGCCGGCGGCGAAAACCGTGGCAGACGTCGCCCCCACTAAAAGAACGGCAAGAATGCCGGTCAGCTTCGTTTTCATGCGAACCCCCTTGACGTTCATTTACACCGCCCTCCCGAGAATCTTGGAGGCAATCTGCGAAGCCAGGGCATTCGCTTCCTTTTTCAGAACCTTGGCGGCAGCCTCAGCTTCCCCGGCAACCCGCGTCTTGATTTCCTGAAGCTGTGCGGAGGCCTTGTTCTGCGCCTGGGTCAGAATAGTCGCTTCTTCGGCGGCGGCCGCCTTGCGCATTTCGGCACGCTCTTCATTCCCTTTGATCTTGGCGGCCTGCAGCTGCTGCTGATAACGCTCCATCTTTTCATTGATCAAGGTTTCCAGCTCCTTGGCCCGGGCGTGAGAGCCGTCGATGGTTTCACGACGGTGGTTGAGCATGCCGCGCAGAGGGCGGTAGAGAATGAAGTTCAGCGCCGCCATCAGGATGAAGAAGTTGGCGAACTGAAGCCAGATTGTCCAATCGACTTTGATCACTGCACACCCCTTGTTTGAGCCTTGAGATAAAGAAGCCGGTTCGGAACGCAATCTTTCGAACCGGTTGATTAAAAATCCAGCCTAGCCAGGAAGTAAAACAGGCCATTGCTATCACAGGAGATCCAGGACTGTCAAGCCTCTTTACTTGGAACCCGCGGCTTTTTTGGTTTTTTTTACGTGAAAATCCTGGCTGGACCACGGCACTGTCAGGAAGATTGTTCTCAGATCGATTTTGAGGCCTCGCCAGAACTCATTGACAGTGTCCCATTAAGAATAACACCCGCCTCCATCATCAGGACGGGGGTTTCAAGAGATCCGTCGACCTGGGCGGGTGCTCGCAGTTCCACCTTGTTCAGCACCTTGATATTTCCGTGCAGTTTACCGCTGACAATCAGCGTTCCAACGGAAATTTCTCCCTGGATATCCGCCCCGGGGCCGATGATGAGAATGTCCCGCGATTGGATTTCACCACGAAAAACGCCGTCGATACGCACGATTTCATCAAACACCAATTTCCCCTCAAACTGGCTCCCCGGACCCAGGAAGGCTTTGATATCACTTTTTTCCACGGGGTTTTCCTTACGCATGCGGTCTTTGTTCCTTCCGATCATCAACACACAAATGCTCCTCAGGCGACCCCGAGAAATTCCAACAGCCGATTCAGTTCCTCCGGGGAGTAAAAAGCGATCTCGATCTTCCCTCCCTTGCCATGGCTGTTGATTTTCACCTGGGTTCCCAAGACCTTTTTCAGCTCTCCTTCAAGGTGCTGCAACTGCGGATTAACCTGGGGCTTTTTCCTTGCCTTGACGGGGCTGCCAAAACTTTTGATCTTCTTTACCAGGGCTTCCGTTTCACGGACCGACAGTCTCTTCTGTACCACCTGGTCCCGGGCTTCAAGCAGATCCTCGTCATTATCCAGAGAGAGCAGAGCGCGGGCATGGCCCATGCTTAACCGTGCCTGCATGACATCCTCCCGCACCCCTTCCGGCAATCTCAGCAGGCGCAGGGAATTGGCGACGGTGGAACGATCCTTACCCACGCGCCGGGCCATCTCCTCCTGGGAAAAGTCGAAGTTTTCCATGAGGTTCCGGTAGGCTTCGGCCTCTTCAATGGGGTTCAGGTCTTCCCGTTGGATGTTTTCGATGAGCGCCATCTCCAGCGCCCAATCCTCGGAAACATCCTGAATAACCACGGGAATTTCCCGCAGACCGGCCTTTTGCGAGGCCCGCCAGCGGCGTTCGCCGGCGATGATCTGATAATGGTCATCGACCTGGCGGACTACCAGGGGCTGAATCACGCCCTTTTCCCGGATAGAGGCGACCAGTTCCGCCATCTTTTCATCGTTGAAGGTTTTCCGGGGCTGCTGGCTGTGAGGCCGTAATTCCTCGATAGGACAAAGGAAATACTTCCGTCCTTCCTGGGTGGCGGAATTCAGGAGAGCGCCGATGCCTTTGCCGAGCGCGGGTCGTTTTGCCATATCAATGTCCTGCTTCGATGATTTCCTTGGCGAGTTCCAAATAGGCCTGCGCTCCCCGTGAAGCGATGTCGTAAAGCAGCACCGGCAGACCATGGCTCGGGGCCTCGGAAAGGCGGACGTTGCGGGGGATCACGGAGGTAAAAACCTGATCGCCAAAATGGGAGCGGATTTCTTCACTGACCTGATGGGATAAATTGTTGCGACCATCAAACATGGTCAGAAGTATGCCCAGTACTTTCAGTTCGGGATTGAGCTGCTTTTGAATCAGCCGGATGGTCTTCATCAACTGACTCAACCCCTCCATGGCATAGAACTCACACTGCAGGGGGATCAGCACTGAATCGGCGGCGGTCAGAGCGTTAACGGTCAGCAGGCCGAGGGAAGGGGGGCAGTCGATGATGATGTAATCATATTCGGCACTAATCTGCCCCAAAACCTCTCGCAACTTTCCTTCGCGGGCAAAGGCCGAGACGAGTTCGATTTCCGCGCCGATCAGATCGGTGTTGGAGGGCAGAATATCGAGATGTTCAAGGTTGGAGCGGACCCGGACTTCCTGGGCGGAAGCATCCCCGAGCAAGGCGTGGTAGACGGTCAATTCCTGGCCGCATTTATCGATACCGACACCGCTGCAGGCATTGGCCTGGGGATCTATATCAACCAGCAGGGTCCGTTTTTCCGCGGCGGCGAGCGAGGCGGCCAGATTGACGGCTGTGGTCGTCTTACCCACTCCCCCCTTCTGGTTAGCTACCGCGATGATTCGTGCCATATGGTTTTCTCCTTGGGCTGGGCCGGAACGCAGAACTTACCATAACCCCCTTATCCAGCAAAGGAAAAACTGTTTTAGACGGATCAGTTCGGGATTATCAGCAGATATGGGAGAGTATCCGCCACCTGACACTATATATTGTAGCCCACCAAGGACCATCCCTGATTGTGTCTGTTGTTTCTTTTCAGTCCCCTTTAAATTCGGCGAAAAAGAAGGATTTGCCGCTCTCCGGCAGCGAGCGGCAAGGAGAATCTATGTAAGGCTTCAAACTCCAACCCGAGTTCACGCAGAAATTTCTCATCCATGCGCAGTTCCCGGTCCCCCTCCGGCCCCTTCATCGCGAGCAAACGCCCTTCTCGGCTCAGACAGGGATGAGCGAGACGGGCAAAATCCCTGATTGAGGCAAAAGCCCGGGAGAGGATCACATCAAAACCACCGTCAAAATCACTCCACCGGGGCAGATCCTCCATACGCAGATGCAGGGGAAGACAGTGATCAAGCCCTAGGCGGCGTACGACATGCCGCTGAAAATGGATTTTTTTACCTACAGCATCCACCGTCACCACGTCCCGTGCAGGGTCGACTATCGCCAGGGGAAGTCCGGGAAAACCTCCTCCCGAGCCGACATCGAGAAGACGTTCATCAGACTGCAAAAGGGGAACAACCGTAAGGGAGTCCGCCAGATGCTTGACAACGACCTCTTCCAGCAGGCAGATGGAAGTCAGATTGACTTTTTTGTTCCAGCGCAGCAACTCTTCACCGAGCCAGAGGAGCCGTTCACAGACCTCCGTCGAGAACTCCAGATTCAACTCATCCAGACAACGCTGCAAAAGGGCAAGAGCATCACCCACGGCGCAACCAAACACTGAGAATGGCGATAGCGGCAGGGGTAATGCCGGGAATACGCGCCGCCTGTCCCAGGGTTAGTGGCCGCCCTCGATGAAGTTTTTCGCGCACTTCCGCGGTGAGGCCGGGAATTTTTAGGTAATCGAATTCTTCCGGGATAACCACCGATTCCGTTTTGCGAAAACGTTCGATTTCATCTTCTTGCCGCTTGATATAACCGGCGTATTTCGTCGCTATCTCCAACTGCTCCAACACCTCGGCGGACATCTCCGCCAAGCGGCTATCGATCTGCGCCAATGCACAAATAGTGATTTCTGGGCGGCGCAACAGTTCAGCAAAAGAGCTACCGTTCTTCAACTCGGCCAAACCTAATTTATCCATTGAGCCCTGGTCGGAAGCGGTGATCCGGGCATCCTGCAAAACCGCCTCCCCCCGGCTCAGCGCCTCCATCTTTTCGCAGTAGATTCGCCAGCGCTCATCGCTGATCAATCCCAGCTTTCGGCCGATGGGGGTCAAGCGCTGATCGGCATTGTCCTCCCGCAACAGCAAACGATATTCCGCGCGCGAGGTAAACATTCGGTAGGGTTCATTGGTACCGCAATTCACCAGGTCGTCTATCATCACCCCGGCATACCCCTGGTCCCGTCCAATCACCAAGGGCGGTTCGCCCCTGACTTTCAATACCGCGTTGACGCCGGCAACCAACCCCTGGGCCGCAGCCTCTTCGTATCCCGAGGTGCCATTGATCTGACCGGCATGGAAGAGATTCTCGACCCCCTTTGTTTCCAGACTGGGATACAACTCCATCGGATCGACGAAATCGTACTCGATGGCATACCCGGGACGCATCATTTCAACATTTTCAAGTCCCGGGATTGAGCGAAGATAGGCCTGCTGCACATCCGGAGGGAGCGAGGTCGAAACGCCGTTAGGATAGATTTCTCCGCAATCAAGTCCTTCCGGTTCGAGAAAAACCTGATGACGATCCTTTTCCGGAAAACGCACGACCTTGTCCTCAATCGAAGGACAGTAACGCGCTCCCACGCCTTCGATCACACCACTGTAGAGCGGTGAGCGGTCCAGGCCCCCACGGATCAGCTCATGGGTGCGGGCATTTGTGTGGGTGATGTAACAGGGAACCTGCTGCTGGGCTATTTTTTTATTCAAGAAGGAAAAAGGGCGCGGCTCCCGATCACCGTATTGTGCTTCCAACTGGGAAAAATCGATAGTCCGGCGGTCCAGACGTGCTGGTGTACCGGTCTTCAGTCGTCCGACTCTCAAACCCAACGTGCGCAGACAGTCGGAAAGTCCCTCGGAAGCCGGTTCTCCGGCTCGGCCTCCGGGATAGTTATTCAGCCCGACATGAATCAGTCCCCGCATAAAGGTTCCAGTCGTCAAAACAATCGCGTCCCCGTAAAAAATCAACCCTTCGCGAGTTTCCACTCCCGCCGCTCGATTCTTTTCGACGATCACCCGCGTGACCGCCCCATGCTTCAAATCAAGCAAGGGATAGCTTTCGACACGGCTTTTCATGCGTGCGGCGTAGAGTCGACGGTCCGCCTGCGCTCGTGAAGAGCGCACCGCCGGACCCTTGCGGGTATTCAGGATACGAAACTGGATTCCCGTGGCATCAATATTCAAACCCATCTCTCCACCCAGGGCATCCACTTCCTTGACCAGGTGTCCCTTTCCCAGTCCCCCAATCGCGGGGTTGCAGGACATCTGCCCCACAGCATCGAGACTCATATTCAACAGCAGCGTCCGACATCCCAGCCGCGCCGCGGCCAATGCCGCCTCACATCCCGCATGTCCGGCACCAACAACGATAACCTGGTATTTTCCAATTCCTGCTGCCATATTATTCTCCTGCCGAAAACACCTGTTTCACGTGAAACATATTACTTCCCAATACAAAATCTTGAGAAAATCCGGTCAAGTATGTTGTCAGGCGTGGTTTTCCCAAGGATCTCACCGAGAGCATCAAGGGCTTCGCGCAGCTCCAATGCTGGGAATTCGGGAGACAAACCCGCAGCCATTGCGGACTGAAAACGGATAAGGGCTTCGCGAGTTCTTAACAGGGCATCTCGGTGGCGACGATCGGAAAAAATCACATCCTGCGCCAAGTCTCCCTGCACAGATCCCCCCAACAAAGAAACGATGGAATCGCGTAAAACCGGTAGCCCCTCACCGGTACGGCAAGAAAGAAAAACATTAGGCACATGAATAACTTCAGAAGGCAATGGTATTTGAGAAAGATCCGCCTTGTTACAGACGAGAAGGGTTTTCTGATCACGGCAGGCATTAAAAGCAAGTCGATCCTGCTCGTCAAGGGGGCGACTGCTATCGATTACCAACAAAATCAAATCAGCCGAAGCAGCCTTGGCCCGGGCACGAGCAACGCCTTCCGCTTCAACGGGATCATCCGTGTCCCGTACCCCGGCCGTATCGATAAGGCGAAGAGGGATGCCGCCAAGAACGAGGGTTTCTTCAATGGTGTCCCGGGTGGTGCCAGGAATATCGGTTACGATCGCGCGCGCTTCCCCGAGAAGGAGGTTCAGCAGGGAGCTTTTCCCAACATTGGGTTTTCCGAGAATAAGAACCGACAATCCTTCACGGAGAATCCGACCCATATCGAAATTTTCGAGAAAATTATCGATTCGGCCAAGAAGGTTGTCAGCCTCTTCTTCAAAAAAAGAAAGCTCGGCAAATTCGATATCCTCTTCCGGGAAGTCGACCAAGGACTCAACATGGGACAAAAGGTCCGCAAGGCGATCGGACATTTCGGCGATGGTACGAGAAACCCGACCGTCCAGCTGGGCAAGGGCTACCCTTCCGGCCGATTCCGAACGAGCTCGGATTAAATCAATCACCGCTTCCGCCTGTGAAAGATCCAACCGGCCATTGAGAAAAGCTCGCTGAGTAAACTCACCCGGACCGGCAAGACGGGCGCCGACTTCAAGAAAGGCATCCACGATCTGGCGGATAATCACCATCCCGCCATGGCAATGAACCTCGACCACATCCTCCCGGGTAAAAGAGTGCGGCGCGCGCATAACCACCACCATCACTTCATCGATGATTTGCCCACCGACGGCACGGAGATGGCCCAGGTAAAGGCGATGAGACAGAAGTTTAGCAGGAGGGCGAAGCGCACAAAAAAGTTGATCGAGATAAACTTCTGCGCAAGGGCCGGATAAACGCACGATGCCGATAGCCCCCTCACCGGGAGCCGTAGCAACAGCAACAATTGTTTCCATGGATCGCATCAATTCTGGTTCACACAAATGGTCTAAAAACTAAAGTGTAAATGACGTTCCACAAACCCAAAAGCCCGGAAAATCCGGGCCTGGGTGGGTCAAAATAAAAAAGCTGAAAATCTAAGCAGCGGGTTTTTTATGAATAATATATTGCTGAAGAATCGTCAGAAGATTATTCACCAGCCAGTAAAGCACCAGACCGGAAGGAAAGTTGAGGAACAAAAAAGTAAAGATAATCGGCATCAGCATGAAAACTTTAGCCTGGGTCGGGTCCATGGTGCTGGGAGTCAGCTTTTGCTGGATAAACATGGTCGCCCCCATAATCAAAGGGGTGACATAATAGGGATCTTTCAAGGAAAGGTCCGTAATCCACAGAGCAAAAGGAGCTTGACGCAACTCAATGGCATCCAACAAGACTTTATAGAGTGCAAAAAAGACGGGGATCTGTACCACCATCGGCAGACAGCCGCCTAAAGGATTGACCCGATGTGTTTTGTATAACTCCATTAACTCACGATTTTGCCGCTCCCGGTCATTTTTAAATTTCTCTCGAATTTTTTGCATTTCAGGCTGTAATTTTTGCATTTCCTTCATCGAAGCGTAGGATTTGTGGGTCAGCGGCCAGAAAAGCAATTTGATGATCACCGTCAAAAGGATGATAGAGACACCGTAATTACCAAAAAAAGAATAAAAGAATTTAAGAACGTGAAGCAAAGGCTTAGAGATCGGTGTAAAAAAACCAAAATCAATCGCTCTGGCCAGATCATAATTAACAGCTTTGAGTATATCGAGATCTCGAGGACCGAAGTAGACGAGAAAATATTGCCGAAGTGTCTGTCCTACAGCTAAATCACTGGAAGTCGATTCGAAAATATTCCGAACGATACCGGATAGCTGATCAACCTGAACCTTGGCAAGAGAAGCAGATAGGGGAACAATCGCATGGATAAAA
This sequence comes from Trichloromonas sp., assembly GCA_034002365.1. Taxonomy (GTDB): domain Bacteria; phylum Desulfobacterota; class Desulfuromonadia; order Desulfuromonadales; family Trichloromonadaceae; genus Trichloromonas. The sequence continues at coordinate 36,003 of JAVFAR010000003.1, forward strand.
TACTTATTTTCGAAAGCACTCCATTTAACCCCTTCAGCATATTGACGAGGCTCTTTAACCAGGTCTTCGGGATCGTCCGTTTGAATGTCATCATCAACAAAAGTAACCGGTCCGACAAAAGTAAAACTGTCAGGTTTACTCTCCTTACTCCAGGGTGTAGACAGGATTAGGTTGCTACGTCCCCGTAGCGGTTGGTCCGAAGCATTGGTGATAAGAAACTGAAGTTGAAAAGGATACTTATCACCGGAAAAAGAATAGATTTTTTCTAAACGAAGCCCATCCGCGCGTTGATGAAAAAAACGAATTTGGCCTTCATCCTGATTGGACAGAGTTAAATTATCGGTAGATGAATCAATATAAAAGAGCAGATTTTCGGAAAAACCGAAACCTTCCATACCGGAAGTTATCAAGGTAGGGTTACCATCAACCAGCGAAACATGAGGAGCATCAGCCTCGGTCTTCTCGCGATAATTCTTTGTCGTAAAAGAAATCAGAGTTGCGCCGCGGGAAGAAAAAACGGCACGATAAAGATCGTTTTCGACAACGATCTCACGAGCAGGCGCAACATCACCGGGGTTTACCTCGGATGATTCAATTGGTACCACACGAGAATTTTCAGGATAAATTGTATCTGAGGGCTGAACATCATCTGTTGTGGCGGTTCCCTGTTGTACATTTTCCGTAATCGGGGGGGCCGGAGTCATAAAAAAACTGAAAGCGAACCAAACGGCCAGCATCAGCATCAACGCGATTAAGGTATTCTTATTTTCCATGCCAAAACTCCACGATAAGAAAAGTTAATCAACCGGATCGTAACCACCAGGATGATAGGGATGACAGCGACATATGCGGCGGATAGACATTAATAAACCTTTGCCTAATCCATATTTATGAATGGCCTGAAAAGCGTAATCAGAACAACTTGGATAAAAACGACAGGTAGGAGCCTTGAGAGGGGAGATAAAACGGCGATAAAACAGAATCAAATTGAGGAAAATATTCTTGAACATGAGTAGTCCGCCATATCAACCTGTCAACAGATGTTTGATTTCAGACTGAACTTCCTCATAACCAAGAGAATGAGATCCTTTTTTAGCAATTATGGAGAAGTCTACGCAATGTTTAATGACCGGATAATTGATACGAAAAACTTCACGTAATAAACGTTTAACGCGATTACGTTGAACGGCCCCACCAACTTTACGGCTAGCAGTTATCCCTAGCCTGGTGGGGCCGATCTTATTTTCCAAAATAATAATGATAAAATGATTCGTATGATATTTTTTTCCCAGATTCCAGGCATTATTGAATTCCCTCCTTTTTTTCAGACGATAAGAGGAAGGAAATACCAGGGATTCCAATATCAACTTTCAAAAAAAATTATTTGACCGGGATGCTGACGACCAACCGTTTACGACCCTTGGCCCGACGACGCTTGATCACAATACGCCCATTGGCGGTCTGCATACGCTTCCGGAAACCATGAGTGCGCTTCCTTTTTACATTACTGGGCTGATAAGTCCGTTTCATATCGATACTCCTTGATTGCTGAATAGTTCCACAAGAGGGGAATTATTAAACATATAGGGCGGGTAAAGTCAAGAAAATAAAATATTTTGAGTTGATTAAAAATCGGAGACGGAGAGGAACTCCATAAAGACGGCGACAAAAACGTCAGCCAGAAATGGGTTGCAAAAACCCTGCTCCTCTGTTAATTTTGAAACCTCAGAAAAAAATTAAAAATTTTGTAAATAACTGTTTTGAAAGAAAAAAACAACATATCAACAGATGTGAACAATTCTGTGGATATTTTCAAGAAAAGAATTCATGCCTAAGAATAAACACTGGCAGGACTGCCTGTCTACTCTTGAAAAAAAAATATCCCCACAAAATTTTTCGACATGGATCAGACCCATCCGTTTAAAAGATATAACGGGTAATGTGGTCCATCTTGTCGTACCGAACCGATTTATCCGCGACTGGATTAATGAAAATTATCAAGAAATTATTGAAGATACCTTAAGTCACTTAATCAACGAAAAGTGTCGAATTAAGTTCGAAATTTCATCGGCCATAACGAAAACAGAAATTAAACCAAGTTCCGTCGATAGAGTCGATGAAACCATCGAAAAATCTAAGAAAGAAATAAATATAAAAAATTCAGGACTCTATTTAAACGAAAAATATACATTCGAAGACTTCGTACCAGGTTCATCGAATCAATTTGCCTATGCTGCAGCTATGGCTGTAGCAAATAATCCGGCAACAACTTACAACCCTTTATTCATATATGGGGGTGTTGGATTAGGAAAAACTCATATTATAAATGCTATAGGAAATGAAATAATTAAGAGAAATGATAATTTAAAGGTTTGCTATTATTCTTCTGAAAAATTCATGAACGAATTGATTAACTGTCTACGTTATGCAAAAATGGATGAATTTCGGCAAAAATTTCGTTCGATGGATGTTTTGTTGATTGATGATGTGCAATTTATTGCCGGAAAAGAAAGAACTCAAGAAGAATTTTTTCATACCTTCAATGCATTATATGAGTCACATAAGCAGATTGTTGTAACATCAGATAAATTTCCAAAAGATATTCCTGGACTAGAAGAACGCTTAAGATCACGCTTTGAATGGGGTCTTATAGCCGATATTCAACCACCGGATATCGAAACAAAACAAGCTATTCTCAAAATGAAAGCCGATCAGAACGGAATATATCTTCCGGAAGATGTAACACTATTTTTAGCTAATTCAATAAGTAGCAACGTTAGAGAACTGGAAGGTTATCTAATCCGTATCGGGGCCTATGCAAGTCTGACTTCAACGCCAATCAACTTGAATATGGCTAAAGAAATACTAAAAAATATTCTCATTGAAAAAAACAAAGAAATTTCTATCGAAGAAATTCAAAAAAATGTAGCCGCATATTTTTCAGTAAAAGTTTCGGATCTGAAATCTGCAAAGCGCTTGAAAGCATTAGTAATTCCACGACAAATCGCTATGTACATTTCTCGACAGTTAACATCCTGCTCCTATCCTGAAATCGGAGATAAATTTGGTGGCAAGGATCATTCAACGATTATCCACGCCATCAAAAAAATTGAAAGACAAATGGAAGAGGATTATCAATTGAAGATAACCGTCGAAAATCTTAAAAATTCCCTAACAAACTAAAAATTATGCTGGTGGGTAACCCGTTTAAAATACTGTGGATAAATGAAAAACTTTAAGTTATCAACAAATATAGAAAAAATAAAAGGATAAAAAAATTTTTGAATAAACAGGCTAACTAGCCGTATTTAAGACATTAATTATGATTATCAAGAAATCCACAGGCATCTATTACTAAGTACTATAAGAACATTAAAAATAAAATAATAGTTGCCTGTGAACAGGAGTCGTTATGGAATTCAGTATAGAAAAAGAAACATTTTTTAAGGGATTATCAAGAGTTCAGGGAATCGTAGAAAAAAGAAACACAATTCCAATTCTTTCAAACGTATTAATAGAATCAAATTCAGAAGGAATTTTCATAACTGCTACCGATCTAGAAGTAGGCATGAAAGCTTTCTATCCTGCGCATATAATAAAGCCTGGAAAAATCACAATATCGGCAAAAAAACTTTATGAAATAACAAAAGAGTTTCCGGATAAAGAAATAGTATTTAAAGCAAAAGAAAATAGCTGGATTGAAATTAAATGCTGCAAATCTATATTTAACATTGTAGGTTTAGCTGCAGATGAATTTCCGTATTTTCCAGAACCGGAAAACGATAGATTTATTTCTATAAGTAGTGATTCCATAAAAGAGATGATAGACAAAACATATTTTTCTATATCAACAGATGAAACAAAATATAATTTAAATGGTATTTTTTTTAAATCTGAAGAATCAAACGGTGATAATAGAACACTTTCATTGATTGCTACTGATGGTCATAGATTGTCTATGATAAAAAAACCTATTATAAATCACCAGATAAAAGAACTTGAAAAAGGCGTAATTTTTCCAAAAAAAGGAATATATGAACTTAAAAAAATAACTGAAGAAGATCAAAATGAAATTCAACTTGGTTTCATGGATAATAATGCTGTTATTAAAAAAAATAAGACATTCATCATCATGAGGTTAGTCGATGGTGAATTTCCTGATTATAAACGAGTCGTCCCTCAAAATAACGATCTTGTCATAACAATTAATAAAGATTTATTTTATCATTCATTGAAAAGAATTTCCATACTTTCAAATGAAAAATCCAAAGGTATAAAAATTACAATTAAAGAAAATCTGTTGGAACTTTCGTCTTCAAATCCGGAATTTGGAGAAGCAAGAGAAGAATTGGATATCGAATATCAAGGTCCGGAAATAACTATCGGTTATAATGCTCGTTATATAATGGACGTATTACAAAATCAGCATTCTGATAAAATACAAATTTTTATCAAAGATCATCTATCTCCCGGGTTAATAAAATCTTTTGACGATGATGATTATTTAGCTGTAATTATGCCTATGCGGCTTTAAAGCTATATGCTGCTTGAACACATAATACTTACTAACTTCAGAAACATTTCAAGATTGGATTGGTCACCTGATTCTCGATTAAATATTTTTATTGGTAATAATGCTCAGGGAAAAACGAGCATTATTGAATCTATCTATTTGGCCGGATATTTGAAAAGTTTCCGATCTACAAAGAATGAGCATCTTATTAAACAAGGGCATAAAACAGCTTTAATAGATTTAAAAATTTCCAGCCTTGGTATAAGAAAAGAAATTAAAATAATTTTTGATAAAGAAAGCAAAGATGTTCTGATCAATAATAAAAAACCTGATTCATATCAGGATTTTTTTTCAGGACTTGCTCCAATATTATTCGCCCCGGAAGAAATACAGCTGATTAGAGGAACACCGTCAGGGCGGAGAACACTCATTGACCGAGCCGTATTCCAAGGAAATACTCAATTTATTCGAGCCGCTATTGATTATAATCGCTGTCTTCGACAGCGTAATAAGCTTCTTAAAGAAGATCGGCCTTCTGATGAAATATTTCCCTGGACTCAGGGTTTAATAAAAACGGGTGCGCGTATAAGAGCTGAACGTATTCGTTATCTTGATAAAATTTCTCCTTTTTTTAAAGAAGTTTATGAAAAAATTACTGCTGATCTTGAAACAGCGGAACTTGGTTATCTTATCGATAGTTCCGACGAATCCTTTTTGACGAAACAATTATCTGAAGAATTTATGAGGACGGCAGAAAGAGAAAGACAGTTGAAACAAACGCTAGCCGGCCCGCATCGCGATGATCCTGTCTTTACTATAGATGGTAAGTCATTACGCCAATATGCTTCACAGGGGCAGCAACGTTCATTCGTCCTTGCGTTCAAAATTTCACAGATCCTTGAATTAGAAGAAAGGACAGGAGTAACTCCTGTCCTGTTGCTTGATGATTTGACCAGTGAACTCGATCAGCAAAGGCAAAAATTTTTTTTCGATTTCATTCAAAAACGGAGCGGGCAGGTTTTTATTACAACAACGGATATCGATCCTTTGATTAGGAGAGGATTGACGGACGGTACTTTTTACGCGGTCGAGGGTGGCGCGATCCATCCCGTGGCGCACTAAGGAAAGAAGCACGCAAGCATGACACAGGATAAATCTTATCAAGCGGACAGTATTAAGGTTCTCGAAGGTCTGTCGGCCGTACGTAAACGGCCGTCCATGTATATCGGCTCGACTGGACCGATGGGACTTCACCATCTCGTTTACGAAGTAGTCGACAATTCCATCGATGAGGCTTTAGCCGGATTCTGTAACGAAATTTTTGTCGTCATTCATGTGGATGGATCGGTAACGGTGGAGGATAACGGACGGGGCATTCCCGTCGATATGCATTCCACTCAGAAAAAGTCGGCTGCGGAAGTCGTTATGACGGTTCTTCATGCCGGAGGGAAATTCGACAGCGATTCCTATAAGGTATCGGGTGGACTGCACGGTGTCGGCGTCTCCGTCGTCAATGCGCTTTCCATCCGTCTGGATCTCGAAATTCGTCGGAATGGTCATGTTTATCGTCAGAGTTATGAGCGGGGGGTGCCCATGGCAGCCTTGGCCATGGAGGGGGAGACGAGTAAACGCGGAACGCGTATCACCTTCTGGCCTGATGGGGAAATCTTCGAAACGACGGAATTCTCTTTTGAAACACTCTCCCAGCGCTTGCGCGAACTGGCTTTCCTCAATGCCGGGGTTCGCATCCACATTAAGGATGAACGCAGCGAAAAACATCATGATTTTCATTATGAAGGTGGAATAGCCTCCTTTGTTGAATATCTCAACCGGGCCAAGACCCCGATCCACCCCAAGCCGATCTATTTTACCGGCGCCCGAGAAGGGGTGGAGATAGAAGTGGCTATCCAGTACAACGACGGCTACGACGAAAAGGTTTTCTCCTTCGCTAACAACATCAACACCCATGAAGGGGGAACACATCTGATCGGCTTCAAGGCGGCGCTGACCCGAACGATGAATGCCTATGCAACGGCGAATAATCTACTCAAGAACATTAAAACTTCCGTTTCGGGAGATGACTTGCGGGAAGGGATGACAGCGGTCATTTCCGTCAAGGTTCCCGAGCCCCAGTTCGAAGGGCAAACCAAGACCAAACTCGGTAACTCGGAGATCAAGGGCTTCGTTGAAAGTCTCATGAACGAAAAACTCGCGGTCTATCTGGAAGAGAACCCCAGTGTCGCCAAACGCATCCTCGAAAAGGGGATAGAGGCCGCTCGTGCCCGCGAAGCGGCCCGTAAGGCGCGGGATCTGACACGCCGCAAAGGGGCTTTGGAAGGTCTCTCCCTGCCGGGGAAACTGGCGGATTGCCAGGAAAAAGACCCAGCTCTGTGCGAAATCTATCTGGTCGAGGGCGATTCCGCCGGCGGCAGCGCTAAGCAGGGTCGGGACCGCCGCTATCAGGCGATTCTTCCGCTGAAAGGCAAGATTCTCAACGTCGAAAAGGCGCGCTTCGATAAGATGCTCACCTCCAACGAAATCCGCACCCTGATTACCGCCATGGGAACGGGGATCGGCAAAGAAGATTTCGACGTCGCCAAGTTGCGCTACCATCGCATCATCATCATGACCGACGCTGATGTCGACGGTTCCCATATCCGCACCCTGCTGCTGACCTTTTTCTTTCGGCAGATGCACGAGATTATCGAGCGCGGCCATCTCTACATCGCCCAGCCGCCGCTCTACAAAGCCAAGCGCGGCAAGAAGGAGATTTACCTGAAGGACGAGGGGGCGCTCCTTGAATATCTGCTCAGCGAAGGGGTCGAAGGAATTTCCGTACAAATGGAAAACAGCGGCAAGGTGATCCGCGGCAAGCAGATCATTCCGACCCTGCGCAATATCATCGACTACAACAATCTTTTCGAAAAGATCATCCACAAAGGGGTCAATCGTGAAATCCTGAAGGTTTTTGTCACCGGCAAGGTTCAAAATGGTTTTTCCGATATGACCGATCTCACGCCCCTGGCGGAAAAACTCAAAGGGATCGAACCTCGAGCCCAGTTCCAGGTTCTGCATGAGCCGGCGCGGCTGCTTTTCACTCTCGGCAACGTGCGGGCGCGGATCGACCAGAACATTCTCGATATTCTTTCTTCCCACGAGTACAAACTGCTGTTGCAGGCGTACCGGCTGGTGGAGGATCTCTGCAAGGATGAACGGGCCTTTATCTCGACGGAAGGCAAGGAAGAAGGGATGGTCGGCGACCGTCAGGAACTGCTCGATTTCTTTTTCGAGCGGGCCAAAAAGGGGCAGTACATCCAGCGCTACAAGGGGCTGGGGGAGATGAATCCGGAACAGCTCTGGGAGACGACCATGGACCCGGAGAAACGCATGTTGATGCAGGTGAAGATCGAGGACGCCATTGCCGCCGACGAAATTTTCACCGTGCTCATGGGGGATCAGGTGGAACCCCGCCGGGAATTCATCGAGAACAACGCCCTGAACGTTTCCAATCTCGACATCTAGGTACCCGGCCCGAGACCGCCGATGCGGTATCAGCCTTAAGGCGGCCGGGCTTTCGGAGGAACATCCATGGATTCGCAGCATAATCAGAACAAAATGCCGGTCAACATCGAAGACGAAATGCGTAAATCCTATATGGATTACGCCATGAGCGTCATCGTTGGCCGTGCCCTTCCCGATGTGCGTGACGGCCTCAAACCGGTGCATCGCCGGGTACTCTTCGCCATGAGCGAACTGAGCAACGACTGGAACAAGCCCTACAAAAAATCGGCCCGCGTCGTCGGTGACGTCATCGGTAAATACCATCCTCACGGCGATAGCGCCGTTTACGACACCATCGTGCGCATGGCCCAGAGCTTCTCCATGCGGCATCCGCTGGTGGACGGTCAGGGGAACTTCGGGTCCATCGACGGCGACTCGGCGGCGGCCATGCGGTACACCGAGGTGCGCATGGACCGGCTGGCCCATGAGCTGCTGGCCGATATCGACAAGGAAACCGTCGATTTCGGCCCCAACTACGACGACTCGCTGCAGGAACCGCTGGTTCTTCCCTGTAAGTTTCCCAATCTGCTGGTCAACGGCTCGGAAGGGATCGCCGTCGGCATGGCGACGAAAATCCCGCCCCATAACCTGGGGGAGGTGATCGATGCGTTGGTGGCCGTCATCGACAATCCGGCCCTGGATTTCGATGACTTGTTGCGCCTGGTTCCCGGTCCCGATTTTCCTACCGGAGGCTTCATTCTCGGTCGTGACGGTATCCGCGAGGCCTACGCGACTGGCCGGGGGATCATTCAGACCCGTGCCCGCGCTTTGGTGGAGAAGGATCGCCGTACCGGCAGAGAGAGCATCATCGTCAGCGAGATCCCCTATCAGGTCAATAAGGCCAAGCTCATCGAGAAGATCGCGGAACTGGTCAAAGAGAAGAGGATTGAAGGGATCTCCGATCTGCGCGACGAGTCGGACCGCGACGGCATGCGTATCGCCATCGAGCTGAAAAAAGATTCAATCCCCGAGGTTATCCTCAACCAGCTGTACAAGATGACGCAGATGCAGTCTTCCTTCGGCATCATCATGCTCGCCATCGTTTCCGGGCAGCCGCGCATTCTTGCCCTGCGCGAGGTGCTGGACCGTTTCATCGAGCACCGTAAGGAGATCATCACCCGCCGCTGTATCTTCGAGCTGAAAAAGGCCGAGGCTCGCGCCCATATTCTCGAAGGGCTCAAGATCGCTCTGGAAAATCTCGACGAGGTGATCCAGATCATCAAGAGCAGCTCCAGTCCGGCCGAAGCCAAGGAGCGCCTGATGACGCGCTTTGGTTTTTCCGCCTTGCAGGCCCAGGCGATTCTCGATATGCGTCTGCACCGCCTCACCGGTCTGGAGCGGGACAAGATCATCGCCGAGTACAACGAAATTCTCGCCCTGATTCAGCGCCTCAAGGAAATCCTTGCCAGCGAGGTCGAGATTCTCGCCATCATCAAGCAGGAACTGGCCGAGATCAAAGAACGCTTCGCCAATCCCCGGCGCACCGAGATCATCGCCAAGAGCGGCGACCTTTCTCTCGAGGACCTGATCGTCGAGGAAGACATGGTCGTCACCGTATCCCATACGGGCTATATCAAACGCAACGCCGTCTCCCTCTACCGCGCCCAACGCCGGGGCGGGAAGGGGAAGACCGGAATGCGCCCCAAGGAAGAGGATTTCGTCGAGCATCTTTTCATTGCTTCGACCCATGCCTTCATCCTGGTCTTCACCGATCTGGGCAAGGTCTACTGGCTCAAGGTCCACGAAATCCCCCAGGGAGGTCGGGCCACCCGCGGCAAGGCCATCGTCAATCTTCTGCAGCTTTCCAGCGAGGAAAAGGTCACCTCGATCCTGCCGGTCAAGGAGTTCGTCGAGGACAAATACATTGTCACCGCCACCCGTAACGGCGTGGTCAAGAAGACCGAGTTGATGGCCTACTCCAACCCGCGGGCCGGCGGCATTATTGCTCTGACCATCGACGAGGGGGATCGTCTGGTCTCAACCCGTCTCACCGACGGCACCATGGACATTCTCCTGGCCAGCAGCCACGGCAAGTTGATCCGCTTCCCGGAAAAGGACGTGCGTTCCATGGGCCGTACGTCCCGAGGGGTGCGGGGGATGATGCTTGAAGATGGGGACAGCATCATCGGCATGGAGGTGGTCACCGACGCCACTGCCGCGACACTCGTCACGGTGACGGAAAACGGCTACGGCAAACGCACCGATCTCGACGAGTACCGGGTGCAGAGCCGTGGGGGCAAGGGGATCATCACCATCAAGACAACCGAGCGCAACGGCCAGGTGGTCGACATCAAGCTGGTCAATGACGAGTCGGATCTCATGTTCATCACCGACCGGGGTAAGGTGCTGCGCACCGGCGTTTCCATGTTGTCGGTTATCGGCCGTAATACCCAAGGGGTGCGGTTGATGGTTCTGGAAAGTGGCGAAAGGATTGTTGCCGTTGCCCGCCTGGCCGAGAAGGATGAGGAAAATGGAGATTCGGAAGCTGAAGAAGAAGCTTTTGAAGGAGGAACTGAGGCACCGGAGGAAGAATTCTAAAGCCTACCGGCTGCTGTGCCGGGCGATTCCGGCGCTGCTGATCCTGCTGCTGGCGGGGGGAGCCTGGGAACTCTATCGGCGGGAAGGCCGAGATCTGAAATACTACGCCCGGGCCGAAGCGCAACAACAGGCGGGACGTTACCAGGAGGCGGCGCGCCTCTATAAAAAACTCCAGCGCCGGCACCCCGACTCGCCGAAGGCGGATGAAGCGCTTTATCGGCTGGGCCAGATCCGGCAGTTCCAGCTCAAGAATTATCCGGAAGCGGTTCTCGCCTACCTGTCGCTGGAAAAGGATTACCCCCATTCCCCGCTGGCGGGGGAAGCCCTGCGGCAGGTGGCGGATCTTTACAAAAACCAGTTGCTCGACTATCCCCGGGCGATTGTGATCTATCAGAAGCTTCTCGATCGAGGGACGGCGGAAGCCGACGCCGTCCAATATCAGATTGCCGACTGCTACTTTCGCCTCACCAACTTCGAGCAGGCCCGGATCGAATTCGAAAACCTGCTGAAAAATCATCCGGAGAGTTCGTTGAGCGCCGAAGTGCATTATCGTCTGGCGGTCAACCTGGCCCTGCAAGGGGAGGGGAAAAAAGCCATAGCGCTCTTTACCCAAGTGGAAAAAGATTGGCCGGAAAGCCCCTATGCCGTCGAGGCGCGGTTCGGGCGGGCCGGGGTCCTGGAGGACCGGGACGATCTCGGCGGGGCACTGAAATTGCTGGAGGGGCTGCGCGGCAGCTACCCCAACGGCGAAATCCTCGAACAGCGGATTTCCCAGGTGCAGACCAGAATCAAGAAAAAGACCCAGGGATTGTAAGATTTATGGATATCGCGGTCATTGGTGCAGGGAGCTGGGGGACGACCCTGGCCAATCTGTTGGCGAAAAAGGGGCATCAGGTCACTCTCTGGATCTATGAGCAGGATCTCGCCGCACGCATAGTTTCCAGCCGGGAAAACGACCTCTATCTCCCCGGTTTTTCCCTCTCCCCCCAGCTCGATTTCACCGCCGATCTGCAAGCGGCGGTGCGCGGGCGCCAAATGATCCTCCTTGTCCCCCCCTCTCAGGTCATGCGTCAGGTCGTCTCCGGGATTGCCGGCGAAATTGGCGAGGAGACGCTGCTCGTTTCCGCCTCCAAGGGGATTGAGAACGACACCTTGCAGACCATGGCGGAGGTTATCGGCGACTGCCTGGGCCCCAAGAGCCGAAAGCGCCTGACCTTTCTGTCCGGCCCCTCTTTCGCCCGCGAGGTGGCGGCGGAAATGCCCACCGCCGTTGTCGCCGCTTCCAGTGATGGGCAGGCGGCAGCGACGACCCAGGAGGTCTTCAGCACCCCCTATTTTCGCGTCTACACCAACGACGACGTGATGGGGGTGGAACTGGGCGGGGCGTTGAAAAACGTCATTGCCCTGGCCGCGGGAGTTTCCGACGGCCTCGGCTTCGGTTATAATACCCGAGCGGCCCTGATCACCCGGGGGCTGGCGGAAATGAACCGCATGGGCCTCGCTCTGGGCGCCAACCCGGCAACCTTCGCCGGCCTGGCGGGAATGGGCGATCTGGTGCTGACCTGCACCGGCGACCTCTCCCGCAACCGCACCGTCGGTATGGAACTGGGGCGGGGAAGCACCCTGGCGGAGATTCTCGCCGGGATGAGGATGGTCGCCGAGGGGGTGAAAACCACGCTCTCCGCCTATCAGCTGGCCTGCCGTCTCGGCGTCGATATGCCGATTACCGAACAGATGTACCGGATCCTCTACGAAAATAAGGATCCCCGCCAAGCCGTCACCGACCTGATGCTGCGCGGCCTCAAGGCCGAAGCGGCCTGAACCGACCACCACGGAGGATTTCCCCATGATTCAGCGTTTCATCGGCGTCTGCCTGTTTTTTCTGCTTTTTTCCACGACCGCCTTGGCCGGGGAGTTTGCCCTGATCCGGACCAGCCTCGGCGACATCAAGGTGGAACTGAACCGGGAAAAAGCGCCGCTGTCGGTGGCGAACTTTGTCGCCTACGCCGAGCAGGGGTTCTACCAAGATACCATTTTTCATCGGGTCATCAAGGACTTCATGGTCCAGGGCGGGGGCTTCACCGCCGGCATGAAGCGCAAGGAGACCCTTCCCCCGATCAAAAATGAAGCCGCCAACGGCTTGAAAAACCTGCGCGGCACCATCGCCATGGCTCGCACCAATGTCATCGACAGCGCCACCAGCCAATTTTTCATCAACCACAAAGACAACGATTTTCTCGATCACAAAGGCGTGTCGCCGGCGACTTACGGCTATGCCGTCTTCGGTCAGGTCGTCCAGGGGATGGAAGTGGTCGACGCCATCGCCGCGAAAAAGACCGGCGGCAATGGTATGTTCAAGGATATGCCGGTCGAGCCGGTGATCATTCGCGACGTGCAGGTACTGCAAGAGGGGCAGTAGCCTATCGGCCGAGGATCTGAAAGCTGCTGCCGACGGGAAGAAAACCGTCGGCCCCCCGGGGGAGCGAAACGTGACCACCATCCGCATCATGACATACTGTGTAGGGGAGTGTCGGGGCGCGGACGGCCGGGTCGATCCCGAGCGGGTTGTCGCGGTGGTCAAGGAAGCGGCACCGGATGTCCTGGCGGTGCAGGATCTCGCCACCACGACACTCCCCGATCAGCTTGACTATCTCGCTCGCCGGCTCGGGATGCGCGCCTATAGCGCCCCCCAGGCGCCCGGCTGCGGTTGGCTCGCCTACGCTCCGCTCAAAGGGGTTCAGGGCTACGATCTGGGGGAGGGCGGTTGCCTGCTTCGTGCCGATCTCGATGTCGACGGGAAACGTCTGCATCTGCTCAACCTGCGCCTGACCGCGGAACGCTCCGCGCGACAACGGCAGATCGCCACTCTGGTCGGTCCAGATCTCCTCGGTGACCGCTCTCTGACCTGTGCCACGTTGCTCCTCGGCGATTTTGCCGACACCTTCTGGGGCGCCGGCAACCTCGCCCTCAACCTCCATCTGAAAAAGGCCGTCCGCTCCTTCTGGCGCGGCACCTACCCCGCCTCCCTGCCGCTGATCGACCGTGATCGTGCCTATTACCGCGGTCATCTGCACATCATCGACAGCCACATACCGAGAAACACCGCCGCTCGCCAGGCCTGTCGTCACCTGCCGCTGATCGTCACCGTCGAGGTCACCGACCCGCGCACCTTCCTGCGGGCGGAAAAACTCAAACGGAGCCGGATGGAAGTGGCCCCGGGCTGAAAAGGTTATGCACACTTGTGGATAAGGGTGTTGAAAAGAACCCGAAAAGGGGGATGAGCCGGCGCCGGGCCCTGATTCTGCTGGAGCGTCTCGAAGGACTCTATCCCGATGCCCGTTGCGCCTTGTTCTATCGCAATCCCCTGGAGCTGCTTATCGCCACCATTCTTTCGGCGCAGTGTACCGATGTCCGCGTCAACCAGGTCACGCCCGCCCTCTTTGCCCGCTATCCCGATGCCCAGGCCCTGGCCGCCGGCGATCCCGCCGAACTCGAAGATCTTATCCGTTCCACCGGATTTTTCCGGAACAAGGCGAAAAACATTATCGGTTGCGCCCAAGCGCTGGTTTTTCACCACGGCGGAGAGGTGCCGCGGCGGATGGAAGATCTGGTCGCCCTCCCCGGGGTCGGGCGCAAGACCGCCAACGTCGTTCTGGGTAACGTCTTCGCGACCCCCGGCATGGTTGTCGATACCCACGTCAAGCGATTGGCCGGGCGCTTCGGCTGGACCCGGGAAAGTGACCCGGTGCGCATCGAGAGGGATCTCTGCCGACTTCTTCCCAAGGAGCGCTGGACCCAAACCAGCCATGTCCTCATCCTCCACGGCCGAGCCCTGTGCAAGGCGCCCATTCCCCATTGCAGTCTCTGTCCGGTGCTTGACCTCTGTCCGCGCCAGGGGATTACCCGTTCCCCCTGAACCGTGTTCATTTCATTTCACGTGAAACAAAACGGCCCATGCGTGCTAGCGCATGGGCCGTTGATCATTGGTAGAAGGGGATGCTCCTTTTTGGGATCAATCCTTTTTCGTTTCGTCCTCTTCTTCCCCCTCGTCGGGCAGGGTCGGAATCAATGTGATGCTCTGATCGTCCTCGTGGGGCTTGTCGGTTATCTGTGTGGTCGAGTTGTCGAGGCTGATCGACTTGCCCTCCCGGTCGAAAACCGAATTATCATCGAGGATGACCAGCCCCAGGCGTTCGGCCACATCCCGGCGATACTGATACTGGTGGTTGAGCTTCTCCCGCCGCAGGCGATAACTGAGATACATCCAGACCATGGCGAAGACCGCCGCGACCCCGAGGAGGACACCGAGGGAGGCAAGGAGATAAAAGGCCGCCCGTTCGCCGGCATGGCCGATAAAAATGAGAATATCGTCGATCTTGTAGATGATCCCGGCGGCCAGCACCAGCATGAGCAGACCGAGCAGGAAGGGAACCTGGCGGGTAATGTTAAGGGCCACCTGCAACTTGGAGGGGGAGGAAAGGTCGCCGCCGAACCCGGACGCCAACTCCTTGCTTGTCGAATGGGAGTAATCATACAGGTACTTGTTAAAAAAGAGGATGACGACCCCGAACATGAAGGTGATGGCCACCGGTGCGATGAAAGAGGCGAAGATGTAGGGGCGCCAGGGGAAGGATGCGTCGGGGGAAGAGAGGTGAATGACGAAGCAGACGAAGAAGATGAGGCCTTCGATCACCATCAGGATAATCAGGTAGTTGAGGATGAAACTTTTAAGTTCGGTTTTGTCGAACAGATTGGCGATACCTTTGAGTTTTTCGTCGGAAGTGCCGCTCATGGAAAAATCCTTTGGTCAGTTTGAATGAGGCATCGCTCGGTATAGCGAGCGGTACCGGCAGGCGAGCCAGGTTGGTCGAGTGGATAAGTGAGGGTTATGTAAACGTAAATGAAGGGGCATATTAGCAGTCTTTTTTTTAATAATCAAACGATGAGAAGGGCAAAGAAACAATCCCGGCCGCCGCCGGGTACAGCCAGAGGAAAAATTGACAGGAATGGGTCAAGGGGGTATCTTACCGTAGTTTTTATGAGATGTAGCCAACCCCGAGGAGAGAAAGGAAAGAAAAAATGTTACCAGCGGCCAAAGGCGATATCGTGACCGTTCAGTATACGGGCAAATTGAGCAACGGCGAGATCTTCGACGCCTCCCCCGACGACCGTCCCTTGCAGTTTGTCATCGGCAAGAAAGAAGTGATCCCGGGCTTCGAATCGGCCGTGACCGGCATGGTGACGGGAGAAAAACGCACCGTCATCATCCCCGCCGCCGAGGCTTACGGGCAAAAGCTACCGGAACGGATCGAGGAGATCGACCGGGCGCGGCTTCCGGAAAAGCTCAATCCCCGCGTCGGCGAACGTCTGGAGATCACCGGTCACGACAACAGCCGGCGCATCGTGGAGGTTGTCGCAGTCAGCGACCAGACCCTGACCCTCGACGGCAACCATCCTCTGGCAGGACGGGATCTGACCTTCGACATCACCATGTTGGAAGTGGTCAAACAGCCGAAACTTTTCTAGCTGACGGATCAACCCGAAAACACCCCGGCTCCGCTCCTTATCGAACGGGGTTTTTTTTGCACCGGTTTCAGCGGCGGTAAGGTTTGAGGACGATGGTGCCGATATCGAGCAGGGCATTTTCGGGGATGGCGGGACAGCCTTGGTTCGTCTCCGGGATGCCGTAAGGTTCTCCGGGCAGGGGTTGTCCCCGGGTCTGGGACCGGGCGGCCAGGCACCAGTTGCCGGGCGTGGGCAGATAGAGGGTAAAGCGGCCATCTTCCCCGGCGGGAAGGGAGGTGTGGTCGGGCATGCGATGGCGGTTGCCGTCGCGGTAGGCGAGGACGAAAGCGCCGCCGGCGGGGCGGCCTTGGGCGTCGAGAAGACGTCCGGTGACGCCGGTTGTTCCCCCGGTGAGGGTGGTGTCCCCGAGAATCGGGCGCTGGGAAAGGCTGTGCAGCCGAAAGTCGACCCGAATCCGTTCTCCGTCCCTGACCTGTACCGGATTTCTTTCCGGCAGCGCCCAGGCATCCCCTGGTCGGGGCGGCCCGCTGTCGCCGCCGGCTCGCCGCGAGCGGGCAACCAGGTAAAAGTCGCCGGGGCCGCAGTCGAGAAAATAATCTCCCTGGGCGTCGGCCGGGGCGGCGAAGTCGGCCGGTCCGCGCAGATTGCTCGCGGCGTTGCGGTAGGCGTAAACCGTCGCCGCCGGATCGGGTGCGCCGGGGGCGGCGCTGATCCGGCCATAAACACCGGTGGCCAGACCCGGTACCGGGACGCTCGGTGGCGGCGCGGAAGAAAGACAGGCGCTGAAGGCCAAAGGCAACAGCAGAATCGGTAAGCGCTGCCGGAGGCTCATGGCAACTCGGCGAAGCCGTCACCAGCCACGGTCAGAAGCCACAAAGATTGTTGGGTTTCGCCGTTGGCGGCGATGGTGAAGGGGCGGGCGGCTCCGGAGAAATTTTCCACCCGGGAGAGGGTGTCGCGCAGGCTCTGTCGGTCCTGAACCTGGGGGTGGACCATGAGTTGCAGGAGGAGGCTGGCGACATCGTAACCCTGTGCTTCGAGAATACTGGGGGGGACGCCGTAGCGGGCGCTGTAGGCCTCTACGAAACGGCGAACGTTGGCGGCGCCGGCCTCGGCATAAAAGCCGTCGGCGAAAATCGCCCCTTGCAGATATCGACCGGAAGAGCGGAGAAGTTCCGGGGATTTCCAGCCCGAAATCCCGAGCAGTTGCACATCCTGCAGGCCGTAATAGCTGAGTTGGGGCGCGATCAGGCTGATTTTTTCGGGATAATCGGGAAGAAAGAGGGCCTCGAAGCGGGGGGGATCGTTGGTTGTAGAGGCGTTTATGTTGGGATCTTCCCCTTTGACCAGACGCAGAGGGATTCGGAAGTCATTGAGGTTTTCCCCGTAGCCTTCGGTGGCGACAATTTGGCCGCCCCGCCGGAGAACGGCGTTGACGAAGACGCCCGCCAGTGTCTTGCCCTGCGAGTTTTCAGGATAGAGGACGGCGAAACGGCTCAGCCCCCGGCGCTCCATGGCCTGGCTCAGCAGCGCTTCGACCTGGGCTTGCGGGGTCAGGGAGTGGCGGAAGATGAAGTCGCCGATCTCGGGAATGCCCTCTTTCGGGGTCAGGGCAAAGAGCGGGATGCGCAACAGTTGGGCCTGGCGGGCGCAGACGGTGGCGGCGCCGCCGGTGATGGGACCGGCGATGGCCAGGATGGTCGGGTCGGCAGCCAGTTCGCTGACGGCACGGCTGCTTTCCTCGGCTGTTGTGCCCGAATCGCGAACCACCAGACGACAACCGGGTCGGCTCTGGTTGTGCTCTTCCAGGGCGAATTCCATTCCTTGCCGGATCAGTTGGGCGAAAGGGGCGTGGCGCCCTTGGAGGGGAAGGAGTACCCCGAGGGCGCGCCCGGAAGACATCGTTGGCGCCGAAGGGAACGGGTTGACGGCAGCTACCGGCGGGTAGGAGGAGGGGGAAGGCGAGGATGAGGCGGCGAGGGCCAGCCACAGAGTCTCGGCCTCATGCCGGTAGGGAAAGGGGACGGCACTCTGTAACACCTGTGCCAGCAGGGTTTTCGCCTGTTCCGTGAGACCCTGATGAAAGGCGCGGTTGGCTTGCTCGGTGCGGGCATCCTGGCCCAACGGCGTTCCCTGGAACATGAAGACGGCTTCGGCGAGCTCGCCGTTGGAGAGCTGTTTCAAGATGTCGTGGGCCTGAGCGAGCAGACTTTCGTCGCGTCCTTCGCCGTGCCGCTGGATCGCCGTGAGCGCCTCCAGGTTCTGGCCTAGAGACGCCTGGATCTCGGCCAGGGCCGCTCCCCGGCGGAGCTGATCGCCGGGGGATAGCTGCGCCGGGTTACTCTTGAGCAGGCGGGCGAGAGCCGGCTCCTTCTTTTCGGTTGCCGCCAGGGCCAGCCCTTCGATGAGCAGGGCTTCGGCCCCTTTTTGCTCCTCGGGAATGCGGCCGGTGTAGAGCAGGGCTTCCGCCGGGCTCCCCTGCTCCTGGAAGATGCGGGCCAGGTAGAGGTAGGCGGTGGGCAGATCGGGATCCTGGAAATTACGGATGACAAAGCCGCGCAGCAGGGACAGGGCTTCCTGACGGTCCCCCGCCTCATAGGCGGAAAGCCCCTGTTTCAAGGCGGGATCGCCGGTCGGCGCGGCAACGGCGGAAAAAGCCGTCATCAAGATCAGCAAAGCGGTAATGCACCAGACGGCGCGGCGACCGGCCATGAGCCCCTCCCGGGAAAATCCCTCAATCGAACAGATTCTTGACCTTATCGAAAAAACTCTTGCCCATGGGATGCATGTCCTCGCCACTTTCCCGGGCGAACTCTTCCAGCAGTTCTTTTTGCCTGGCGCTCAGCTTGGTCGGGGTTTCGACCCGCAGAACCACCAGCTGATCCCCCCGGCCGTAGCCTTGCAGGCTGGGGATGCCCTTGCCGGAAAGGGTGAGCACCTTGCCTGACTGGGTGCCGGCCGGAACCTTGATCTTCAGCTTACCGTCGAGGGTCGGTACCTCAATTTCGCAGCCCAGAGCTGCCTGCACGAAAGAAATGGGCGTTTCACAGATGACGTCCTGCCCCTCGCGTTTGAAGATCGGGTGGTCCTTCACCGTGATGACCACGTAGAGATCTCCCGGAGGACCGCCCTGGGAGCCGATTTCCCCTTCGCCGTTGAGCTTGAGGCGGTTGCCGGTCTCGACCCCCGGCGGGATCTTCAGGGAGATGGTCTTCTTGCCCTTGGTTTTGCCGGTGCCGCGACATTCCGGGCAGGGGCTTTCGATGATCCGCCCCTCGCCGCCGCAAGTGGGACAGGGGCGGGTGAGGGAGAAGAATCCCTGCTGATAACGGACCTGACCGGCCCCCTGGCAGGTCGGGCAGGTTTTCGGGCTGGTCCCCTTCTTCGCGCCGGAGCCGGCGCAGGCCTCGCAGGTCTGATGGCGGGGGATCTGGACCTTGGTCTCCAGGCCGAAGGCGGCCTCCTCGAAGGAGATGCTGAGGTTGTAGCGCAGATCGTCGCCGCGCCGCCCCCGGCCGCGCCGGGAGCCGCCCCCGCCAAAGATATCCCCGAAAATGTCGCCGAAAATATCTTCGAAAGGACTGCCGCCGGAACCGAAGCCTTCGGAAGAAAAACCGCCGCCGCCCCCCAGGCCGGCATGGCCGAATTGGTCGTAGGTCGCCCGTTTCTGGGCGTCGGAGAGGACCGCGTAGGCTTCGGTCAACTCCTTGAAACGTTCTTCGGCCTGCTTGTCGCCGGGGTTTTTGTCCGGGTGATACTGCAGGGCGAGACGCCGGTAGGCCTTCTTGATCTCGGTTTCGCCGGCGTTGCGATTGACGCCGAGAACTTCGTAATAGTCGCGTTTGCCGTTAGCCAAGGGACGGTCCTTCTTTCATAAAAAATGCAGGGGCGCAGCATGCCGCGCCCCTACCTCGTACCGGAAAATCGAAAAATCCCGATTATTTCTTGTTCTCATCGACGTCCTCGAACTCGGCGTCGACCACGTTATCGTCACCTTTTTTACCGACATTCTCCGTGGTCGCGCCTTCACCGGCCCCTTCGGCCTGGGCCTTGGCGTAAATGGCCTCGGCCAGCTTGTGGGAGGCCTGGGCGAGAGCCTCGGTCTTCTGCTGGATCTCCTTGGCGTTGTCGCCTTCCATCGCCTTCTTGAGATCTTCCAGGGCGCGGTTGATCTTGCCCTTGGTTTCGGCGTCGATCTTGTCGCCGTGTTCCTGCAGCGATTTCTCGGTGCTGTAGGCCAGGCTGTCGGCCTGATTACGGGCTTCGATCAGCTCACGCTTCTTCTTGTCCTCGCCGGCATGGGCCTCGGCGTCCTTGACCATCTTCTCGATTTCGGCATCGGTGAGGCCGCTGGAGGCCGTGATGCGGATCGACTGCTCCTTGCCGGTGCCGAGATCCTTGGCCGAGACGTGGAGAATGCCGTTGGCGTCGATGTCGAAGGTCACCTCGATCTGGGGGACGCCGCGGGGCGCGGCGGGAATGCCGACCAGCTCGAAACGGCCGATGGTTTTGTTGTCGGAAGCCATTTCCCGCTCGCCCTGCAGCACGTGCACCGAAACGGCCGGCTGGTTGTCGGCGGCGGTAGAGAAGATCTGGCTCTTCTTGCAGGGGATGGTGGTGTTCTTCTCGATCAGCTTGGTCATGATGCCGCCGAGGGTCTCGATCCCCAGCGACAGCGGGGTGACGTCGAGCAGCAGGACGTCTTTGACTTCGCCTTTGAGCACGCCCCCCTGGATGGCGGCGCCGATGGCGACGACCTCGTCGGGATTGACCCCTTTGTTGGGTGTCTTGCCGAAGATCTCCTGAACCCGCTTCTGTACCGCCGGCATGCGGGTCATGCCGCCGACCAGGATGACTTCGTCGATATCCGAGGCCGACAGACCGGCATCCTTGATGGCGGTTTTGCACGGCTCGACCAGCTTGTTGAGCAGGTCTTCACAGAGGCTTTCCAGCTTGGCGCGGGTCAGCTTGATGAGCAGGTGTTTCGGCCCGTTGGCGTCGGCGGTGATGAAGGGCAGATTGACCTCCGTCTCCATCGAGCTGGAGAGCTCGCACTTGGCCTTCTCCGCCGCTTCCTTGAGGCGTTGCAGGGCCATCTTGTCGCTGCGCAGGTCAATCCCCTGCTCCTTCTTGAACTCGCCGGCCACGTAGTCGATGATGCGCTGATCGAAGTCCTCGCCGCCGAGGAAGGTGTCGCCATTGGTCGACTTGACCTCGAAGACGCCGTCTCCCAGTTCAAGGATAGAGATATCGAAGGTCCCGCCGCCGAGGTCGAAGACCGCGATCTTCTCTTCCTTCTTCTTGTCCAGGCCGTAGGCGAGGGAGGCGGCGGTCGGCTCGTTGATGATACGCAACACATTGAGACCGGCGATCTTGCCGGCATCCTTGGTCGCCTGGCGCTGGGAGTCGTTGAAGTAGGCGGGGACGGTAATGACCGCGTCGGTCACTTCCTCGCCGAGATAGTCTTCCGCCGTCTGCTTCATTTTCTGCAGGATCATCGCCGAGATTTCCGGCGGGCTGTACTTCTTGCCCCGGACCTCGACCCAGGCGTCGCCGTTGTCCGCCTTGAGAATCTTGAAGGGGCTGATCTGGATGTCTTTCTGCACCGCTTCCGAATCGAACTTGCGGCCGATCAGACGCTTGATGGCATAGAGGGTGTTTTCCGGATTGGTGACCGCCTGCCGCTTGGCCTGCTGCCCCACCAGGCGCTCGCCGTTTTCGGCGAAGGCGACCATCGACGGTGTGGTGCGGGCCCCTTCCGAGTTGGCGATGACGACCGGCTCGCCGCCTTCCATGACCGCCACGCACGAGTTGGTGGTGCCGAGGTCGATACCGATGACTTTACCCATGATGTTTTCCTCCTTGTGTTGAGCCCTTTTAACGGGTGATTTTTTGTGGATTAAGCAGGTCGGCTAGGCGGCGGGCGCCTTGGCCACCATGACCAGGGTGGGGCGGAGCAGACGGCCGTTGAGCTGGTAGCCCTTCTGCAACTCCTTCACCACCGTGTTGGCTGGATGCTCGGCGCTTTCCAGCTGCCCCATCGCTTCGTGCCAGGCCGGATCGAAGGGCGCCCCTTCCGCCTGGATCGGGGTGACGCCGAATTTTTCCAGACTTTTGACAAAGAGCCCCAGGGTCATCTCCACCCCCTGACGCAAACTTTCCTCCCCCGCGCCGCCTTCCTGGCGGGCGTGTTCGAGAGCCCGCTCGAGATTGTCCAGCACCGGCAGCAGTTCCTTGAGGATGTTTTCGTTGGCGAAGCGCGCCAGATCTTCTTTCTCCTTCTGGGCGCGGCGCCGGAAATTCTCCAGGTCGGCCCGTTCGCGCAGATAGAGATCCCAGTTCTTCCGCGCCACTTCCTGCGCCGCCGCCAGCTGTTCCTCCAGGCTCGGAACGGATTCCCGGGTCTCGGCCGCGCCCGTTTCCTCGGTGACCTCGGCGGGAGCCTCTTCGCTGACGGGCGGGGACTGCTCTTTAATGTGTTCGGATTTTTTTGCCACGATATACGTTCTCCTGTGTCTGACTATTCCAATTCGTTTTCGAGAATCTGGCTGACCAGGCGCGCGGTGTAGTCGACCACGGGAATCACCTGGGAATAGTTCATGCGGCTGGGGCCGATCACCCCGAGGGTGCCGATCGTTCCCCGGCTGCTCGAATAGTTGGCGGTTATCAGGCTGCACCCCTCGATTTCCCGGTATTCGGACTCGCTGCCGATGAAAATCTGCACTCCTCGCGCCTGCTGGCTTTTGTCGAGCAGTTCGACCAGCAGGCTCTTCTGCTCGAAGGTCCGAAAGAGCCGTTTCATCCGTTCCAGATCCTTGAATTCGGGCTGTTCCAGAATATTGGCGGCCCCTTCGATGTAGACCTGGCCACCCAATTCATCGCTCATGGCCTCTTGCGAGAGTTCCAGGGCGCGGCTCAGCAGTTTGTCGTAGATCGCTTTCTCCTCGGCCATTTCCCGGACGATCTTGGCTTTGATCTCCTGGATGCTCAGGCCGCTGAGGGTCTGGTTGAGATAGTTGGAAATATGCTCCAGTTCCGCTTGGGAAAGGGAAAGGTCGGTTTCGATGACCTTGTTCTGCACCATGCCGGAACGGGAGACAAAGATGACCAGCAGCCGCCCCTGGGAGAGTTTGAGAAACTCGATATGGCGGAAGACCGTGCAGTTGAAGCGCGGCGTCATCACCACCCCGGTGTAGCTGGAAATGGCCGAAAGCACCTTCCCCGCCTCCCGCAGCCGCTCTTCGACGCGCAGACCGTCGATGCGGTAATAGTCTTCGATGCGGCTTTTCTGTTGCGAGTCGAGCTGCCCGACCTGCAACAGGGTGTCGACGTAAAAACGGTAGCCCTTTTCGGTCGGCACCCGCCCCGCCGAGGTGTGGGGAGAGACGATGTAGCCCATCTCTTCGAGATCGGCCATGACGTTGCGCACCGTCGCCGGCGACAGGCCGAGATGGTGGCGGCGGGTCACCGCCCGCGAACCGATCGGTTCGGCGGTGCCGATGTAATCCTCGACGATCGCTTCGAGAATGCGCCGACTACGCTCGTTGAGTTCATCGCTCATGGTTTATCCGGCCCCAAAAAACTCAAGCCGGAAAGCCCCGGCCGTCATTGCCTTAGCACTCATCACTTCCGAGTGCTAACGTCGCACAACATAACAATGCCCCTTTTCTTTGTCAAGGGCAAAGCCCCCTAATACAGGGCATTTTCTCCGGCTAAAGGGGGGCGGTTCAGGTGGCGCGGTCGGCCGGGGCGCTGAAAAACGTTCGCACTTCAGCCGCCGGTCAGAGAAAGGGGAGGATCAGGTGATCGAAGATCAGCCAGCCGCAAAGGTCGAAGGCCCAGCGGTTGTTTTCATGGCGCAGATGGCTGCCGGCGCGGGCGATGGCCGGAGCGAAGTGTTCGCCGAGGGATTTTCCGAAGCGCGCGGTGAAATCCCGGTCGTCGACTCCCTCGGCGGTGCGCAGGCCGAGGTAGAGGGTTTCGGCCATGGCCCCGGCGCGGTCAAAGCATTCCAGCTCCAGCAGGGGATCGCGCCCCATCTCCAGCGTCTTCCGGCAGGCGTCAAGATCGCCGGGGGCCGCCAGGCGCCGGCCCCAGCCGGCGGGATCGAAGGCATGGGCGCCGGCACCGAGGGCCAGACATCCCTGGCGATGCCAGTAACCGAGGTTGTGACGGCATTCCCGGCCGGGGCGGGCGTAATTGGAGATTTCGTAGTGAGCAAAGCCGGCTTCGGCAAGGCGTTCATGGAGGAGAGTAAACTGCCGGGCGTAGTTCTGTTCGTCGGGAAGGGCCAGGCCCCCATGCCGCTGAAGGGCATGGAAAGGGGTCTCCTCCTCGACGCTCAGGCCGTAGCAGGAGAGGTGTTCCGGTTCCAGGGCGAGAAAGGCGACAAGTTCCCGTTCCAGCTCGGCCAGGCTTTGGCCGGGGCGGGCATAGATCAGGTCGAGACCGAGATTGGTGAAGCCCGCCGCGCGACTCCAGGCCACCGCCTGGCGAATCTCGGCGGCGCTGTGGATGCGGCCAAGCTGGGCCAGGGCCCGATCATCGAGGGACTGGGCGCCGAGGGAGAGGCGGTTGACCCCGGCGGCACGGTAGCCGGCGAGGGATTGAGGGGAGAGGGTGCCGGGGTTGGCTTCCAGGCTGATTTCACAATCGGCGGCGAAACCAAAGCGGGCGGCGGCTGCTCGCAGAATCCGGCCAAGCTGTTCCGGCGTCAGCAGCGAAGGGGTGCCGCCGCCGAAAAAGACCGTCGTCAGCGGCCCCTCCCAGACTTCGGCGGCCGCGGCCGACTCCAGCTGTTTGAGCAGCAGTTCGACATACTCCGCCAGCAGCGCCGGGGAATGGCGGTCGGTGGAAAAAAAATCGCAATAGGGACACTTGCGGGCGCAGAAGGGGATGTGCAGGTAGAGGGAGGTCATGAGCAAAAAGGGCGGCCGGGGTGAGCGGCCGCCCTGTCAGGGTCACCAGAAAAAGATGAAGGACATCACCGAGAGGCAAAGGACCGCGAGCAGCACCCCGATCCCCACCGGGTAGGCGCCGAGCCGGCTGCGGCGCTCAATGGCCGCGTCGATGGCGGCCAGATCCCCGCTCGTGCCCGCTGTCAGATGCGCGACACTTTTCTGGATATTGGCACCGGGGTCGGCAAAGAAGCGGGCCAGGGCGCCGGGAATCCCCCGGACGAAAATGCGGTCCGCCCAACTGTTGAGGCCGTTGAAAATCCGGTCACTCAGGGTGTAGAAGAGGCGCCCCCCTTTGCGGTAGAACCAGTCGGCGTCAACATTGACGCTGCGGATTTCCGCCGGATAAATTCCGGATAGCAGCAGCAGGGTGAAGGCAAGCGCCGAAAAGAAGAGGAGCTGGGTCTGGGCCACGACATGGGAGACGGTATAGGGTTGATAGTCGGTGGCGTAGGGGAGCAGGCGGTAGAGATACTGGGGAAAGCTGCCGATAAAAATACAGAGAAACGCGGTCAGGCCCATGGCCAGCAGCATGTGCCGGGGGGCTTCCTTGCAACGCAGTCCCGAGTCATGGGAGAAGAAAGCGAAGAAGGGGATCTTGATCCCGGCATGGTGGAAGACCCCGGCCGAGGCGAAGAGCAGCACGAACCAGACCAGCCGCAGGTTGTCGTGGGCGGCAGCCTCCATGACCATCGATTTGCTGACGAAACCGGAAAAAAGCGGGAAGGCGGAGATCGAAGCGGCGCCGACAATGCAGAAGGCGCAGGTCCAGGGCATCGATTTGTAGAGGCCGCCGAGATCGGTGGCGTTGATCTTGCCGGTACGGTATAGAACGGCGCCCATGGTCATGAACAACAGGCCTTTGAAAAGGATGTCGTTGAAGGCGTGGGCGACGGCGCCGTTTACCGCCAGTTCGGTGCCGATGCCGATGCCGACGACCATGAAACCGACCTGGTTGATCAGGCTGTAGGCGAGGACCCGGCGCAGGTCGTTTTCGATGACCGCATAGAAGATGGGGAAGCCGGCCATGACCGCGCCGATCCAGATCAGGGCGTCGGTACCGGCGAAGGAGCGGGCCAGCAGGTAGACCGCCGCCTTGGTGGTGAAGGCCGACAGATAGATGGTGCCGGTCACGGTCGAGGCCGGATAGGCGTCGGTCAGCCAGGTGTGCAGCAGCGGCCAGGCGCAGTTCACGCCGACACCGATGAAGATCAGGTACGAGGCGAGGCCGTTCAGGCCGAGGAAGGTGACGGCCACGCTGCCGGTCTGTTGCACATGGAGCAGGATACCGGCCAGCAGGCAGAGACCGCCGGCGACATGGACCATGAAGTAACGGAAACCGGCGCCAAAGGCATCGGGAGTGCGCCGGGCCAGCACCAGAAAAGTAGCACAGACGGTCAGCAGCTCCCAGAAAACGAAGAGGGTAAAGAAATCCCCGGCAAAGATTACCCCCAGGGCGGCCCCGGCATAGGCCAGCCCGGCGATATTTTGCACCCGGTCTTCCACATGCAGGGCATAGAGGTTAGTGATAAAGGCGATCAGGTGGAAGATGTAACCAAACACCAGACTGAGGCGGTCAAGTTGGCCAAGCACCAGTTCATAGTCCATGAACTGGAAACTCCAGTGGGTGCCGGCGGGAATCGACAACAGGTTAACGAAGCTGGCAATGGGGAGCAACAGCATCCAGGCCTGCTTAAGCCGCCCCTTGAGCAGGGGAACCAGCAGTGCGCCAACGATGAGGATGACTGCGGGCGGCAGAGCATTAATCATAGTAGTCCTCTTTGCGCATGACCAGGGGACGCAGGATATATTTGGCCACCAGTACCAGGATGACGCAGGCGACGAAGCCGTAAATGGCGTAGAAGCCGAATTTCTCTTCCCAGGGGAAGAGTGCGTGCTTGTGGTAGAAGAGGTCGACCAAAAGCAGGATCACCACGCAGCTGTAAAAGCCTTGGAGCAGGCGCTGAACGTTTCGCGGGTTGTCGAAGATGCCCGGTTTTTCTTCCCTGGCGCCGTCCGGACGGACCTGCTGGTCGGGGCATTCCGGTTCTCTTTTCATCCGTGTTACCTCACAGGGTGGTGAACAAAACGTAAGCGAGATAGAGACAACTGACCGCGAAGATGACGGCGAACACCGGGCGAAAGCCGGGAACCGGATCATGGGCCAAGATCATTAATTCCTCCCCGTGGGGGTCGTGCCGGGACTCGTGACTCATGGAAACCTCCTGGCGAACGCGCTAGGGGAAAAGGGCGACCCGGATCAATCCTAGAAAGATCTGGGGAAAGAAGAACAGAACCAGGGAGCAGAGCGCCGTGATCGACAGGGGCAGCAGGCAGAAGAGCGGCGCTTCCTGAACCCCGGATTCCGTCTCGCCTTCGGGGAGTTTGGCGAAAAATCCCCGGTAGACGATGGGGAAGAAATAGGCGGCATTGAGAAGAGAGCTGACCAATAGCACCACCACCAGCACGATCTGCTGCGCTTCAAAAGCGCCGATGACCAGATTCCACTTGCTCAGAAAGCCCCCCATCGGCGGCATGCCGATGATGCTCATGGAGCCGAGGAAAAAAGCCAAATAGGTGATCGGCATCTTGCGGCCGAGACCGTCCATCTGGCTGATGTATTTTTTGTGATGGGCGACGTAGATCGCCCCGGCGCAGAAGAAGAGGGTGATCTTGCCGAAGGCGTGCATAGCGATGTGCAGCACGCCGCCGGTCATCCCCGCCGCCGTCAGCATGCCGGCGCCGAGAATCATGTAGGAGAGTTGGCCGATGGTCGAATAGGCGAGGCGCCGCTTGAGGTTGTCCTGGGTCAGCGCGACCAGCGAGGCCGTGAGGATGGTGATCGAGGCGATGGTGGCGATGACTACCCCGAGATTCAGATCGCGCAGCAGGTCGGGGCCGAAGATGTCGAATATCACCCGGAGGATGGAGAAAACCCCGACCTTGACCACCGCCACGCCGTGGAGGAAGGAGCTGACCGGCGTCGGCGCCACCATGGCCGCCGGCAGCCAGCCGTGAAAGGGCATGATCCCGGCCTTGGCGAAACCGAAGATGAAGAGGACCAGCAGCAGGGCGACGGTATTCGGCGAGGCGCAGCCGGTCAGAATGCCGCCCTGGGTGAAGTCAAGGGTGCCGGCGGCCTGATAGGTGATGAGCATGGCCGGCAGAACCAGCCCGATGGAGGTACCGAGAATGTAGGTAAGATATTTCCGGCCCGAGGCTCGTGCCTCGGCGGTCTGTTCGTGAGCGACCAGCGGGTAGGTCGACAGGGAAAGCATCTCGTAGAAAAGATACATGGTCAGCAGATTGGCCGAGAAGGCCACGCCGATGGTGGCGGAAATAGCCACCGCGAAGGAAGCGAAATAACGGGTCTGATCATGCTCCCCGAGGCTGCGCATGTAGCCGATGGAATAGAGGGAGGTGAAGATCCAGAGGAAGGACGCGACCAGGGCGAAAAAGAGCCCCATGCCGTCGACCCGCAGCTGAATCGGCACGCCCGGGATGACTTCCGCCAGGGTCAGTTCGAAGCCGCCCCCCTGCATGACGGTGGGAATCATCGCGGCGACGATCATGAACTTGGCGACCGCCGCCATCAGGGTGCTGCCTTCGCGCAGGTTGGGCGCCCGGTCGTTGAAGGCCATGATCGGCAAGGTCGCCAGCAGGGAGACGAGAATCGCGACCAGGGGCCAGATGGAATATGGATACGCCATAGTCTCTCTTTATTCCCGAGGGATGGAAGGATGAAAAGGGTGAATACCGGTCATGGCCGAGGTCTCAGAACCCGGCCGGAATGGCCAGGCGAATGATGTTGTTCACCAAGGGTCCGGTACCGAAGCCCACCGCGATCAGGGCGATGGCCGTCAGGACCAGGGGTTTCAGGATTAAAAACGGCGCTTCTTCCATCCTGATCGGTTCGTGCCCATGACCATGTCCATGTTCACCCTTGGGAAAGAAGGCGATTTCAATGATGCGGAAGAACAGAATGGCGTTGACCAGACTACTGAAGAGGAGCGCGCCGACATAACCCCACTGGCCCGCCTCGATCCCGCCCATGATCAGATACCACTTGCTGAAAAAGCCGCAGGTGGGGGGGATGCCGATCATGGCGAAGGCGCCGATGGTGAAGGCTGCCATGGTGACGGGCATTTTTCGATAGAGCCCGTTGAGATTTTCAAGCTTAAGGCTTCCGGTGCGATAATAGATGGCCGCGGCCGCCAGGAAGAGGCAGAGTGTCATCAGGGCGTCGTTGACGATATGCAGGATCGCCCCGGTCATCCCCTGGGTGTTGGCCAGCCAAACCCCGCCGACCATGTAGCCGACTTCGGCGACGATGATGAAGGTCAGCATCCGTCGCAGATCCCGCTGGGCCAGGGCCAGCGATGAGGCGCAGACGATGGCGGCCGCCGCGACCCAGACGATGGCCGATTGCACACCGGCATGTTGGAAAAAAGCATAGCTGGGGGTGAATACCGAGAAGATGACCCGGATCATCAGGTAAACGGTAACCTTGGTCATCAGCGGAGCGATCATCAGACCGGCGCCGGTGGGAGCCAGCGAGTAGGCGTTGGGGAGCCAAGAGTGCAGCGGGAAAAAAGCCATCTTCACCCACAGACCGACCATGATGAAGCCAAAAGCGGTGGCCAGCGCCGCCGGCGCGTCGAGACCGGCGATTCTCGACGCGATGTCGGCCATGTTCAGGGTGCCGGTTAGGATGTAGAGATAGCCGACACCAAGCAGGTAAAAACAGGCGCCGATGGAGCCCATGATGATGTAGTTGAAGCTCGCCAGGGGAGCGCGTCCCTTACCCATGGCGATCAGGCCGTAGGTAGTGATGGAGGTGATCTCCAGCAAGACGTAGAGATTGAAGGCGTCGCCAGTCAGCACCAGGCCGATCAGACCGGCGATGAGAATCAGGTAGAGGGTGAAGAACAGGTGTTCACGGCCCGGCAACTCCCGTTCCACGCACTTGAGGGAGGCCAGGGTGGCGACCAACGCGACCACGCTGACGAGAACCATCATCAGGGCGCTCAAGTGATCGATCACCAGTTCGATGCCGAAGGGTGGTTGCCAGTTCCCCACCGTGTAGCGGTAAGCGCCGTGCTTCAGTACGTTGAACAACGTCACGCCCGAGAAGACACTGGAAAAGCACAGGGAGAGAACCACCAGTGGGGCGATCCAGTTGCGCGACAGGCGGCCGAGCAGATTGACGAAAAACGCCGTCAGCAGGGGCGTGGCCAAGGCGTAGAGATGCAGATTGGTAAAGGTCATTCGCCGATCCTCTCCAGAATTTCATCTTCTTCGAGGGTGCCGTATTCCCGGTGGATCCGCTGCATGACCGCCAGGGCCACCCCGGTGACGCTGACCGAAACGACGATGGCGGTAAGCATCAGTACGTGAGGCAAGGGATTGACGATTTGCGCCGCGTCCACCCCCGACTCAAGTACCTTGTACTTGTCCAGGATCGGGATGGCCCCGCCGCGCTTAACCCCGATCGAAACGAAAAAGAGAATGATCGCGGTCTGAAAGATATTCATCCCCAGCAGTTTTTTCACCAGATTGCGCTTGCCGATCATGGCGTAGAAACCGATCATCATCAGCACTACATAGATCCAGTAGTTGTACTTGGCAACGACGTCCTGAAGCATTGCGTCCATGTCAGAGTCCCTCGTCCAGTTCGCCGCCTGAGGAAAGATCCCAGAAGAGCGACACCATGATGCTCATGACCGCCAGCCCGACCCCGACCTCGACCAGAAAAATGCCGAAGGAACGCCATTCCACCGGACCCAGGGGAATGAGTTTGTCGAGGGCGCTGTAGTCGAGAAAAAGGCCGCCGAAGATTGCGCACAGGACGGCGACGCCGGTGTAGATCAACACCCCGGTGTTGGCCAGCGCGGCATTGGCCCCCAGGGAAAAGTGGCGGATCGAGGTCTTCAGATCATAGGCCAGGGCGAGGAGGATGAAGGAGGAACCGAGCACCACCCCCCCCTGGAAGCCCCCGCCCGGGCTGTAATGGCCATGGACGATGATATACAAGCCAAAGAGCTGGATGAAGGGCACCAGCAGGCGTACACCGGTCCTGACGATGGCGCTATCCCCCAGAGGCTGTTCCGCCGCCCGTTCCAGACGTCGCTTCATGACTTGTTCCTCCGCAGGACGCTGGCGACGGCCATACCGGCGCAGAAGATGACCACCGTTTCGAACATAGTGTCGTACCCCCGGTAATCTCCGAGTACCGCCGTGACGACGTTGGGGACATGCGTCTCCGCCACCGCGTTCTCAATGTAATAGGGCGAGAGGTGACGGTTGGCCGGGGACTGGGGATCACCCCAGGCGGGAAAGTCCCGGGTGCCGTAGAGCAGCAAAATGCCGGTGATGACCGTGGCGATCAGGGCGAGCGCTTTCAATCCTTGCTCCTTCGGTTGGTGCGCAGAATGGCGGCGATGAAGAGAACGGTGCTGACCCCGGCGCCGACGGTCGCTTCGGTGAAGGCTACGTCCACCGCCCCCATTTCGGCCCAGAGCATGCACATGAGAAAACTGTAGACGCCGAAGATGACCGATGCCGACAGTAGATCCCGGATCGTGATAGTAGCCACCCCGCAAATGACCACCAAAAGCAGAATGAGTAGGTCGAACTGCCAGATCATGAGGGATTTTTCTCCTTTACCCAGGGCTTGACACCGATCAGCAAGGCGGCATCGGTAATCGCGTGGGTGGCGGTGGGGCTGGCTACGAAGACGAAGACCGCGATGAACAAAATCTTCATGCTGACAAGTACCGTTGCCAGGGACAGGTCGCTCAGGTTGTAGGCGGCGATCGCGAATATCATTAAAACGGCGGCCAGAGAGTCGCATTTCCCGGCGGCGTGAATGCGGGTATAGAAATCGGGAAAGCGCAGGATGCCGAGAGTGCCGACGGCGAAAAAGAAGAGGCCGGCGACGAGCAAAACCGTGGCGATGATGTTCATGGTCATGGCGGTGGAGTCCCCTTACTGGCTGTCTTCAAGATGAATGGTTTTACGGCGCAGGAAGTATTTGGTCGCGCCGAGCGTGGCGATGAAGTTGAGCAGGGCGTAGGCGATGGAGATATCGACGAACATGCCCACATTGTTGTAAAGGACGCCGATGAGCAGCAGCACCACGACGGTCTTGGTGCCGACTACGTTCCCTCCGACGATCCGGTCCAGAATGGACGGCCCGGCGATGACCCGGTACAGAGAAAGAAACATCAACAGGATCAGGGCGACGCCGACCGCAAGAAAGATCCGTTCCATCTAGTTACCCCCTTCCAGGGCGATGGCGATGCGCCGCTCCATGGCGCTGCCCGCCAGTGACTCGGCGGCGCTTTCCGTCAGGGCATAGACCAGGAATTCGTCTTCCTCGATGTCCACGGTGATCGTTCCCGGAGTCAGGGTGATGGACTGGGCCAGGGTAATTTTCGAAATAGGCCGCTTGAGGATGGTCTTGAAACGCACCAGTTGCGGATCTATCAAGTCCAGCATCCGCGGATGCAACACGATGTAGGTGACTTGCAGGTTGGCCAGAAGAATTTCCCAGAAGAGCCAGGGCAGATAGAGAACGATGCCGAAAATCCCTCGCGCCCAAGTTTTCGGGGAACCATAGAGCAGGAGTTCGTGACTGAAGTGCGCCACGAGCAGGCAGCAAAACACCCCCAGGGAGAAGTGGAAGGCGTCGAACATCCCCGACATGATGACCCAGAAGGCGAGCATGATGAAAAACGTGACGACCTTGGCCATGGGCAACCCTTTGCGTCTTGGCGGTTGAAGCGGAGCTTCCGCTGAAAGCGATCCTTCGGTGAAAATGGCCTGCCAAGCGTTCTTTCTTGACAACGCTTCATTGTCATTGCCCAATCTGGACAAAATAAAACGCCAGTAGTGTCTAACAGTTTTTGTTTTTGTGGTCAAGCAAATTTTTGATGCACTCGCGAAAAAAGCTCACGCGGCATGAGGCATGAGCCAACCGATTCGGTTGTTGTCGGGCCGAAAGGCCTCGGCAAGATGTCGTAGATATCCCCGCAGTGGTCTTAATGGCACTTTTA
>JAVFAR010000004.1:0-60190 GCA_034002365.1 Trichloromonas sp.
TCCCTCACAAGGCATTGGAATTGCTTAGAAATTTACCATAGGCCACGTCCAGGCGCAAGAAAAAAATTGCAAACAATCTAATGATTTAAGCTATTTATCAGACCTTCTCTTTTTGCGAGGGCATCAAAAAAGGAATGCTCGAAAAATGTTGCGCGAAATTTATGTAACTCTAACATAACGGCAGGTTTTTGCTGATATAATGAGCAATTAATCAACAGTTTCGTTTTTTGGGGAGAGGTCATTCTATGAACGAAAAAGCAGGTAAAGCCATCCCGTGGCTGACGCTATGAGACCACATGGAGTGCGCGGTGACGCCGCCAAGGGGAAGAGTTCGGGGCAACGGCTCGCGGCCCTCGATATCGGCACCAACTCCATCCGTTGCATCGTCGTTGAGATTCTGGAAGGGGGGGATTTCCGGGTGCTCGACGACGAAAAAGCGACGGTGCGGCTCGGGGAAGGGCTGGCGGCCAGCGGCTCGATTTCACCTGCCGCCTGGGAGCGGGCGGCCCTGGCCCTCAAGCGTATGAAGCAGATCGCCGACGGCCTGGGGGCGGGGCATTTCGTCGCCGTGGCCACCAGTGCCGTGCGCAAGGCCGCCAACGGCAAGGCGTTCGTCGCGGCCATGGCGAAGGACGCCGGGGTCGAGATTGAAGTCATCGACGGCGAGCAGGAGGCGGAACTGGCCGCGTTGAGCGCCCGCCATCATTTCGACATGGCCGGCAGCCGCTACGCCATGATCGACATTGGCGGCGGCAGCGTCGAGATGGTGACGGCCACGGGCGGGCACATCGAAGAGATCCATTCCCTGGAGCTGGGGGCGGTGCTGCTGACGGAGCGTTTTATCCACGGCGATCCCGCCCCGGAGAAGGATCTGGCCCGGCTGCGCAAACATATCCGTCAATCTTTGAAAGAGACGTTGGCGGCCCCCGATTTTCCCGTGCAGTGCCTCATCGGTTCCGGCGGCACCCTCAACGCCGTCGGCGCCATGGCCATGGCCCTGCGCAAGGAAGCCTACGGTTCCGTCCACGGCTACGAGGTGCTGCGTTCCGAGGTCGTGCATCTGCTGGCCATGCTCGAACGCAAGGATGCGCGGCAGCGGCGGGAAATCGCCGGCCTCAGTCCGGAGCGGGCCGATATCATCATCGCCGGTGTGACCCTGGTCGATGAGCTGATGCGCTTTTTCGGCGCCAACCTGCTGCGCATCAACGAGCGCGGCATCCGTGAGGGATTGATCTTGAAAAGTCTGGATGATCTCGGTCTGGTGGAAAAACGCGAGGCGCGGCGGCACTGGCGGACGGCGGTCCAGGATTTTGCCCGTTCCTGCCATAGCGATGAGGGGCACGCCGAAACGGTGCGTGATCTTTCCCTGCAGATTTTCGACGGCACCGCCACCCTGCACGGTCTCGATGAGCGCGCCCGGCAACTGCTGGAGGCCGCCGCCCTGCTTCATGACGTCGGCTATTTCATCGATTACGCCAAGCATCATAAACATTCCTATCACCTCATTCGTCATGCCGGGCTCTTTGGCTTCACCCCCCGTGAACAGGAAATCGTCGCCAACCTGGCCCGCTACCACCGCAAATCCCTGCCGAAGAAAAAGCATGAGAACTTCGCCCTGCTGAGCGCCGAAGACCAGCAGCTGGTACGGCAACTGGGGGGCATCCTCCGCCTGGCCGATGGTCTCGATCGCTGCCGCAGCGGCAACCTGCAGCGCATTACCGCCGAACTGACGGGGAAAACCTGTACGTTGCTGCTGCAAGGGAAGGGCGATCTTGGTGTGGAGCTTTACGGCGGACAGAGCAAGGGGGATCTCTTCGAAGAGGCCTTTGATCTAAAGCTGGTTCTCGCCTTGCTGGAGAACTGACCCGGGTCGATAAAGACAAAAAAGCAACAGCCGAAACGGAAACCCGTTTCGGCTGTTGTTCGGTTAAGGGGGATGTTACCTTCTGAGCGTTTACCGGGCCGACTGGTCGGCGGTGCTCCCACCCGTCACGCCCTGGACGATGCCGACCAGCAGCATCAGGGCGGGAACCAGTTGGGTGGCGACGATCAGGCCGAGGAAGCCGAGGAACAACCAGACCAGCAGGCCCCCGCCGGAAGCGGCGCTGGATGCGGCAAAAGCGGAAGTGGCGACGGATGACAGGGCGGCGGTGGCAACGGCGATGCGGGCGATGGCTTTCATGATGTCCTCCTCTATAAAGAATCGTTGGTTGCGTAAGGTTTCAGATTGATTCTGATTATTTGTTGGTCTGCTCGGCGGCTTGCTCGCGGGGAGCCATGACCCCCTTGACGATGCCGAACATGACGAGCAGGGCCGGGATCAGTTGGGCGGCGATGATGACACCGCAGAAGCCGAGGAAAACCCAGACCAGGATGCCGCTGCCGTCGGGACGGCCGGAGGCGGCGAGAGCGGAAGTGGCGATGGATGACAGGGCGGCGGTGGCGGCGGCGATACGGGCGATGGCTTTCATGATGTCCTCCTCTTGGGTCTATGTGTTATCGGGAATCCGTTTGTTTTGCTTTTGTCTTTGTATATAGCGAGGAGTGTGCCAGCCTTGAAAAATATTTTATAAAAATTATAACCTAATGGTTTCATTGAATAAAAAATGCTGAAGAGGATTTTGTGATGAGGTTGCGGAAGGGGTGTATGTATGGAACGAATATACGTTTTTTTATGATTGTAAACTAATCAAAACCGGGTAAATTAAACGCAATCTACCGTAATCATTCGATTTCTTTTCAAATATTAGGTGTATATAACAATTATACGCAGAGCAGAAACGAAGGGGAACTGTCATGGAAAAATATACAGCACGGCTGGAGTTCCAGGTGCGGGACTATGAGTGTGATATGCAGGGAGTGGTGAACAACGCGGTCTACCAGCATTATCTCGAACACGCCCGGCACGAATTCCTCAAGACCCTGGGCATCGACTTCGCCGAACTGACCCGGCGCGGCATCAACCTGGTGGTGGTTCGCGCCGAACTCGACTACAAGGCTTCGCTCACCAGCGGCGACCGCTTCTGGGTCGGCACCCGCCTGGAGCGCATCTCGCCGGTGCGTTTCGCCTTCATGCAGGACATCTACCGTGAACCGGATCTTAAGCTGGTCCTTTCGGGAAAAGTCATCGGCACCGCCCTCAACGAACGTGGCCGCCCGAAAATGCCCGAGGAAATCGCCCGGTTGCTGGCGGCGGGGGAGGGGATTGAGCAAGGTTGATGGAGATTGAGGCAGTCCTTTGGATTGCTCTCGGATCTTTTGTGGTCTATATTTGGTCGTGTCGAAAGGAGGCGCACCATGAAGTTGTCCAGCCGGATCAAGCCGATCAGTTATCTGAAAGCCAACGCCGCTGAAATCGTGCGCAACCTGGGCGAAGGGCGGGAGCCGCTGGTCATCACCCAGAACGGTGAGGCCAAGGTTGTCATTCAGGATATTGAAAGTTACGAACAGACCCAGGAAACGATGGCCCTGCTGAAAATCCTGGCGCTCGGCAACCGCCAGATCGAGGAGGGGCGGGTGCGGCCCCTGGCCGAAGTCGTCGCCCGCCTGCGTGAACCGCGCGAGTCACCCTGATGGCGTTCTCGGTGTTGCTGACCGATGACGCGGCGGGCGACCTCGGCGATCTCTACGACTATATCGCCCGGCACGATCTCCCGGAAAAAGCGGATTACGTTTTGGGCCGGATAGAAACGGCCCTTGCCGGCTTGACCGAATCCCCGGAGCGCGGCGCTTATCCGAAAGAACTACTGGCCCTGGGCATTCGCGAGTACCGCGAGATCTTCTTCAAGCCCTATCGCATCATTTACCGTATTGTCGAAAACAATGTCTATATTCTCCTGATCGTCGATGGACGCCGGGACATGCAGACCCTGCTGCAAAGGCGCCTGCTCGGAGCCTGACGGAAGCTTTGCCCTCGCCGAACCTTGTTGTGTTGTCGCTGGGGATGTAGGTCACAAAATGAATCCGCCCCATTTTATCGTCCCGTTTTATCCCAAGGTACACCCATGGCCCGTCGAAAAAATCGGAAACCCTCCCCGGCTCAACAAACAGTAATTCAGAAGACTGGTAACAGTTTGCTAGCAAGGCTACTTGCGCTTTTTGCTGGGTCAGGAATCCTCGTTGCGCTTTTAGGGATAGCGTACCAATTCTTCGCCGGAAACATTTCTTTGGAATTCGTACAGGCAATAGGAAGGGCATACGAATTCCAACTCAAGAACGACACGCCCTCTGATCGCACGGTGAAGTTCTTTCGCATTGATCCGCCCAGTGTGCAACAGGTGGTCTACAAGGTTACCGAAGATGTTTATGCGAATATCGACGCCCAAGGCCACGTATCCTTACCTGGTGGCAATGTAAGTTATATACCAGCAGCAGAGTTCAAGGAGCTTGATGGGCAAAGACTGCTGGCGAATTCCACGTTGAAGTTCCGGGTACCACCTCTTTCGAGTCGTACATGGATGGCGCCAGAGGCCACCATTGTTGATGTCCATTACGAACTTGAGTCTTCGAACCTCTTGCTTTCAGCAATCGAGGAGTTGCTTAATGTCACTGGCATTCGCTCTCGTGTTCGGAGTATCCGTTACTTAGTAATTGATAACTATTGGACAATTTCTCGGTCAGCATCTATTGATGAAGCAATTCGAGTCTTTTGCCGTGACAATGAGGCGATAGCAAAGTCAAGCACTTGTGCGCCTGTGCGCTATTAACACCGTCAACAGGGACGTTAGGTGGAAATGATGATGAAGAAATGGGAGTCGTACGAAGACGTCGCGCGTGAACTCATTCGTCAGTTCAAAGCTGAGTTCGGCTTGGTCGATGTTGAAGGAAAACAGGATATTCCTGGCAAGTCAGGGACATCGTGGGAAATCGAGGCAAAAGGAATCAAGGAAGGCGAGTCGGGCTTTGTCATCGTGGAATGTCGAAGATACACGACATCACGCCTAAAACAGGAAAGCATGGCTGGCCTCGCCTTCCGAATCTCCGACACTGGGGCGAGCGGAGGAATCGTTATTACACCAATCGGGCTTCAGGAGGGTGCTCAGAAGGTTGCTCGGTCTTCGGGTATCGAAACAATCATACTTACACCAGACAGCACAACCACTAACTACGTCATGCAGTATCTCCAGAAGATTATGGTCGGTATCACTGAAACGGCAACGGTAAGTGACTCCGTTCATGATGATATTATCCATGCACGAAACAGAGAAACCAGCTAACCAGCCGTTGTAGCCCACGGTTCGGGCCGTCACGGTCTGTGCGGTACTCAGCCTTCGCCAGCCCGCTTCGCGGCTAATCGCTAAGTTCGGTGGTACGACAAGACAATGGCCTGGGTCTTGAGAAAACAGGGGGGCAGATCGGGGCCGGGTCTTGTTTTGCAATAATATAAAAATTACGATGTTTTTTGGTTTCGAGCGGATTTCTCGATGAGCCAGGGCGACTTCCGATGAACTAACCATCCGCAGCCTTTCAGCTGAAGAATAATCTACAACCAGAAGCAGAATGTTCCGCACCCGGACCAGACCGCGAACCTGGCTCCGGGTGCTTTTTTATGTAAAAACGGATGGTTAATGACCTGGCACGGCCTGTGTAAAGATACTGAGCGAACGCCTGCGAGGGCGTGCTCCTCCTTTTGCCGTCCTGGGCATGACATAAAAAGGCCTATTTTTTCGACATGCTCGCGGGCAGTCCCGCTCATTTCATCTTTCCCAGAAAACGCAAGGAGACAGTATGAATCGTTGGAGTCTGGCGGTGGTTATCGGTTTTGTGGCGGTGTTGTTCGCCGGCGCGGTCGCTTTTTCCGGGCGGGCACCGACGGAGGTCGCGGCAAAGGCCTCGGTGGTTGAGCTGCAGGTGGGCAATCTGACCTGTAGCGCCTGTGTCGGACGGATCGAGCAAGCCCTGAACAAAGTGGACGGCATCGGTGAGGTCAGCGTCGATTTGGCTGACGGGACGGCTCAGGTCGGTTATGACGCCGCCCGCGTCGCGCCCGAAACCATTGCCGCGACCATCAGCGAGGCCGGTTACCCCGCGACCTTGGCGTCGGCGCAAGCGCCGCCCCCGAATCAGGCGAAGACCGCAAGCGGCGCCTGCCCGGGGTGCAAGCCGGTGGTGAAGAAGGGCTGCGGCGGCGGTTGTTGCGGTTGACCAGCCTGAGACATTCTGAAACGCGATTTTTATTTGTGGAGGAAACGCATGTCCGATCGTGAAACCAAACGCGCCCAGTTCGAGGGGGCGAAAAAGAAGAGTTGGCTGCCGCTGCTGGTGATCGGGATCTTCCTGCTGGCCGGCATCGGCCTGCTGACCTGGAAATTTTCAACCTCGGGCGATACCAAGTATCCGGTGGTGGCGGTGGTCGACGGCGAGGTGGCTATCCCCCTGAAACAGGTCGACGACGGCCGGGCGCATTTTTTCAGCTATCGGAACGGGGCGACAAGCATCGACTTTTTTGTGCTGAAAAGCCAGGACGGGGAGATGCGTGCCGCCTTCGACGCCTGCGACGTTTGCTACCGGGACAAGCAGGGCTACCGTCAGGAAGGGGAGGAGATGGTCTGCGTCAACTGCGGTCAGCGCTTCCACTCCAACCTCATCAACGAGGTCAACGGCGGCTGCAATCCGGCCCCCCTCGAACGGCGCGAAAGCGACGGCCGGTTACTCATCCGCGAGGCAGATCTGCTCCAGGGCGCTCGTTATTTTGAAGGGATCTGATTTTCATGAAACTGCGGACCATCGCCTTCAACAACCTGCGCCGCCGTAAGGCACGGCTGGCTTTTTTGCTGGCCGGGCTGCTGATCGGCATCGCCACGGTGGTGACCATGCTTTCCCTGTCGGCGGCGATGACCGCCGAAGTCCGGCATCAGATGGAGAACTTCGGGGCCAATATTCTCATCACCCCGAAAACCGGCGAGCTTTCCCTCTCTTACGGCGGCATCACCCTCGGCGGAGTGAGCGTCGACCCCCGGGAGATTCCCGAAGCCGATCTCGCTCGCATCGAGACCATTCCCAACCGGCGCAACATTGCCGCCATCGCCCCCAAGGTGCTCGGCGCCGTCGAGGTCAAGGGCGAGCGGGTGATGCTCATGGGGGTGGCGGCGGACCGGGAATTCCACCTCAAGCGCTGGTGGAGCATCGAAGGGCGGCCGCTGGCGGAGCGGAACGAACTGGTCGCCGGCCATTCGGTGGCCCAACGTCTCGGACTGAAGTTGGGCGATACGGTCGGGATCGAGGAGTTTCCCTTCACGGTGACCGGCATTCTGCGGGAAACGGGTTCCCAGGACGACGATCTGCTCATCGCGAGCCTGGCGGCGGCGCAGATTCTGCTCGACAAGCCGGGTTTGGTGTCGCTGGTGGAAGTGGCCGCCCTCTGCGGCGACTGTCCGGTGGAGGAAATGGTCGGGCAGATCGCCGCCGCCCTGCCCGAGGCCCGGGTCGGGGCTATCCAGCAGGTGGTGAAGAGCCGCATGCACGCCATCGAGCAGTTTCAGGTCTTCGCTTTCGGCGTGGCCCTAGTGGTGATCCTTATCGGCGCCCTGGTGGTTTTCGTTACCATGATGGGCTCGGTCAACGAGCGTACCCGCGAAATCGGCATCTTTCGCGCCCTCGGTTTCCGCCGCGCCCATGTGGCGCGGCTGATTCTCATCGAAGCGGCGACGGTCAGCCTGCTCGCCGGGATACTCGGTTATCTCGCCGGGATGCTGGCTACGGGACTGCTGCTGCCGGTGCTGGCGGAAGCCCACGCGCAACTGGTCTGGGATGGGACGCTGGCGGCCGGTTCCCTGCTGCTGGCCGTGCTGGTCGGCACCCTGGCGTCCATTTATCCGGCCCTCCACGCCAGCCGCCTCGACCCGACGACGGCGTTGCGAACTTTGTAATTTCCTTCTCACTTTTTTCTGGATGCAGTCATGGCTTTTATCGAAATCAATGGATTGAGCAAGCATTACCCGAGCCGGTCCGGGGCGGTCGCGGCCCTCGACGGCATCGGCCTGACCATTGACGAGGGAACCTTTCTTGGGGTCATGGGTCCTTCCGGCTCGGGCAAGAGCACCTTTCTTTCGCTGATCGGGGGGCTCTGCCACCCCACGGACGGAACCATCCGGGTTGACGGCATCGACATCTTTCGCCTGCCGCCGGAGCAGCTTGCCGACTTCCGCCGCGAATATCTCGGCTTCGTCTTTCAATCCTTCAACCTGGTTCCCTACCTGACCGCCCTGGAAAATGTCATGCTCCCCTTGGCGGTGAAGAAACAGACCACGGTGGAGAAGCGGGAGCGGGCCTTGCAGGTGCTGGAACGGGTTGGCCTCAAGGCGCGCGCCGGTCATCTTCCGGGGGAACTTTCCGGCGGTGAACAGGAGCGGGTGGCCATCGCCCGCGCCCTGGTCAACCGGCCGCCGCTGATTCTGGCGGACGAGCCGACCGGCAGTCTCGACACGGCCACCGCCGCGTCGATCATGGAACTCTTCGCCGAACTCAACCGGGAAGGGCAGACCATCGTCATGGTCACCCACAACCCGGAAACGCGCGGGAACTTTCACCGCACCCTGCTGTTGCGCGACGGCCGGGTGGCCGGGGAAAGCCTTGCGACCGCCGCCTAGGATGGCCTCATGCTCCTGCTGCTGCTCATACTCCTCGGCCTGCTCGTCTATGCCCTGCTGGCCGAGTTGGAGAAAAGCCGCGAGCCGCTGCCGCCGCCGGCGGAATCCTGCCCCGGCTGCGCCCGGCCGGTGGCGGGAGACTGGCTGATCTGCCCCCAGTGCCGGACCCTGTTGCGCGAAGTCTGTTCGGGCTGCGGCCGGAGGCACGCGCTCGGCCATCGTTTCTGCCCCTTTTGCGGACGGCCCGGAGAACGCCGGTGAAGCGTTTCCTCATTCCCCTGACCCTGATTGGCGCGGCCCTGACGGTATTCGCCTACAACTATCAGGGTTATTGCCGTGGACGCTGCACTCTGCGCGGCTTCGGCCTGTTCGGTCCTTTCGAACAGGGCATGCTCCTTTTTCTCCCCCTTTTGTTGCTCCTTATCGGCATCCTCAAATGGCGCCAGTGTCGGCGGCGCGCCGCTTC
Source organism: Trichloromonas sp. (assembly GCA_034002365.1). Classification (GTDB taxonomy): domain Bacteria; phylum Desulfobacterota; class Desulfuromonadia; order Desulfuromonadales; family Trichloromonadaceae; genus Trichloromonas. Next base: position 9,055 of record JAVFAR010000004.1, read on the forward strand.
CCGCTGCTCTTGCGGCGCGGGGCTGGCCGAAAACTGGAGCTACTGTCCCGTCTGCGGCGCTTCCCGCCGCCGCTGATCCTCTCCAAGTCTCTTTGGTCGCATCCCTTGAAATAGCCCCCCGGCTGTGGTAACACATCCTGAGATTTCTAATCCGAAGATGTGTTTTTGTCGCGACCGGGGGCCGTCATGTCCAAGTATTTAATCCTTTTGCTGATTTTGTCCGCGTTGCTGACCGGTTGCGCCGTCAACCCGGTGACCGGTAAAAACGAGTTGCGGCTGGTGCCGGAGACGACCGAGATCAACCTCGGCGCCGAGCAATATGCCCCGAGCCGTCAGATGCAGGGGGGGGATTACACCGTCGATGCCGAGCTCTCCGCCTATGTTTCCGGCGTCGGCAAACGCCTGGCGGCGGTGAGCGACCGGGGACTGCCCTACGAATTTACGGTCATCAACGATTCGACCCCCAATGCCTGGGCGCTGCCGGGCGGGAAGATCGCCATCAACCGCGGGTTGCTGGTCGAGCTCAAGAGCGAGGCGGAACTGGCGGCGGTGCTCGGCCACGAAATTGTCCACTCGGCGGCCCGGCACGGCGCCAAGGGGATGGAGCGCGGCATGTTGATGCAGGGGGTGGTTCTTGCCACTCAGATCGCCTCGGCCAACAGTGAGTTCGCCAATCTGGCGGTGGGCGGCGCGGCGGCGGCGAGCCAGATGATCGGCCAGAAGTACAGCCGCGATGCCGAGCGGGAGGCCGACTACTACGGCATGAAATATATGTACAAGGCCGGTTACGATACCCAGGCCGCCGTCACCTTGCAGGAAACCTTCGTGCGGCTGTCCGAGGGGCGCAATCAGGACTGGCTCTCCGGCCTTTTTTCCAGCCATCCGCCGTCGATGGAGCGGGTGCTGGCCAACCGCGAATCCCTCAAGGAGTTTCCTCCCGGCGGCGATCGCGGGGATGAGCGTTACCGGCAAAAGATCGCCGGTCTGCTCAAGAGCCGCGAGGCCTACGCCGCCCACGATCAGGGGCGGGAAGCGCTGCAAAAAAAACAGCCGGCCCAGGCGTTGGCCCTGGCCGAGAAGGCCTTGCAGATCGAACCGCGGGAGGGATTGTTTCATGCCCTGCGCGGTGACGCCCAGTTTGCCCAGGGGCAGTATCGGGAGGCTGAGGCCAGCTACAATAACGCCTTGGCGCGCAACGGCGACTATTTTCATTTTTACGCCAAACGCGGGCTGGCCCGGGAGAAACTGGGGCAGGCGGAGGCCGCCCGGGCCGACCTGGAAAGGAGCGTGAAGCTGCTGCCGACGGCGACAGCCCTCAATTCTCTGGGGGAGTTGACCCTGGCCCAAGGGGACCGGAACAAGGCGAAGCAGTATTTCGCCGCCGCCGCCGGTTCCAGTTCTCCCGAGGGGAGGGCCGCCGCCAGTTCCCTGGCCCGCCTCGATCTGGCGGACAATCCGCAAAAGTACTTGAAACTGCGCTTGGGACGGGATGCCGCCGGTTATCTGACCGCCGAGATTTCCAATCCCACCGGCCTGCCGGTGACCGCCATCCGTTACCAGGTGCAGTACGTTGATAACGGAGGAAAGCGGCGGCAGGCCACCTTCGATCTTTCCGGCACCCTGGCTCCCGGGCGGGGAGCGCGGGTGAAGACGGGGATCGGTCCGTTGAGCGAGCGGGCCGTACAACAGGGTGTGCGCGGGGCCGTTGTCCGGGCGAAAATCATCGAATAAACAAGATGTTGGAATTTATTTCTCAAGTGAGGTGACAATGTTTCTCGAGCTCTTGCGGCAACGCCGCAGTATCCGTAAATTTCAGCCGGCACCGGTGCCGCCGGAAAAGACCGCGCAACTGGTGGAAGCGATGCTCCGTTCTCCCTCCTCCCGGGGATTCGATCCCTGGCACTTCGTCGTCGTCGATGATCCGGCGGTGCTCAAGGAACTGGGCGCGGCCAAGGAGCATGGTTCCGCTTTTCTCGCCGAGGCGCCTCTGGTCATCGTCGTCTGCGCCGACCCCTCCCTTTCCGATGTCTGGGTCGAGGATTGTTCCATCGCCTCGGTCATCCTCCATCTGACCGCCGCCTCCCTGGGGCTGGGAAGCTGCTGGGTGCAGATCCGTCAGCGCCGTCACGATGCCGCCCTCAGCGCCAATGATTATCTGGCGCAGCTTCTCGGCCTGCCCGCAAATTTTCAGGTCGAGGCGATGGTCGGGATCGGTTATCCGGCCGAGGAGAAGTCCCCCCATCCTCGCCAGGACCTGCATTTCGACCGCGTGGCCTTGAATCGTTACGGCCGGCCCTGGAGCGAAAAAGAATAGATTTCGCCGTTTTTTTCTATCCGTTGCGCCCTTTGTTTGAAATGACTAACCAGGAACGGTATGCTGTTCCGGCCGTTTTGCCGGCATATCATTCTTTTCTGGGAGGGCAACATGACGGATCAGCACGAAATCATCCGATTTATCGACGACTATCTGCGCACGCACGACCTGGAAGGACTGGCGGTCGCCGATGCCGCCCGGCTGCTGAACGAGGCCGGGCTCTTGCCGGATGACGGGCAGAATCCCGGCGAACCGCTGCGCAAGCTGCTGCGCGACGGAGAGATTCCCCATGCCCGCAAAGAGCAGGGGCGCTGGTTCATTCCCGCTTCCGGCGCGGCCGCAAGCGAAACCTCCCCGTCCGTGACGGCGGTCACCGGCGTGGGACGCCTGAAAATCCTCTTGCGACTGCTTTATGCGATCCTCTTCTTGCTGGTTTTTGAAATCCTCCGGCTTGTTGTGCAGGTGACGGTCCTGGGGCAGTATCTCTATCTGCTGGTGGTCGGCACCCCCAGTGAGCCGCTGCGCAAGTTCGGTTCACGGGTGGCCGATTATTCCTATCGAGTCATCCGCTATCTGACACTCAACGAGAATGAGCGGCCATATCCTTTCACCCGCTTCCCGGGGGAGATCGAGCCACCGGATTCCGAAGCCCGGTTCTGAGAAAATGAAAACAGCCTGTCCAGACCATTCCAGACAGGCTGTTTCTTTATGGTATGAGGTTCAATCAGGCATACAGGCGGATGGAACGGGTTTGGGACCGGGGGGGATTTTCTGGGGGAGATTCCTGGGTGAGGGCCGCCTCCGCGGTTTTTTCGCCGCGACTCCGAATGCTCTCCGGCCCCTGGGTCTCTTCGGTCCCTTCCTCTCGGCGCATGGCTTGCAATTCGGATTGGGCCTTCATTTCCATGCGCATCGCCGCCGCCGCGACTTGGCGGTCCTGGGGGGAGGGGTCGGCCGGAGCGAGAGCGGCGGAGCGTACCACCCGGGCCTTTTGGATGCTCGCTTGCGGGTCGCCGGAAACCGGCGAAACATCGATGGGAACTTCTCCGGCGACGGCGTAGCGCTTGCCGTCCGGTCCCTGCTTGTAGCTGTAACTCGGACCGCCGGCGTATTGTCCACCGGCGGCGGAGTGGGCGGCTTCGTGAGCGCGAACGCGGCGATCGGCGCTTGCCAGCTGCAGAATCTGTTGCGCTTCGCGGCTAATGCTGACCTTGTCTTTGGCCGAAGAGGGGAAGGAGGCAGCGTCTCCACCCCCGGTTTCCCGGCGGCGGTCTGCACCGGCTCCCTGCTCCTGTCCGGTGGCGGGATTGCGCGGGTAGCCCGTGAGGGAATTGACCGGATAGGTTGTCGCTTCGCTGATTTCCGCCATGGATCGGACCTGCTCTGTCGCTGAAGTTAGAATCCTGTTTACAGATTAACCCTTTTTCCCGGTTAAAATCAAGCCGCGACGGGAAGAACAGGGTCCGGAGCTTTCCTGCGCGGGGGATCCCCCGGGTGGGTGCAAAGTTTGCATAGCGCTACTGGAAATCACTTGCTGCAATGAAAATACAATTTCGAGGGAGGATCCCATGGCTGACCAACTCTGTGAAATCGTCGAATCGATGTATAACCTGCCGCCCATGCCGGCGGTGGCTTCCCGTGTTCTGGAAATGTTGCAATCAGCGGACTACACGGCGGAATCCCTGGCCGGGCTGATCGCCTGCGACCCGGTTCTCTCGGGCCGTTTGCTGAGTATGGCCAATTCCGCCTTTTACGGCGTGCGAACCGAAGTCTCCACGATTCCGCGAGCGGTGGTCATTCTGGGGGAAGAGGCGCTCCGCAGTCTGGTTCTCACCGCCAGCCTGAAATCTTTCGGCAGTGATCCCGGTCCGATCCAGAAACGTCTCTGGGAGGATGCCGTCGGCGGCGCCCTGGCGGCCCGGTTGGTTGCCCGGGACTTTAATTCCACCAATGCGGAAGAAGCCTTTCTCGCCGGTCTCTTCCGGCACATCGGCAAGCTGGTGATGTATGATTTCGATCCCGCCCTCTATCAGCGCCTGCTGGCTCTGGTCGATGCCGGAGAAGCGCAGGCGGATGCGCTTGAAAAGGAATGGTTTCATTTTCCCCATGCCATGATCAGCGCCGCCGTGCTGGAAAAGTGGAAATTCAACCCCACCTTCATTCAGGCGACCCTGCATCATGACCGCCTCGACTTTTCTCCGGGCGTTTACCCTGCCGCTTACCGGTTGGCGGCCACGGTGAATGTCGCCGGCAGTCTGTGCCGCGCCCTGGGTATCGGCCAGGCCGGGCCCGACACCGAAATGAGGCTTTCCCAGGTTCCCGGGGCCTTGAGCCTCGGGATTCCCTATGGACAGATGAAGAAGATGCTGGCCGATCTGGAGACGATTTTTCAGGAAAATACCTCGGTATTTTTCGACTGACGGAGAGACCCATGCCCATGGAGTATTACCTGCTGCTCGGCTTCGCTTTCGTCCTCGGCGCGGTGGCCGGATCCTTTCTCAACGTCTGCATCTATCGCATTCCTGCCGGCGAGTCGATTGTTTCTCCCCGTTCCCGCTGTCCCCGGTGCGGGGCGCCGATCCGCTGGTACCAGAACATTCCCATTCTCAGCTGGATTTTTCTGCGCGGACGCTGTGCGAGCTGTCAGGTGCGCATCCCGGTCCGGTACGCTCTGGTCGAAGCCTTGACCGGTCTGCTTTTCGCGATGGTTCTCTACTATTTCGGGATCCAATGGGCCACCGTGGTCTTCTGGGTTTTCGTCTCTCTGCTGGTCACCATCACCTTTATCGACCTCGACCATCAGATTATCCCCGATATCATCAGCCTGCCGGGGATCGTCCTCGGTTTCGGCGCTTCCTTCCTGCTTCCCCGGGTGAGCTGGAGCGACTCCCTGCTCGGCATTCTTCTCGGTGGCGGCAGCCTCTTTCTGGTGGCGGTCGGCTACGAGTTTCTGACCAAGAAAGAGGGGATGGGAGGCGGGGATATCAAGCTCTTGGCCATGCTCGGTGCGTTTCTCGGCTGGAAGGCGGTGCTGCCGATCATTTTTGTCTCATCGCTCCTCGGCACCCTGGTCGGCGTGCCGTTGATGCTGGTCAAGGGTGCCGACGGCAAGCTGGCGATTCCCTTTGGCCCTTTTTTGGCGGGGGGGGCGGTCATCTGGCTGTTTTGGGGGGAGTCTTTGGCCGGCTGGTATCTGCAACGGTTTCTTTGACAGGCCTCAGCCTGGGTGCAAACTCGGCTACCGATGAAAATTTTTTTGGCCACATTTGGTGCAGTAGCTCTTCGGGGTGCTCATCATATTGTGTATTGGATGAAAAAGTTACGGTATTCCAATGGGTTTGAAATGGTAATTGAGGTTAAATTGTATTGACTGTAGCCTGTAGTTATCTATACATTGTATACAGTTTGTATTAATTTACTTCCGCTGGGATGGTCTGATTTCATGTCCAATCGTGTCAAGGAAATCCGCGAAAGCCTGCTCATGAGCAAGGCTGAACTGGCGCGCAAAGCCGGTGTTTCCCCTTTGACCGTCGATCGCATCGAGCGTGGGGAGCCCTGCCGGATGGCGACGATGCGCAAGATTATTTTTGCGCTGGGATTTGATCTCGGCGACCGGGAACGGGTATTTCCCGAACAATGATGAAAAGTGGCACATGTTTTGCCCGGGGTTTGCGGCAGGACATCAGGTCGGTCGTTCATCACCTATTGAGTCAGGGTCTTTCAATGCTATTCAGGGCCAAAAAAGACGTCGTCGGCATCGATATCGGATCGAGCTCCGTCAAGCTGGTTCAGCTGCACCAGCTCAAGGGCGGCTATGAGCTGCAGACCCTCGGGGTCGCGCCCTTGCCGCCGGAGGCGATCGTTGATAATGCCATCATGGACTCCGGCGCGGTCGTCGGGGTCATCCGTAACCTGTTGGACAGCCTCAAGGTCAAGATTAAAAATGTCGCGACCTCGGTTTCCGGCCATTCCGTCATTATCCGCAAGATCCAGTTGCCGGTCATGACCGAAGCGGAAATGGAAGCGTCCATCCAGTGGGAGGCCGAGCAGTACATCCCCTTCGAAATTTCCGAAGTCAATCTGGACTTCCAGATCCTTGGTCCCGATCAGCGGGATCCGTCGTTGATGAACGTGATTCTGGTCGCGGCCAAGAAAGAGTTCGTCAACGACCATGTGGCGGTTTTCAAGGAATGCGGCCTGACTCCGGTGGTGATGGATATCGACTGCTTTGCCATCGAAAATGCCTTTGAAGCCAATTACGGATTCGAGGATGACGAAATCATCGCGCTGGTGAATATGGGGGCTTCGGCGATGAACGTCAACGTTCTCAAGGCCGGGAAGTCCGTCTTCACCCGCGACATCCAGGTCGGCGGCAACATGTACAACGAAGAAATCCAGAAGCGCCTGGGATTGAGCGGTGATGAGGCCGAAGAAGTCAAGCTGGGGGGCGTGCTGGAAGAGGTCGATCCGGACGTTGTCCGGGAGGTGGTCAACGACACCACCGAGAGCCTCGCGCAAGAAGTTCAACGCTCTTTCGACTTTTTCTCAGCCACCTCCTCCGACGAAAAGGTGCAGAAGCTGTACATCACCGGCGGCGTTTCGAAAACCCCCAATGTTCAGGAATATCTTCGGACACAATTGGGGATTCCTGTCGAGTTGCTCGATCCCTTCCGCATGATCAAGGTCAGCGATAAGGATTTTGACCCGGAATATCTCCAGGCGGTGGGGCCGTTGTTTTCCGTCGCCATGGGTCTTGCCATGAGGAGGTTGGGCGACAAATGATTCATATCAATCTATTGCCCATTCGGGCCTCCCAGAAAAAAGACAAGTTGCGCGGCCAGTTGCTGGTGACGCTGCTCGCGCTGATTCTGACTGCCGGCGCCTGCGGGGTGGTTTACTCGTCCCTGAACAGCCAGATCAACGAGATGAAAGCGGAAATTGCCCGCAAGGAACAGCGGTTGCAGTCGCTGAAGAAGACCCTGGGCGAGGTGGCCGAATTCAAGAAGAAAAAAGAAGAGCTGGTCGGCAAACTCGATATTCTCGACAAGCTCAAACAGGCCAAAAGCGGGCCGGTTCATTTGCTGGATCAGTTGAGCCAGTCCCTGAGCGAGAAGCTCTGGATCACCTCTTTCAAGGAATCCGGCGGCGCCATTACCTTGAGCGGCCTGGCCCTCAACGAGGAGATGGTGGCGCAGTTCCTGAAAAACCTCGAAGCTTCTCCGTATTACAAAAACGTCGAACTCCAGGTGATCGAGGAGGCCAATCAGTCGGGTGTCCGGGTTAATAAATTCAATGTTGTCGCCAAGGTGGAAGCCTCGGCCGGCAAGCCTGTCCAGCGATGAAAGGGTAAGCCATGGATCCGCGGCTCGAAAAAGTTCTGAAACTTCCCCTTTATCAGCGCCTTTTGATTCTTGTCGCGCTCATGCTGGTAATCGCGGGGCTTTTCGTCTACCTCATGTATCTGCCCATGCGCGAGGAGCTGGCCGCTCTTCAGCAGAAGGATGCCTCGCTGCAAAGCAAGATTCAGGAAGATCAGCGCATTGCCGACAACCTGCCGAAATTCAAGGCGGAATTCGAAAAGATGGAAGCCTTGCTCAACGACGCCCTGACGGAGCTTCCCAACGAAAAGGAAATCCCCAACCTGCTGACGAGCATTACCGCCCTGGCCAAGGAAAACGGATTGAACGTCACTCTGTTCAAACCCGGCGCGGAAAAACCGATGGGATTTTACGCCGAGGTTCCGGTGGAACTGAAGATGGTCGGATCCTATCATGAAGTGGCCTTGTTCTCCGACGCGGTGGCCAAGCTGCCCCGTATCGTCAACATCAATAACCTTACCCTGGCAAGCCCCAAGGAGGAAGGGGGACGGGTTCTGCTGGCCGTCAATTGCCTGGCCACCACCTTCCGCTTTATCGAGGGGGGGACGGCGCCCGACGCGGGTAAGCAACCCGGGAAAGGCGGCAAGAAATGAAGCTCGGCACTGGATTGGTCGGCATGATCGCGCTGGCGCTTCTGGTGGCCGGCTGTGGGCAGGAGGCCCCGCCCGCGCCTCCGAAGAAACCCGCCGGCAAGAAGGTTGAAGCCCCCATGCCGAGGGCGGATGCCAAGCCGCTTCCCACTGAGCAGCAACTGGAAGAGGCGCAACCGGTTTTTACTTATGACCCTGCTATGCGGCGTGATCCCTTTGTTCCCCTTATTGAACCCAAGAAGCCTCTTGCCGCCTCGGACGAGCCGTTAACACCGTTGCAGCAGGTTGAACTTGGCCAGCTGCGTCTGGTGGGGGTGATCACGGGCAAAGGTGAACCGATGGCCATGGTTTCCGCACCTGGAGGAAAATCCTACATTTTGAGAAAAGGCGTCAAGGTCGGCAGAAATAACGGAGTGGTGATCGGCATTGATGCCGGGGGGGTTTCGGTGCGGGAGAAATATTACGATTTCGTCGGGGAAGTTCGGGAAAATCTCCAGAAGATACAACTTCCTAAACGGGAAGGAGCGAACTGATATGAAGGATTTCAAGATGAAAACGAATGGACGGCGGATCCTCTGGTCCTTTCTGTTGGTTCTGCTCATTTCCGCCTGGGGCGCCGGTTCCCTCGTAGCGGCCGAGCCCGCCCAAGGGGATGCCTCGGCGCTGACGACGGCGGAAACGCCCGAACCCGCCGCCCCCTCCACGGCGACGGCCTGGCTGGTGAGTGGGGTCGATATGCAGCCCGGGCGGGCGGTTTTCGTCACGGAGGGAAGGGTGGAGAAGTTCCTGCATTTCACCCTGGCTGATCCGGCGCGGCTGGTGGTCGATCTCTATGGTGTGCGACCCTCTTTTAGTGAGCGGGTTTTTACCGCCCAGGACGGGTTCAGCCAGGTTCGGGTCGGCACCTACCAGGACCGCACCCGTTTCGTCTTCGACGCCTCCACGCCTCAGTTACCCGCCTACAATCTCGCTCGCCAGGCCGACCAGATTGTTCTGACCTGGGATGCCGGAACGGCGGCCTCCACCGTTCCCACGCCGCTGGTGGCTTCGCGGACCGGGGGGCGGGTGGATGTTACCGCCATCAATTTCGCCAAGGATGCAGGCAAATCCCAGTTGGTCATCGATCTTTCCGGTCCCGCCGCCATCGAGCCGGCGGTCAAGGAAGGAAACCTGATCCGTTTCGGTGTCAATAACGCCACTATCAGCCGGGCTCTGCGTCGGACTTTTGACTCACACTCCTTCCCCAGCGCTATGCTGCGGGCCACCCCTTATACCGTGATGAACGGCAAGCGGCAGGATGTGCGCTTTGCCGTGGAACTCAAGGGTGATGTGCCCTACCAGCTGCTGCAGCAGCCCGGCAAACTGATTCTGGTTATCGATGACGGGGCCTACACCGCGTCGGCGACCGCAGAACAGGTGCCGCTGCCGGTACCGGTTTCCGCAGTCGCTCCGGCGGTTCAACGTGCCGCTGCGCCGGTTGCCGAGGTGGATGGTTCGCAAGTGCCCCTTCAGCCCCTGGAAAAAGAGGCCGTCTATACCGGCGAGAAGATCCAGCTGGTTTTCGATGACGCCGATGTGCGCGATATTTTTCAGCTGATCGCTGAGGTCAGCGATTTGAACATCATCGTTTCCGACGAGGTCAAAGGTTCGATTACCTTGCGTCTGATCGATGTCCCCTGGGACCAGGCGCTGGATTTGATTCTTGAGACGAAAAATCTCGGCATGCTGAAAAAGGGGAACGTGGTCCGGGTACTGCCTAAAGATCAGATCCGTTCCATGGAAGAAGCCAAGTTCACCGCTGCTCGCAACAAAGAAAAACTTGAAGATCTCGTAACCGAGGTGGTGCCGGTCAGCTACACCGCGATCAAGAACGTGGAAGGCCCCAGCAAAGAGCTGATGACCGAGCGCGGAAAACTGACGGCCGATGATCGTAACAAGCAGATTATTGTGACCGACATCCCCAGCGTTATCGCTGCGGTGAAAAAACTCATCGCCATTCTCGACACCCCCGAACGCCAGGTGATGATCGAAGCGCGCATCGTCGAGGCCCGTTCCAACTTCAGCCGCAACCTTGGGGTCAGCTGGGGCTTGGAAAATGTCGAAAACTACACGGCAGCCGAGCTGGCTGAGGCGAATGCTCTTGGCCTCGATCCGGGGCAGGTGTTCAATAACTGGCAGTTGCCTTCCGCTTTCGGCTTTGGCGGCAGTTACATTATTCCGCCCGCCGTCGGCAATGCCGGTCTTGGCGGCGCGATTCAGTTCACCAAGTTCGCCGCGGATATTACGACTCTCGACCTGCGATTGTCTGCCCTGGAAGCTTCCGGCGAGGGCAAAATCATCTCCCGTCCGCGCGTGACGACCCTGAATGGCGAGAAAGCGAAGATTTCACAAGGGACCGACATCCCTTACCAAACGGTCAGCGATGGGGAAATTCAGACCGAACTCGTTGAGGCGGCCTTGTCCCTTGAGGTGACCCCGGTGATTAACCCGGATAATTCCATCATTCTCGAAATCAAGGCGAGCAACGACTCCCCAGGAACCACAGTCGCGACCGGTGCCGGCGAAGCTCCTTCCATCGACAAGAAATCCGCCGAAACCCGCGTGCTCGTCCGCGACGGCGAGACCACGGTTATCGGCGGTATTTTCGTAGAAAACGAAGATGCATCGGAAAGCGGCGTGCCGCTGCTGCGCTCGATTCCCTTTTTGGGCCATCTCTTCAAGTCGTCCCAGAAAACCAAAACCCGCAGCGAGCTGCTGGTCTTCGTGACGCCACGAATTATTCGTTGAGTTGATCAACGCGATTATTGTCATTTACTGAAAGGAGTTGCAGCTGTGAGTAAATTTTACAGATGGTTTTTCATGGTGCTGGTGTTTGCTCTTACCGCCTGTGGCGGACAAGGCGGCGGAAGCGGGGGGGGGGCGGTCGCTCCGGATGAGCCTATTGTTGACTCTGATGGTATTTCCGATATTTCGATCTCAGTCGGTTCCGGTACTTTGGAAACGAATACTTCCACCGCGGTCACTGTCGTTCTTTATGCCGAGAATGGCGATAGAGTCCAAGATTCGAAAACCGTACTTTTTTCTCTTGATCCGCCCTCTATGGCCTCTATTGCATCAAGTGCTACTACTGATTTTGACGGGCAAGCTACGGTTACACTCAATACGCGGGATATTGCCGGAACAGTAGCTTTAACCGCTACTGTCGGCTCAGTGCAAAGAAAAATTGACATCGAGATTGTTCAGCCTTCAGCTCTTAAGGTAGCTCAATTATCTCTGGTACCAAGTGCGACCAATGTCGGGACTAATGGTACTGTTACTGTAAATGTCGCCTTATATGGTACTAGCGGACAAATTATTACTGATCGTAAAACCGTTTCTTTCACAATTGATAAACCTGCTTTCGCCTCTGTTACGCCTAGCGTAACCACCACCACTGGCGAAGCAACCGCCGTGTTGACTACCCGTAATGAAGAGGGTCAGGTAGTTCTGAATGCAACTGTAGATGACGTGACGGCCCAGAATACTATTGTTATTTCCAATCAATCTACTGCGGGAAGCATTGCTTTGACAGCGTCTCCCGCAACTCTTACAGTAGGCGGTACCACACTCGTTAGTGCCAGAGTCTTGAAAGCCAATGGAGATCCGATGCCTGATGGTACTTTGGTTAATTTTTCCGTATCCAATCCTGATCTTGGTGAAGTGGTGGGTAGTTCTTACATCATGGGTGGCAATGGTGTAGCGCAGTCAACTTTTAAAGCTAATATGGTCATGGGAACTGCCCGTGTTTCAGCCACTACCGGTTCTGTATCCAGTCAAATTCTTCTTGAAATCGCGCCTGCTGATGCAGGAAGCATCGAGTTTTTATCCGCAGAACCACAGGTTGTTGTTATAAAGGGGCAGGGTGGGATTGAAACTTCTTTGATTAAGTTTCTAGTTAAAGATATTAACGGTTTTCCTGTAGGTGGCAGCCAAGCCGTTTTTCTTGATTTATCTGGCCCTAATGGTGGGGAATACATTGGTCCTACACCAAATGTTAAGTCACTTGAAGTGAGTACGGTCAATGGTGAGGCTTCTACATACCTTCATAGTGGAACGATACCTGGTACAGCGACCGTTACGGCGACAGTTGTTGGCACCAATATCAAAACATCCAGTGGCGTTATTGCGATTGGTGGAGGTGTGCCTTCTGCTGCGCATTTCTCACTTTCCGCCACCAGGTTGAACCTTGAAGGCTTGGCATATGACGGCATTACATCTGACATTAATGTGAAACTCGCTGATCGTTATGGAAACTACAATGTTCTGGCTGGTACCGCAGTTTCTTTCTATACGGAATCTGGCGCAATTGATCGCGCGGTGAACCTGAATGAAGTCGGGGAGGGTTCTGTTGTTTTCAGAACTCAGCGACCTTTCCCGCAGGACGTCCCCGTGCAAGATCCTGCTATCGACCCCTATGAAAACTGGCTTGCGGGGCAGTTCTCCCAGAAATTGGGGGTCTCTTTCGGAGCTAATAACCCCAGGGATGGACTTTGTACGATCATTGCCGTAGTTGATGGCGAGGAAAAATTCATCGACAACGGAAATGGTATTTATGATTCCGGTGATACGTTCTTTGATACCTATGACGATATTCATTTGGATAAGGATGATGATCCGCTTAATGTTATATCAGCGAATGTTCGTTCAGGCTATCCCCACGATTCAACCTTTGAAGACTTGATTGTCGATAAAAATAAAAATGGCGCATTCAATGGCATGAACACTGTGTGGGACGCCAATAAGCGAATCGCCGAGCAGATCAAGCTTTTGATTACCGGTGCGCCTGATTTTATCAGTGTCGGGGATGGTGCCGGAAATTCTTACAGCCAAGGAGATGAAATCGTCATTCCCGATGGTGGTCGTAAAACCATTTATTTTTCAATACATGATGTTAATTTTAACCCGCCGACAGCGTATTCAAAATTCATATTGTCAACAGGGCTTTTTGTTGGATTACGCGGTAATCTCGAACATGAGTATGCTAATCCCACTAATTTCGGGTCACCAATTTTTTCTGTTGAGGTTTATGATCCATCTCCAGGCTCTACTTCGGAGACTATCGGTACTCTTAATTTCGATTGGACCTGGGCCAAAGATGAATCCGAAGAGTATCGGACATACAGGTTTGCCTTGCCTGTGAAACTGGAAGCGAAACCAGTTTCACCCTGATTCTAGGTCTTTAGTTTTTGTCAGATGCAAAAGGACAGGCCTGCGCCTGTCCTTTTGTTGTCAATCTATCCAACAGGTAAATGACCATGACACTACGATACTTGACTGCCGGTGAGTCCCACGGGCCGGCCTTGACCGCCATTGTTGAAGGCCTGCCCTCTAATATCGAACTCTGCGAGGACGACATCAATCGTCATCTGGCCCGCCGTCAACAGGGGCATGGCCGGGGCGGGCGCATGGCGATCGAGAAGGATCAGGTGCGATTCCTTTCCGGCGTGCGTTGGGGCAAGACCCTCGGTTCGCCCGTGACCTTGTCCATCGTCAATCGCGACTGGGAGAACTGGGAAAAGAAAATGTCCCCCCGGGCCGAGGATCGGGTCGAGGGGATCGCCATCGTTCATCCCCGTCCCGGGCATGCCGATCTGACCGGTATGATCAAGTACCGCCACGGCGATGCCCGGAATGTGCTGGAGCGTTCCAGTGCCCGGGAAACCGCCATGCGCGTGGCGGTCGGCGCCCTTTGCATGAAGTTTCTGAATGCCTTGGGCATCGAGGTCTGCGGTTATGTCACCGAAATTGGCGGCGTGGCCGCGAGTACGGAGCTTGCCGATTACCGGGAGCGCTTCGCCCGCGCCGAAACTTCCCCCTGCCGCACCTTCGATCCCGATGCCGAAAAAGGGATGATTGCCGCCATTGACGAGGCCAAGGCGGCCGGCGATTCCCTCGGCGGCGTCGTCGAGGTTGTCGTCCTTGGCGCGCCGGCCGGTCTCGGCAGTTACGTTCATTGGGACCGCCGCCTGGACGGGCGATTGGCGGCGGCGGTGATGAGCATTCAGGCTTTCAAGGGGGTCGAAATCGGCCTTGGTTTCGAGGCCGCCCGCCGTCCCGGGTCGCAGGTCCATGACGAAATCGCCTATGCCGATAGCGCCTTTTTCCGCAAGTCCAATCGCGCCGGGGGCCTCGAAGGGGGGATGACCAACGGCGAGGCGATTATCGTGCGCGGCGCCATGAAGCCGATCCCCACTCTTTATACGCCCCTTGAAACGGTGGATGTGCGAACCAAGGAGCCTTTCAAGGCGACGGTGGAACGCTCCGACGTCTGCGCCGTGCCGGCGGCGGCGGTGGTGGCCGAAGCGGCGGTGGCGATCACCCTGGCCGAGGCGGTGCTGGAGAAATTCGGCGGCGATTCCCTGGAAGAAATCCAGGCCCATCTTGAAGGACATCGGAACCATGTCCGCGCCCTGTAAGAACGGCATCGTCCTTATCGGTTTTATGGGAGCCGGCAAAAGTACGGCGGCGGCCGAGTTGGGCCGTTCCTGTCGGCTGCCGGTATTCGATCTGGATCGTGAAATCGAACGCCGCAGCGGCCGTACCATCCCCGAAATCTTTGAGCAATCCGGAGAAGAGGCCTTTCGCACCCAAGAAACCGAGGCGCTGCGCGGTCTGCTCGATCAGGCGCCGCTGATTCTGGCGACGGGGGGGGGAGTGATCGGTTGCGCCGACAACTGGCCCCTGTTGCGCCGTCTTGGCCGCGTGGTCTATCTGCGGGTTTCCTGGGAAACGGCGCTGACCCGCATCGGTTCCGGCCAGGGCCGGCCTTTGGCCGGGGATCGCGAGCGCTTGCAGGCTCTTTTCGAGCAGCGCCGGCCCCTTTATGAAGCGGCGGATCTGGTTATCGACGGGGAAGGGGGGACGCCCGCGTCCATTGCCCGGGACATTATGCGTAAGCTTTATTGGGAGAAGGCATAAACGATGGAATCTTTGACGGTAGGCCTTGGTGAACGCAGCTACCCGATCTGGATCGGCGACGGCATCCTCGACCGTCTGGCCGAGGCTCTCGATGCCGTGGCTTTTCCCCGCCGGGTGGCCGTGGTCACCAATCCGACGGTTTTCGGCTATTACGGCGAACGGGTTCTGCGCCTCCTCGAAGGGGGCGGCTATCGCCCCACGGTGATCGAACTGCCCGACGGCGAGCAGTACAAGACCCTGCAGTCTCTCGAAAAGATCTATGACGGCCTGCTCACCAACGGCTTTGACCGGCACAGCGGTCTGTTGGCCCTGGGGGGCGGGGTGATCGGCGATATGACCGGTTTCGCCGCCGCCACCTACGTGCGCGGCATCCCCTTCGCCCAGATCCCCACGACCCTGCTTTCCCAGGTCGACAGTTCCGTGGGGGGCAAGACGGCGGTCAACCATCCCCTGGGGAAGAACATGATCGGCGCCTTTTATCAGCCCCGGCATGTGCATATCGATGTGGCGACCCTTAAAACCCTTCCCGCCCGGGAGTTCGCGGCGGGCATGGCCGAAGTGATTAAATATGGGGTGATCCGCGATCGGGAGTTCTTTGCCTGGTTGGCTAAGCAGCGGACAGAACTTCTGGAATTGCGCCCGGATGCGCTGATTCATGCGGTAAAGAGCTCTTGCCAAATTAAGGCGGATGTTGTAGAAGAGGATGAAAAAGAAAGCTCCGTAAGGGCGATTCTCAACTTCGGACACACCTTCGGCCACGCCGTCGAGACCCTTTCCGGGTACGGCGCCTATTCCCACGGCGAGGCGGTGGCCATCGGCATGGGCATCGCCGCCGAGCTTTCTCGACGGCTCGGTTTTGGTTCGGAAGCGGATGTCGAGCAAATCCGTTCGCTTTTGTCCGGTTTCGGCCTGCCGCTCGCTCCGCCGGCGCACTCCCTTGAGGCTTATCTCGCCGCCATGGGCCGAGATAAAAAGGTTCGCGACGGGAAATTGCGCTTCGTACTGAATCACGGCATCGGCGATTGCGGACTGCACGATATTGCCGAACCGGAACGCCTCTTTTCCCCAATCCTTTCTCAAACCAGGTGATCTGATGCCCCAGCATGCCACACCGGGTTCCCTCCTCGGAAAAATCGCCGCTTATACCGAACTGCTTGCCAAAGATCCCTATTCGACGATTTTTGTCCCCTTGAGCGAAGCTTATCGGCAGATGGATATGCTTGACGAGGCGGTCGCGGTAGCGCGGCAGGGGATTATGGACAATCCCGCCTTCGCCGCCGGATATGTCGCCTTGGGGAGCGCTTTTGCCGAGCAGGGCCTGGAGGACCAGGCGATCGATGAATTCGAAAAGGCGCTGATTCTCGATAAACGCCATCTGCCGGCGCTCAAGGAACTGGCGAAACTGAAGCTGGCCCGTCAGGATTCAGCCGGGGCGCGGGAGTTGCTGGAGCAGGCCAAGGCGATCAAAGGGAGCGATCCCGAGGTTCTCAGGCTCATTGCCATCGTGACTCCTTCGCAACCGGCGGCCGCCGCACCGGTCGCGTCTCCGAGCCCGGAGCCGCCGGTTTCGGCAGCGGCGCCGACGTTCCTGATCGACGAAACCCAGGAAACGACCGCCGCGACATCCCCTTCCGGTAAAGCCGTCGAACCGATCGCCACCGCGACTCTCGCGGAAATCTATATCCGTCAGGGGCTGCCGCAAAAGGCGCTCAAGGTCTATCGCGATCTGCTCAAGGTCGAACCCCATAACGACCAGCTGCGACAGAAGCTTATTCTGCTCAAGCAGCAGATCGATGAGCAAGAGGTTCCGGCCTTGGGGGATGAAACGTTGCTGGCGAGCGAGTCCGTCGAAGGGACTATGCCTGTTGAAGAGGCTGTCACCGCCGAGGAACCGTTGCCGGCCGGTAAATTTTTCGTGGAGTCGTCGGCGGCTGAGGATTCGGCGGTTGCGCCGGCGCTGGAAGCGGAATCCGCGTTCTCCGTGCCGACGGAAGATTCCGCCGGGAGCGAGCCGGGAGCGACCGCCGCCCGAAGTGAGCGTGCCGTTCCCGAGGTTTTATCTTCTTGGCTGGATGCTATTCGCAGAAGGAGGGCTGCCCATGTTTAATGCGATTCTTCACCGGATTGTCGAGGAAACCCCCGGCGGGATCGGCGCGGTGTTGATGGGTTACGACGGGATTTCCATCGAGCAGTATTTTCGTCCCGACGCCGGGCTCGATCTGAATCTGGTGGCCGTCGAATATGCCAACATCCTCAAGGAAATCAAAAAGGCCGCGGAAATTCTTCATCTTGGCCATATGGAAGAGGTCAGTATCCGCACCGAACGCTTCTATCTGCTGGTACGGATGCTGACCGATGATTATTTTGTCGCCCTGACTCTGCAAGGGGACGGCAACTTCGGCAAGGGCCGCTATCTGCTGCTGCGGGAAGCGGGCGATTTCAGGGAAGCCCTGGCGTGAACGGGGCGCGGCACAAGGTGCTGGTCCTGCAGGGGCCCAACCTGAATATGCTGGGGACGCGGGAGCCCGGCATCTATGGCGCTCGCACTCTCGACGACATCCATGCCGAACTTTCCGCCTTGGCCGAGGCGTTGGGGCTGGCCCTGGAGTTTTTTCAATCCAACCACGAAGGCGCCCTTATCGACCGTATCCACCAGGCCTGGCGGGACGGCGTCGCCGGCCTGGTCATCAATCCCGGCGGACTGACCCATACCAGCGTTTCGTTGCGAGACGCCCTTTCCGCCGTCGCGATTCCTACCGTTGAAGTTCATCTGTCCAACATTCACGCCCGTGAACCTTTCCGACAGCATTCCTACATCGCCCCGGTCGCCCTCGGTCAGATCTGCGGTTTCGGTCCCAGCGGATACGAACTGGCCCTGCGCGCTCTTTCAGTAAAATTAAAACAATAATTATTGTACGTAAAATAGCGTTATGGTAAATACAAGGGTCATTCGCGCGGGGGAGGCGCTCATCCCTCACGAAATCGACGGGATGGTGTTCACCCATTTGCCGAATATCCGTTATCTTTGCGGGTTTACCGGCTCAGACGGGGTTCTGGTCACCATCGGGCGGGAAGCGTTTTTTCTCACCGATTCCCGCTATGTCACCCAGGCCAAGCAGCAGGTCCAAGCCGATGAGATTCGGGAATACCGGAGCAAGTGGGAGGGCGTGCAGGAACTCCTCACCGCCAAGGGTGTGGTGAGGGTCGGCTTCGAAGCGGAGCAACTGAGTTATGCCGCGGTCGAAGAGTTGCGCGGCAAGTCGGCGGAGAATCACCAATGGGTGCCCGTGACCGGGGCAATCAAAGCCCTGCGCGCGGTCAAGGATGCCGGGGAAATCGCCTGTATGGAGGCGGCCGCCGCCCTGAACGCCGAGTGCTTCGCCGAAGTCCGGCCTCTGATCCGTCCCGGGGTCGCCGAGCGTGAGATCGCCCTGGCCCTGGAATTCGCCTTCAAGAAGCGCGGCGCCGAGGAGAAGGCTTTCGACTTCATCGTCGCTTCCGGCGTGCGCGGGGCCTTGCCGCACGGCACCGCAGCGGACAAGATCCTGGCGGAAGGGGAGCTGGTCACCATCGATTTCGGTTGCCGTTATCGCGGCTATCATTCGGATGAGACGGTCACCCTGGCCTTGGGGGCGGTGCCGGAGCGCCTGCTTGAAATCCATGCCGTGGTCCTCGAAGCTCAGCGCCGGGCCATGGCGGCGGTTCGCCCCGGCGCGGCCTTGCGCGCCATCGACCAGGCCGCTCGCGACACCATCGCCGAACGGGGTTTCGGTGATTATTTCGGTCACGGCACCGGTCATGGTCTGGGTTTGGAAGTTCATGAATTCCCGTCGGTTTCTCCCCGTTCGGAAGATACGGCGGAAACCGGCATGGTCATCACCATCGAGCCCGGTATCTATATCCCCGATCTCGGCGGAGTCCGCATCGAGGATACGGTACTGGTGACCGCCGAAGGCTGTCGGCGGTTGACCCAGGCTCCCAAGGGTCCGTAAGTCCCCCGGCATGACCGGAGAGGTGGCGGGAGAAGGGCTTTTTGTCCTGGCCCCGGGAGCAAAAAAACAAAAACATCAGGAGGCAGCGTTCAATGGATATCAAAGACCTTAAAGTTCTTATCAAAATGGTGACGGAGACCGATATCACCGAATTCGAAATGGAAAACGCCGAAGAAAAAATCGTTATAAAACGCGGCAAGGAAACCGAAATCGTGCAAATGGCCGCGCCCCAGCAGTACCTGGCGCAGCCGGTCATGGCCGCTCCGCCGGTGGCGGCCTCCGCCGCACCTGCCGCCAGCAAGGGGGAAACCATCACTTCGCCCATCGTCGGCACTTTCTACCGGGCGCCTTCTCCTGAATCCCCCCCTTATGTCGAAGTCGGTTCGGTGGTCGAGAAGGGGCAGGTTTTCTGCATCGTCGAAGCGATGAAGCTGATGAACGAAATCGAGGCCGAATTCCGCTGCAAGGTTCTTGAAATCTGTAAAGAAAATGCGAAACCGGTCGAATTCGGCGAGCCGCTCTTCATTGTCGAGCGCCTCTAGCCCCAGTGATTCGTGACGAATGACGGGCTTCGTTGTGGTCCGTCGTCATCCGCAATCCTTCTCTTTCGATCACTGGAGGCCCCTATGTTCCATAAAATTCTCATTGCCAACCGCGGCGAGATCGCCTTGCGCATCATTCGTGCGTGCAAGGAACTCGGCATCAAGACCGTGGCGGTGCATTCCGATGCGGACAGCGAGGCGCTGCACGTCAAGCTGGCCGACGAGAGTATCTGCATCGGCCCGGCGCCGAGCGCCAAGAGTTATCTCAACATGAAGTCGATTATCAGCGCCGCCGAGGTGACCGATGCCGACGCCATCCATCCCGGCTACGGTTTTCTTTCGGAAAATGCCGAATTCGCCGAGATCTGCGACAACTGCGGATTGACCTTCATCGGTCCGACGGCGGAAAACATGCGCCTGATGGGGGATAAGATCAGCGCCCGCCAGACCGTGACCAAGGCCGGAGTCCCGATTCTCCCCGGCACCAAGGAAGGGGTCCATTCGGCGGAGGAAGCCAAGCGCGTTGCCGCCGAAATCGGTTATCCGGTCATCATCAAGGCGACCGCCGGCGGCGGCGGGCGGGGGATGAAGGTGGTGCATTCGCCGTCGTCCCTGCCCAACGCCTTCGCCGCCGCTCGTTCCGAGGCCCAGGCCGGATTCGGCAATCCCGAGGTCTACATCGAGAAGTTCTGCGAACGCCCCCGCCATGTTGAAATCCAGATCATGGCCGACAAGCACGGCAACGTCATCCATCTCGGTGAACGCGATTGTTCCATTCAGCGTCGTCATCAGAAGCTGATTGAAGAGGCGCCCTGTCCGGTTCTGGATCCGGCAACCCGCCAGAAAATGGGGGAATGCGCGGTGGCGGCGGCCAAGGCGGTCGGTTACACCAGCGTCGGCACCATGGAGTTTCTCCTCGATCAGCAGGGCAATTTCTACTTCATGGAGATGAATACCCGGGTGCAGGTCGAACATCCGGTGACCGAGATGATCACCGGCGTCGACATCATCAAGGAACAGATTCGCAGCGCCGCCGGTATCCCCCTGCGCTTCAGGCAGGAAGACATCAAGATTACCGGTCACGCCATCGAATGCCGGATCAACGCCGAGCATCCCTTCAAGTTCACGCCGTCCCCGGGCAAGATCGACGGCTATCATCCCCCGGGAGGCCTGGGGGTGCGGGTCGACAGCGCGGTCTACGACCAGTATACGGTGCTGCCCCATTACGATTCGATGATCGCCAAGCTCATCGTCCATGCCGACACCCGCGAAGAGGCGATCCGGCGCATGGCCCGGGCCCTGGATGAATACATCATCGAAGGGATCAAGACGACCATCGCCTTTCATCAGAAGATCATGGATAACAAGGATTTCATCGAAGGGAATGTGGATACGGGCTTCCTGGAGCGACTGGTGCTCTGAGGGGCTGATGAAGCTTCCATAAAAACGCGGGGCCGGGATTTATTCCGGCCCTTGCCGTTTCATGACGGCGACGGATGGAGCATGGACGATAATCGTTGGCGCCTGGTGCGCACCGGCCCCTTGCCGGGGGGGATGAATATGGCTCTGGACGAGGTGCTGCTGCAGGAGGTCGCGGCCGGGCGCTCGCGGCCGGTGCTGCGTCTTTATCGCTGGCGCCCGGAGGCCGTCAGTCTCGGCTATTTTCAGCGCAACGAGGTGGTTAACCGCGCCTTTTGCCGTTCTTCCGGCATCGATGTCGTCCGCCGCCTCACCGGCGGGCGGGCGGTTCTGCATGGTGAAGAGGTGACTTACGCGGTGATCGCCGGCAGCGGGCAGGGCTTTCCCGTCCGGGCCGAGGAAAGTTACCGCACGATCGCCGAACTTTTGCGCGCGACCCTGTGCTCCCTGGGGATTGAGGCGGAGCTGGCTCCGGCACACCGCCAAGAGCGCGAGCGGGCTCTGCCCGCCGCCTGTTTCGAGGCCGCCGCCGGCTACGAACTGCTCTGCCGGGGACAGAAGATCGCCGGCAGCGCCCAGAAGCGCCGGGGGGATTTTTTCCTGCTGCAGGGCTCGATCCCCCTTGAACTCGATCCCCGTCGGCTTTTTCAGGTGCTTAATCCGCATGCCGCCGAATCCATAGACTTAGAGGCGGGGGCGGCTCGTTTGCGTCGGCGGGTCGGCTGGCTCAATCGCTATCTGCCCCGTCCCCTTACGATCGATGCCGTGGAAGAACGCTTGCGGGATGTTTTTGCCCAGGGTTTGGGGTTTGCCCTGCACGAAGAACCAGTACGCCCCGGGGAATGGACCCTGGCCGAGAACCTGACGAAAGAGCGCTACGACAACCCGGACTGGACCTGGCGGGTGCCCGGGCCGGGGCGATGAGGCGTCTCGTCGCCGCCGCTGTTGCGAACGGTTGTTTTTTCGGCGGACGGGGTGTAGATTAACGGTTCTTCGCATAATAACTGGGAATGCCTGGCATGAAACGATGGCTTTTTACCGCGTTGCTGCACGTACTACACCCCCGGAAACGAAGGTCGGTTATCCGGCCTGGCATGAAACGATGGCTTTTTACCGCGTTGCTGCCGGCCTTGATCTGGGCGAACGAGATTGACGCCGCCCAGCGCATCGATCTGGTCGCGGCGCAACGGCTGGCGTTGGAGCGCAATCTCAATCTCAAGGCGGCGGATTTCGATGCCCGCGCCAGTGAAGCGCTGGTGCGCAGAGGCTACGGCATCTACGATCCGCGCGCTTCGGCGGGCTTCACCGAGGCCGAGAGCCGGGATCTGAGCAGTTACCCCACCGGCGATGATTCTTTTACGCTGCCCAAGACCGTTGCCGAATCCCGGGTCTTCGACCTTTCCCTGGCGCAGCTTTTGCCCAGCGGCGGCGAAGTGACCGTCGGGCTCGACAACACCCGCTCCCGCATCGCCGCCGGACCCAGCCCCGCGATCAACCCTTCCTGGCGCAGTCAGGCCTATATCGGTCTGACCCAGCCTCTGCTCAAAGGCTTTGGCCGGACCGTCACCGAGCAGGGCATCCTCTATGCCGTTCAGGACCGTCAGGTGGCGGTGCAGGAAGTTCGTTCCCAGGCCTTCACCCTCCTTTCCCAGGTACGGGACGGCTACTACGATGTGCTGCGTTATCGGGACAACCTCAAGTACCGGGAGACCTCGGTGGCCCTGGCGGAAAAGATTCTCGCCGAAAACCGCGCCCGGGTCGAGACCGGCGTTTTGCCCCCCATCGAAAATCTCGAAGCCGAAGTCGGACTGACCCAGCGCGAGCGCGATTTCCTCGAAGCCCAGCGTGTCTATCGGGACGCCCTCGACCGCTTGGCGGTGCTGCTCAATCTGCCGGAAGGGGTCGAGATCGGCGATGAGGAACTCGAAACCATTGAGATTTCCGTCAACGAAGAGGTCGGCTTCCAGTCGGCCCTCTCCCGGCGGCCCGATCTGCAGCAGCGGCAGCGGCGCATCGAGCGGCTGGAGATCGAGCGGGAGGTCAACCGCAACCAGTTGCTGCCCGGTCTCGATCTCGGCGCCGGTTACGGACGCAAGGGCCTGGCCGAAGACTACCAGGATAATCTTTCCAGTATCGAACAGGACGATCTGAACAACTGGCAGATCGGCCTCACCCTCAGTTATCCCCTGGGCAACCGTCAGGCCCGTAACGAGCTGGCGCGGACCGAGCTGCTGATGAAGGGGGAGTACGCCCGCTGGCAGCAGCTGCGCGAGGAGGTTCGCACCGAAGTGCGCGTGGCGGCGCGGCAGATCGAGGTCAACCGGAAGAAGATCGAGGTGGCCAATCGCGGTCGCGATCTGGCCGAGGAAAAGCTGCGGACGTTGATCAAGCGCAAGGATGTCGGTTTGGCGACCACCCGCGATGTTCTCGAAGGGGAGGAGGATCTGGCCCTGGCCCGCACCGATCAGATCGCCTCTTTGGCCGACTACAACCGCGCCGTCACCGAATATCTGCGGGTGACGGGCATGCTGCTGGAATCCCAGGGGATCCGCCTCGCCGGTCTGCCCGATCCCGAGGAGGAGCGGCCTTTGCTGGAGATGGAAAAGCCATGAGCCTGGTCGTCGGTCATATCAAATACATCAACTGCGCTCCCTTTTTTCATTACCTGCCCGAGTGCGGCTTCAGCGGCACTATCGTCGACGGTGTTCCTTCCCATCTCAACCGCTTGCTGGCCGCAGGCGGGGTCGACCTCAGCCCTTCCTCCTCCTTCGAGTACGCCCGCAACTGGCGGGAATATCTGCTCTTGCCCGAGCTGTCCATCAGTGCCTGCGGGCCGGTGCGCAGCGTGCTGCTCTTTTCCGGGCGCCCCATCGAGACGCTGGGAGGGGGCGATATCGCCCTGACCGGCGACTCGGCGACTTCGGTCAACCTGCTCAAGATCATTCTGCGGGAATTTTACGATCTTCGGGATGTCCGTTGCGCCGTGCCCGCGGGCCCGGTCGAGGCGGTTATCTCCGCCGGCGGCAGCGCCCTGCTCATCGGTGACCGGGCATTGAAGTCGGCCCAGGAGAAGGCCGCCCCCTATATTTACGACCTGGCCGAACTCTGGCTGCAGCACACCGGGTTGCCTTTTGTTTTCGCCCTGTGGATTCTGCGGCGGCAGGCGGCGCGGGAAAAGGCCGCAGATGTGCGCACGTTGCACGAGCAGCTCAAATGTTCCCGCGAACGGGCCTTCGCCTCTCTGGAAGATTTAGCCAAGGCAACCCCGGAGCGGGCATGGATGGGCGAGGGGGGGCTCGTCGATTACTGGAACTGCATGTCCTACGAGCTGGGTGAGGCGCACCTGGAGGGGCTGCGTTTCTACTTTCACCTCTGCGCCCGCCACCATCTTCTCGATGAAGAGCCGGAGCTCCATTTCTGGGGAGGTTAACCGCGCTCCGAGGCCCGCGCCATCGGCGGCCGTTGGTCTCGATAATCGTCGAGAATTTGCCGGTGGTCGAAACATAAGGGGGCGGGCAGGGCATCGAGCGCAAAAAGTTCCGCCCGCGCCGCATCGTCTCCTCCCCGGGGATGGCCGATCCCCTCGGCGGTAAAGACGACCGAGATGTTGTGCTGGCGCGGGTCGCGGCCGGGATCGGAATAGGCGCCGAACTGGCGCAGGTCGCGCAGGGCCAGCCCCGTTTCCTCCAGCGCCTCGCGCCGGGCGGCTTCTTCCAGGCTTTCGCCGTAATCGACAAAGCCCCCCGGCAGCGCCCAGCCCTTCGGCGCGTTGCGGCGCTCGATCAGGACGATTTTGTTCCCCACGCGGATGATGACATCGACCGTGGGAAAAGGGTTGCGGTACGATTTCACTTTCGCCCCGCATGCGGGGCAGGCCAGAAACTCGCTCATCGTTCCTCCCAAAATGGTCAATCCGCAGGGTTAAGGCTTTTCCGTTGACACTCTCAGGTTAAATCGTCTAAAAAAGGCAGCACTTAGCGCCCGGGTGGCGGAACTGGCAGACGCAAGGGACTTAAAATCCCTCGATCCTAGATCGTACCGGTTCGATCCCGGTCCCGGGCACCATGAAAAGAATAAAGGTTTCAGCGGTTTAGCCGTTGAGGCCTTTTTCTTTTTCAACCCCGGAAATCGCCTTTTTTGGGGGTAACTGCAACCATAGTGCAACCAAATCACGATAACCTCACGTCCGTATCCCGTTTTTATCACGCCCCCGGTTTATACCACTGCAACCGATTTGCAACCACCTCCCGGAATCACCCCCAGCAAGGCCCCGGCCAGCGCGTAGCGGGTGCCGGGTGCCGGATCCCGCCAGCTGAGGCCAGCGCGTAGCGGGTGCCGAGGCGTCCGGCGGTCCTCGGCCGTTCCGGCCAGCAAGGGTTTTGCCCGGTCCCCATTTTTTTCGCCGGGGGTTTTGCTTTTTTCGTATATCCGCCGATAGCGGATATACGCCTGAAAGGGGTCATTTGGGGACATCTCTTGTTGGACAGGGGCGAGCATCAGGTTTCCGGAATCTTCCTCTATGGTTCAGATATCCAGCCGCACCCGATAGCGGGTTTTGCCGACGATGGCTTCGGACGGACCCACCCAGCAGGCATCGACCAATACTCTCTGCCCCTGCTTGTGGGTGAAACGTTCCGATTTCAACAGCCGCCAATGACGGCGCCGTTCGTGGGGGCGCTTGCCGCCGGCGGCATCGGCAGCCGACCTATCCAGGCCCATCGTCTTGCGGATAGCGTCCGCTTTCAACGGAATATAGCGGGGACGGTCGGGGCTGCGGGTGATTCGGCCCGCCTTGGGTTTTCTGGGGCTGGCGGGCGACTTCTCGAAAATGAAATATTCCGGGTCGCTGTTGATCAGCATCAGTTCCTCGATGGAAGTGATGGCGTTGCCGATGATGCCCTGGCAGAACTCCTGGGCTCCGGGGATCACCTTCAACTCGTGGATGCTCATGTCGGACTGGATTTCCCCGCGCCCGTTGACGATGATAATGCGATCCACGCAGGCGGAAGCCTGATAGTCGATCTTCCCTTCGGGCAGCTGCAGGGAAAAGAGGCGCCCGAGGGCGATCTGGTGCAGCCCCTCCTGTTTGGCCCACTGCTTCATCTCGGGATCGAGCACGGACTGTTTGTCGTTGAACGCGGCGGGGTCGTCACCGCCCGCCAGGGACAGAACATCGATGAAAGCCCTGGGCTGGGAGAGCCCCACTTGCTTTTCGGTTCCGTCGAAGAGGAAGGTGCAGGTGGCCTTGTCCTCGATGGCCGTTCGCGGAAAGGGCAGAAAGAAGTGGTCGAGATCGTCTTGGGAAAACTTCCCCGGCGTTACGGCTTCATGGGCGCGGAAGGGAAACTCGAAGAGGGCGGTTTGTTCGAGGTCGGGAACCAGGCCGGGGATATGCCGCTCGATGAACCCGGCGAGTTTGTCGAAAAGCATCCGTAGCCTCCAAATTCAGAAAGGTTGTTCCGGAGTTATGAGGCCGGCCAGCGCCGGGCGTGGTGCAGAATCCGCAAGACCTGGAGATTGCCTTGGTGTGCCCGGTAAATGACGAGAAACGGAGTGCCCGTGACGACGAGTTCCCGGGTGTTGACGATTCGGCCGGGACGCCCGATATTGGGTTGCCCTGAAAGGGACTCGACGGCTTCCACGACGCGGGAAGCCATGCGGGATGCCGCTGCGGGATTGTCACGGGCGATATATTCACCCGCCTCGCGCACGTCATCGATGGCGGGACGGGTCCATTCAATCCGCATGGGTCCTTCCCCACCGGCCAAGTTCCGCCAATGCCTCATCGTGGCTGACCGTGTCGCCTCGGTCCGCCGCATCGATGCCTTCCTTGATGGCGGCCACCTGCCACTCCTGAAGGGCGAGGTACTCTTCAATGGCTTGCGCGGCGAGAAAAGATTTGGAGCGGTTGGTGGCTTGAGCGAGATTTTCCAGGCGGTCGGCGACGGGTTCGGACAGACGAACCGACACCAGGGTTTGTTTGTTCATGAAAATATCTCCCGTAATAATGTTCATCATTTTTGATGATACTCCGCCTCTTGCGCTGCTTCAAGCCATTTGAATCGAGAGAGAGGTTTACAGAAGAGCCATTATGTATACCAAAATCGCCCCTAAAAAACGGGTCGGGAAACCCGTGTTCGGAACCAATTTGATCCACAGCCCCTGGGGAAAAGTCCTCCCGATTCCGGGGAGAGCAGCCGTCGCCTCCAGTGGCGAAGCCGGTCTTAGCATTCTGCCGTTTTTTTGACCATGCTGGGTAATTTGTCCCACCAGGCGCTGACCTCCTCGACGGAGGCGGCGACCAGGTGAGGAATCCGGTGGAGGTGGCAGAACTGCTGAAACTCCCGCTGGCTCTTGTTCATCCGCCCGCCCGATGCTTTGACCTCGATGAAGCCGACCGGCAACCGATGATCGAGTACCATCAGGTCCGGGCAGCCGGGAAAACCGAAGCGGAAGAAACGGTCCTCCTGCCGGACGGCGCCGGAATTGAGCCGTTCGCAGCGGATGCCCCGCCAGGCGGACCAGTCCAGGATGGCTTTCAGGGTGGCCGCTTCCCGGCGGGTGTTGGCGCGAGGCGCGTTCCGCCTCGGGTTCGCAGGGGTGAGTCCTTTACCGTTGCGAAGAAATAGGGTGGTCATCGGAATCCCGCTTCTGTCACGGAGTAGGGGACATTATCCCCAGAACGGGAAGCCGCCGGAGAACGCCGCGCTGCTCGACGGCAGCCGGACGAGCCGGGACGGCCTGCGCATCGCCGGAATCTCGGGGATTATCGGCGATCCCAAGCGGTCCAACCGCCGGACGGCGGAGGACTTCGGGCTGACGGTCGAACCCCTCGCCGAGGAAAGGCCGGACATCCTGGTGCTGCACCAGGGTCCGGACCGGCGCCAGCATCCCGACCCGACGGTGGCCAACGCCCTGGCCAGGGGGCGAAACCTGTTCGTGATCTGCGGCCATTCCCCCTGGCCGGACCCGCTTCTGGAGTGGGGGGAAGGCTGCCAGGCGATCAACGTCGATGGCCGGGTGGTGGTGCTGGAGGCGGGGTGAGTGAGATACGAGATTCCCCGTGTGCCCACTTCTGGCCTCACGGCGTCAGGCCTTTTCAGGTTCGCCAAACCACGAAGCTGTCCGATCCTTGGCCTTCTTCACGGTTTCAGGCGAGACGTAAGCCGCAACCATCGCCAGGGCCGCCGCGATGACGCCAAAATCGTCGGTAAAGCCTCCAGGGGCCATGTCGGGAATAAGATCAAGAGGCAGGATGAGATATCCCAGCGCCCCGACGATCACCCCTTTGGCCTTGACGGGAACATTCGGATCATCCAGCGAATAGACCAGGATCAGGATCTTCTCCAGGAGTTCCCGGCCCAGCTTCGCGGAATATTTCGCCAGTTTCTTCCAAAGCCCGGAAATGCTGAAATGTTTGGCGTAGGATTTGATCTCGATCATGACTTTTTCCTCCTGTGTTTGGGTTTGTTTTTTAACTTCGGTTTTGAGCATCACGACAATCAATCGAACAACCAGTCCCAGGCAGATTTGATCGCGAAACCGACCCCGACAGCGACGACCACGGGCGCTGCAACTACGGCGCTCGCCGCCGCTGCTCCCGTAATCCCCAGTGCCGCGCAGCCGCCTGCAACCGCCGCACCGGTCGATACCGCCGCCGCGGAAGCCGCCGCACCCGAAAGCGCTCCTCCGGCGGTTTCCTTGGCGGCCTCGATGGCGACTTCTTTCACTTCACGGGTTCCCTGAGTCAGGTCGTACACTCCCTTGCACAGAGCAACTCCACCACATACGACGCCCCCCATGGTCCCACCGCTCCGGGCAGCCGAAAGAGTGGCGGAGCCAAGGCTCGAACCGCCGGAAGCGCCTGCACGGGTAGCCAGGGACTTGGTGGTGCTGGAAGAAATCCCGCTCGACTGGATGGTCTTGGCTCCTGAGATTTTGCCGGCTTGGCGTGCGAATGCGTTGACCGTCTCCTCCGTACCGAGAACTTTCGCCGAAGAGTACTGTCCCGACCGGATCTGTTTCACCGTGTGCGCGATTGATTCCGCCGTATCCTTGGCCTGAATACGCTCCACCACCTTCTTGCCGTTGGTCACCACGATATCCACGGTCTTGGCGGTCGGACTTGCTACCAGGCGAGCCGAGTCCCCAACAATAATCCGGGCGGGATTGGCGTTGATGGCATCGCGGATCAGCAGTTCGTGAATGTGCCCGTGGAGGTTCTGGTTGTGACCGGCCCGCTCCAGGGCCTCACCGATAACTTTGGCTTCGTAGGCAGCTTTGGTGGTGTTGGTGATGTTGGCGGTTTTTGTCGACTTTTTCATGAATGTCCTCCTTTGGTTGAGTAAAATATTTTCATTATTATTCGTATTACTCAAAAAAATTTACTTATACAACATTGCGTTATTTATCCAATCTCCTTATCTGTGAATCTAAGTAAATAATATTTCTTATTCATGTTTTTCGTAATTTAACAATATTGTTGCGTGTGCATATCGAACAAAAATTAGTCGTCAAATCAATCTTCATCGAAAAAAATCTTGGCGAAATAAAAACCAATATTGTTCCAAACCTCCGCATCGATCTGTGCGGCGTGATTACGGAATTGATCTCAGGAAGGACAACGCGGGAAAGATTCCCGGCCAAGGTGGTTTCCGTAAACTTTTGGCGCAAATCCTGCTAATCAGAGGCTACAATAGTTTTTTAGGTTGCGACGATCCCGTCGCCTTGTGTGAAGTTTTTTCGTTGGATGGGGGGTAAGTTGACGTATTTGCGAATTATTTTATGCCGGCAGAGGGGTCGCTTCCGCCGGTATTTTCATTTGTTATGGTTCGGTGTCGGCTTGTTCAGCGGTTGGTTTTTTGACACGTTTCTCGATTGGCGCCTCCGTCAAAAGACAACGTTGTTTTCACCCGATTCTCCCCGATTTGTCCTATCGTTCAGGGGCCATTCAGAAAAAGCACGCCTGACCCCCCTTCACAAGGAAAGGAGCTGCGGGCCATGCGCAAGATATTGGTGGCGGTGGCGGGCCTGACGCCGCAGATCATTACCGAGACGCTCTATTACTACGCGGTCCACGCATCTCCGCAGGTTCGGTTCGATGCCATTCATGTTCTGACCACCGGCGCGGGCGCGGAGGTCATTCGCATGCGGCTGATGGGGGGGGAGGGGGCGCTGGTCTCTTTATGTTCGGAATATGAACTTCCGGTGCCGCATTTCGATGAAACATCCATTCATATCATTGGGGGGGAACAGCCCCTGGACGACATCCGTGATCAGGAAGACAACGCGATCGTGGCGGAGGAGATCGCCGCCCTGGTCCGGCGTCTCAGCGAAGATGCCCAATGCGCGCTTTATTGTTCCATCGCCGGCGGCCGGAAGACCATGGGCGTCTATCTGGCGTTGGCCATGCAGATTTACGGCCGGGACCAGGACCGTCTTTCCCATGTGCTGGTCAGTCCCGAGTTCGAACTGGTCGAGGACTTTTTCTATCCACCGAAAACTCCCCGTGATTTTCTCGACCGTCGCGGCAACCGCCACGATTCCGCCACTGCCGTTGTCGACCTGGCGGAAATCCCTTTTGTCTCGGCGCGGAAATTTGTTTCGGAACGCAGCCTGAAACGATACCAGGATGCCATTATCGAGGCGCGCCGGAATATCGGATTGGCGGACAGCCAACCCGAGGTGCGGGTCGATCTGGTCAACAGGGCGCTGTTCATCAACGGCAACGAAATCGAACTAACGAACCGGCAGCTGGCCTGGTACGCCGCCGTGCTCTGGGCCAAGGCCTCCTGTCAAAAGCCCGTATGCGACCGCTGCCATGACTGTTACCGTTCCGACGACGCCGCGCTTGAAGCCGACGAATTCGGTCGGTTCCTCGAAATATACGATCTGCTCAACCCTTGCAGCACCACCACCGATAACCTGATTGAAAAATACCGCGAAGCGTTTGTTCTTCAGGCGGGGAACGACAAGATCCGACAGCAGGCGCGGGATCGGGCCTATGAGCATCTGAAAAATCTGTGTCGGGAAAATCGCAGCCGGGTGAATAAGGAACTTCCCCTGCAAGCCGTCCACGGGTTGCCCTGGCTGCTGATCCAGGCTCGGGGAGAACGGGGCGACACCCGTTACGGTGTGGCCCTTGACCGGGAAAATATCCACTTTATCTGGCCGCCCGGGGCGCCGGGAAAGGCCGATTTTGGTTTGGACCGCGCCGACTGATTCATTTTGGGGTATGGCTCGCAGCTGAAGTATCGAGGAGGAAAGAATGAACGAAGCTGTCGTTATCGATGTGAGCACGCTTTATGCGGCAACCGGCACGGCGAAACTGGCCGGCCTGGAAGCCTATTGCCGCAAGGCCCGAGAACTGGCCGGGGAAGGGCGAGACGTCGTGCTCACCGGCGCCGGGCCCGTCTGGCTCTATCTGTCGGTGTCCCATGTCCTGCACGGCAGGGTACGCAAGCTCTCCTACACCTCGCCGGTGACCGGGGAAGTCGTGATCTATGACCACAATCCGTATTGAAACCCCGGGCACGAGAGCGGCCGCGAACATCCGGCTCTATCGCTACCGTATTTTTCTGAAAGCAGAGGCACAGCTGAATCTTCCGGAGTTCAAGGGGGCCGCGCTGCGTGGGCTTTTCGGTCACGCTCTGCGGCAGGTTGCCTGCACCATTCCGGGGGAGGATTGCCGGGTTTGTCCATTCGCGGGCGAATGCGCCTACGCGGTGCTGTTCGAGTCGATGCCGCCTGTCGGGTTTCCCGATGCCGGGAAGTACCGGGATTTCCCAAGGCCGTATCTGATCAATCCGCCGCTTTCCCGTCGCCAAACTTATTCACCGGGGCAATGTCTCGTCTTTGATCTGGTTCTGGTGGGCCTGGCGGCGGAGTATCTCCCTCATGTGATCTACGCCTTCGACTCGCTGGGGCGATCCGGTTTCGGCGGGCGCGGGCGCTGCTCGGTGGCTCGGGTCGAAAACATCGATGAGCACGGCGCTGCCGCCGTCGTCTTCCGGGACGGCAATCTGCTCGGTCCGGGCCAGGCGCTCCTGCTTTCCGGGGAAGAGCCGGTTGCGGGGCACGAGATCAGCCTGAACCTGCATTTCATCACCCCGGCGCGATTGGAGAGCAAAGGCAAGTTGCAGGATCAAGCGCCGGAATTCGGATTTCTCATCCGTACCTTCGCCCAGCGGGTGGCGTTGCTGGCCTCCCTGTACTGCGCCGCCGGCGATCCGCGCGATCTGATCCAGCCGGATTTTTTCGACCAGGCCGAAACCGTACACCTGCTCGATTCCGATGTCGAATGGCGCGAACACGAGCGTTTTTCCACACGGCAGCAAGCCCGACTCAAGCAAGGCGGCATCGTCGGCACCGCCGTCTACCAAGGGCCGATACAACCCTTCATCCCTTATCTTCGGCTGATGCTTTACTTGAACATCGGCAAATCGACCACTTTTGGTCTCGGCCGGGTCTCCGTGACCCTGGGCTGACAGCGAATCAAAAAGGAGGAAATGCATGGCGTGGTACTACTCTTTTGAAGCCAAGGAAATCCAGCGCTTCATCATGCAGAGCGACAAGCTGCGCGACATGGTCGGCGGCAGCGAACTGGTCAATCAGCTCTGCACCGATTTTCTGAACGATACCCTCAGGGCGGTCGGTGTCGATGCCCCTGAAAAGGCGATCATCGCCAATGCGGCGGGTTGGGCGAGGATACGATTCGAGCAAGAAAGCCAAGCCAGGGAATTTTTCGAAGCCTGGCCGCTCCTGACAAGCCGCTTCGCGCCGGGAATCCAGATCATTCAGACCCTGCACGAAATGAAGGGAACCCTTCCCGAAGCCCTGGATGAGGGGTTCGAGGCTTTGCGCGCAGCCAGAAATCTGAACCGGGTTGAATTGCCCGAGATCGGCCCCTTGGTGGAACGCTCGCAACGTACCGGCGGGGCAGCGGTGAAGGTTGAAAAGGAGCGTGACGTCAAGGTGCTGGTTGACCGTTCGACGGTGAGAAAACGGGTCTGCGCGGCAGGCCATTCTTCCCTTGTCCAGAAGATCTCCCAAGAAATCAACAAAGACGCCTGGCCCTACGAGATAGATGACATCGTTTCCGGCAAGTCGCCGTACATCGCGGTCATCCACGCCGACGGCAACGATCTGGGGGCAACCTTGATGCGGATCAAGGAGTTCCTCAAGGCGAGTCCCGACGACGCCGCGAAAATCTATCGCGGATTCTCGGCAGCCATTGAAGAAACAACCGTTGCTGCCGTCAGGGACGCCTGTGAGGCAACGGTCTTTTCAGCATATCGGAAAGCTGTCGAGAAAAACCCCAAGGCAAAGATCGCCGCACGGCCCATCGTTCTCGGCGGCGACGACCTGACCATCATCATTCGCGCCGACCGAGCCGTGGAGTTTACGGAAAAATTCCTCGAAGCCTTCGAGAAAAGCTCCAAGGATATTCTCGACAAGCATCTCGGTTTTTTTAAGATTGAGGGTCGTCCCGAATATCTCACCGCCTGTGCCGGCATCGCCTTCGTCAAAAAGGCCTACCCTTTCTCGGCGGCCTATCACATGGCCGAAACCCTCTGCGACCACACTAAACGAGTCGCCAAGGCCGCCCGACATGAGGCCGGCGGCACTTACGTTCCATCCTCCTTTACCTTCCACCGCATCACCACCAGCATGGCGGAAAGTTTCAGTACGGTGAAACGGCAGGAATTGACCGGACGCGGCCTCGTCGGAGCCGAACCGGTCAAGTTCTGGTTCGGGCCTTATGGGGTAGGAGACCATGGCGGCAAGCTGCCGAAACTAACTTCTCTTGCCGGCCTGGCGGATGCCTTGGCCGAGCTGCCCCAAGGCACGATCCGCACCCTCATCGGCACCCTGCACGCCAACCCCGAGAATGCCGACAAAGAGTACCGCCGCATTCTTCAGGTTGCCGGAAAAGATAAAGGTGACAATTTGAAACGAGCGCTTTCGGTCCTCACCAGTGAAGAGGGACACACCCTCTGGAATGCCGGGTTCCATACGCCGCTCACCGATGCCCATATTCTCCGTGAAATTGCCAAAGGAGGTGCCGATGTCGACGCTCAGGCTGAAATTTGAATTTCTTTCCCCGTGGCTGATGGGGAGCGGCTTCGGGGAGGGCGCCCATCTCGATGCCGTCCCGGTCAAGTCACCGAACGGACTTCCTTATATTCCCGGGAAAAGCGTCAAGGGTCTGCTGCGCGAAGCCGTTCAGCTCGCCGAAGAGCTGGGTAGGGTTCCCGAAGAAACCACGCTCAGGCTTTTCGGCAGCAGGGACAAAAACCTCTCCCGGTACGAGACGTCCGAAGGATCCTTGCGCTTCTCCAGCGCCGTATTGGAACCGGGCATGGAAACATGGGCCGGAGCCAACCGCCAGGCGGTCCCTCAGCTTTTCATCGCCCTTGCCGCCACCCGCATTGACACCAACGGACTTGCCCACGACAAAACCTTGCGCAAGATCGAAGCGGCACTGCCGGTGAGTCTCACCGCCGAGTTGGCTGGTCCGAGTGACGACACCTCGTGGCAGGATCATCTCCGTCTGGCGTTGCCGCTGTTGCGCCAGGCCGGTTCCCACCGCCACCGGGGGCTCGGCAGGGTAAGCGTCCACATCGAGGAGGTACGGTCATGAAATCCTTTCAGTACACCGCCCGGCTCGTGACCGACGCGGTCATCAGCGAACGCTCTTCAACCACCGGCGGTCACCGCTGCCTCGACTATATCCCCGGTGCCTGTCTGCTGGGGGCCGTGGCCGCGGAGCTCTACGACAGCCTTGGACAGGACGCATTCACTGTCTTCCATTCCGGGAAAGTCCGCTTCGGCAACGGCTATCCCCTGTCCGCCGCCGGCGAACCGGCTTTTCCGGTTCCGTTTGCCTGGCACACGGCAAAAGGCGAAGAAATGAACGGCTCGGTGACCAACGTCAAGAATCTCTTCCACGCCACCGCCGCCCAGCACGACGTATGGGAAAAGGCTGGAGATCAGCAGAAACAGCTGCGCAGCGGCTATTTCACCTTTTCCGGCGCCCATCTTCAGCCCGCGAAGCGCTACCGCCTGAAGACCGCCATCGACCGGCGGAAAATGGGGATGGCGGAAGAGTCGCAGCTCTATGGCTATGAATCCCTGCAAGCCGGTTCACGTTGGCATTTTACCGTCGAGTTTGATGATGAGGTCTCAGAAGCTGTGCGGCAGCAAGTGCTCGCGGCCCTCGGCGGCACTCTCCGCATCGGCCGGTCCCGCACCGCCGAATACGGCGTGCTGGAAACCGCCCTTTGCCCGGTGGCTATCGACCCGCTCCCTCCGGCCGGTCCATCCGACGGTCGGCTTATCATCTATTGTCTGTCGGACCTCGCCCTCACCGATGAGCAGGGGATGCCGACCCTGGTTCCGGATTTTGGCCTGAGCGGCGTGACATTCGATCCGGCGAAAAGCTTTCTGCGTATTCGCAGCTATGCCCCCTTCAACGGTACCCGCAGGCGTTTCGATCTGGAACGCCAGGTCATCGGCAAGGGGAGCGTGCTGGTCTATGGGGGCAATCCGGCCTCGGAGGATCTGCAATCATTTCAGGATCGCACAGCCAAAGGCATCGGCCTGTATCGTCAGGAAGGGCTGGGCAAGATTCTGGTCAATCCGTCCTTCCTCGCCCAATTCGGGTTTGCTGCGTCCGCAACAGCTAATCTTCCGGTCGCGAAGCACCTCGAACCTCCCGCGTCGAATGCGCCGCTTGCGCAATGGCTGCTTGCGCGTGCGTCAGCCCAGGAGCAGGCGCGCAAAACCATCGAACAGGTAGAAATGTGGGTTGACGATCTCGTCTCCGGACCCTGTCTGAAAAACAGCCAGTGGGGACAATTGCGGAATATCGCCTTCTTGAAAACCATTGATGAAATTCGCGAGGGGATTAAGCAACTCTGCACCAAGGGGGTAGCGGAAAAACAGTGGAGCAAGTCCGTCAAGGTGGACGGCAAGAAAACGGAATACGGGAAATTTCTTGCAGAGACAGTTCTTGCGGAAGGCGTTTCCCTCGAAGCCGCCCGTCAGCGTCTCTACCACCTGGGGAACCGCATTCCCCGCCGCAGCAATCAGAAAGAACAGCGAGGTGACGCATGACCAGCACGGCCACGCATCCGCTCCGTTTTATGGCGCGGACAACCATAGAATTCGAGACCCCTTTCATCATCGGCACCGGTGGCGACGATCTCTTTTTCGACGATGTTTTCGTCGCCGACGGCAACGGATTGCCGGCGCTGCCCGGTTCCTCCCTCGCCGGTATTTTGCGCCATGCCTGGGCTGAGTCCGGCCGCGGCGAAGGTAACGAACTCTTCGGCTGGCAGGATGGCGACAAGGGCCACGGCTCCCGTCTGTCCGTTTCCTGGGGCTGCATTCACGACAGCGCCAACCGTCCGGTCGAAGGAATCGTCTATGACCGCAAGCGTCTCGACGATCCGGTCCTGGCCGAGGCCCGGACCCTTTCCTGGCGCGACCATGTGCGCATCGACCACAAAGGCACCGCCGCCGACAAGGGCAAGTTCGACGAGCGTTCCGTCTCCGCCGGGCACCGCTTTACCTTCGAGCTTTTACTGGAGGGAACGAGCGAGGACCAGGGCGCATGGAACAACCTCTTGAGCCTGCTGCGATCCGACGCTGTGCGCATCGGCGGCAAAACCCGACGCGGTTACGGCCAATTTAAGGTCATCAAACTCCTGAGCGGCGTCTTCGATCTGGCGACCGATGAGGGCTTTTCCGCCTTTTGTGCCCATCCCGTCGCCTTGGCCGACCCTTGCGACCTGCCCGAGAGGTTGGCCGAGATCACGCCACATGGTGGGGAGGAAGCGGTGAGCGCGAGTTTGCAGCTCAAGCCTGAAAGCTTCTGGATGATCGGCGGCGGTGTCGATTCCGAAGTGGACATGGCGCCCCTCAAGGCCAACCGCATCGTTTGGGAAAACGGCAAGGGACAGGTCAAGGACAACCAGGTCATCGTCCCCGGCTCGGCCGTCAAGGGGGCCATCAGCCATCGGGTCGCCTATCATTACAACCGGCTTACCGGAACCTTCGCCGGCAAAGACGTGAACCCGGAAGACCATTCGGGTGAGAACAATCCGGCGGTCCGGGCGCTCTTCGGTTTCTGCAAGAACAGCAAGGACGGCAAGAACGAAGGACAGCGCGGTAGGGTCATCATCAGCGACCTGTTTGTCACCGAGCCCGAAACCCAGAAAATCATCAACCATGTTTCCATCGACCGCTTCACCGGCGGCGCTCGCGTCCTCGAAGGGGCGCTCTTCGATGAAAAGCCTTTTTATGGGGGGCCGGGTTTTGCGCTCGATGTGGTTGTTACCCAACCCGACAAAATCGAGGACGCCAAGATCCGCCGGGCGCTTGCCGCCGCCCTCGACGACCTCGCCCAGGGACGTTTGGCCATTGGTGCCGGGGCGGGGCGGGGCAACGGCTACTTCAGGGCCGACGGGGGCGTCAGGTGGGATGAAAACGGAATGAAATGGATCGCGGGAGGTGTGCAATGAACGAGGCGGTGTTGAAACTGCTGAAATCGGAAACGGGAACCGAGGTTGTTCGCGAAAACCTGAAGACGGAAGTCACTCCGGCAAAGGATGCGAACGAGGTCTGGAGGGCGGTTCGCGAATTCGCCGGTGAAGAGGGCTGGCTCTGCCTGACCGATAAAGTGCTGAAGATCGATCAACCCAGCGACCTCGATAAATCGCAGGGGCGGGTCATCCTCTCCGGCGAACTGGTCAAGGGCGCCCGGAGCCTGCATGTTCGCCAGGCGCAAGAAGGCTGGTCGCTTGTTTATCTGAGTGCCGGGCAGGGGGATGAGTGCCTCAAGTTCAACGAATCCTTCATCTCCACCGAGGAAGGTCAGGCCGTCCGATTGACCTATGAAGTTTATTGGAAAAGCGACGGAAGCGCCTACGCCCCCCATGCGTTTCGCTTTACCGGTTTCGCGAAAGGAGACACCCAGGCATGAACGGCAAACCTTACGGAAAAGGGCAGGGGCAGGGCGGCAATCGTCAGCAAGGAAAAAACCAGGGCGGCGGCGGACAAGGCGGACAAGCCATCGAGAAAATCACCGCGCCCTACAATTTCGTGCCCTTGTCGAAAAAAGTGTTTTTCCCCGATTGGGCCGGCCAGGTTTCACACGACGTGCCCTTCTCCGACGGCATCAGCGGTGAACTGGAATGCGAGCTGACCACGCATACCCCCATTTATGTGCGCAACGGCGGCAAGTGGGAACATGACGACATCATGAAAAAGGCAGATGCCCAATCCTTTTTTTACGTCAAGGTCGACGGGCAGAAAAAATTCATGATCCCCGGCACCAGTCTCAAGGGCATGCTGCGCAATGTGATCGAAATCGCCTCCTTCGGAAAAATGACCAAGGTCGACGATCATCGCTATGGGGTGCGGGATTTGACTAATCCCGACAAAAAACTCTATCTCGACCACATGACCGACACCGTGGGACAACGCATCTATAAGTCCAAGGTGAAGGCAGCCTGGTTGAGGATTTGCCCCGAGACGGAACAGTGGAATCTGATCCCTTGTTCATTTGCCCGGGTAGAACAAGCCGACTTGGTTAATTACCACCCTAGCCGTCCGGAGGGCATTAAGAAGCGCATCTCTGCAGTCAAAAAATATGAGCTGTGGGGGGGCAATCTCGATCTGCAGTTCGACCACAACGGCGAGGGTGATCACCGCCACAGTTGCGGCATGCTCCGGTACATCAGGGCCACCAATGTCGGCAAGGGAAAAATCCGTGGACGCCTGGTTTTTACCGGTCAGCCGGCCGAAAACAGGCGGGACGTTGACCCGAGAAACCACAGCAAGCACATGGAGTTTATTTTCTTCGGCGAGGAAAACTGCACTTTGCCGGTCGAGGAAAATATCAAAAAGATCAAAAAGGAATTCGAGTTCATCCACTCCGATGCCAACGAGGTACCCAACGAAGAGTGGGCTTACTGGAAAAGGAAGCTGGCCCAGGGGGAGCGGGTTCCGGTTT
This sequence comes from Trichloromonas sp., assembly GCA_034002365.1. Lineage (GTDB taxonomy): Bacteria > Desulfobacterota > Desulfuromonadia > Desulfuromonadales > Trichloromonadaceae > Trichloromonas. Next base: position 48,266 of record JAVFAR010000004.1, read on the forward strand.
TCTATCTGACCAACAAAGACGGTTCACTTCATTCCATCGGCCTGGCGATGATGTATCGCCTGCCCTACAAAAACTCGGTGCTAGAAGCCATCCGCAACACTTCCCCCGACCACGGCCACCAGAGCCCCGACCTTGCTGAAACCTTGTTCGGCTTTGTCGACGGTAACCGGGATGCCTTGAAAGGGCGGGTTACCTTTACCGCAGCCATCGCTACGCAGGCTTCGCAGGCCAACGCCATCCAGACCGTGCTCGGCGGACCCAAGCCCAGCTATTATCCCAACTACATCGAACAGCCCATCAGCTTGAGTGGCGGGACTAATTATCAGACCTTCATGGATGACAAATGTCGAATCCGGGGATGGAAACGTTACCCGGTGCGTCTTGCCGATGCCATTCAGGCACCTAAAGGTGTCACCGATAATGTCGACACCAAACTCATCCCTCTCAAGGAAGGTGCCAGGTTTGTTTTCCGGGTAAAGATTCATAATCTCAAACCGACCGAACTTGGCGCGGTCGCCTGGGCGCTGACCTGGGGAAACAACGCGGGTATGCGCCATAGCCTCGGCATGGGCAAAGCCATAGGATATGGCGTAGCGGATATCAAAATCAAAAACGCGAGCCTGCGCGACTTGGCCGACGCGGTAGTGGACTGGCAGGGCTGCATGAATTCGTTCGTCGAACTTATGGATCGTGAAGTCGGGGGAGGGTGGTTGAAGACCGCGCAGATGGAACAACTTCTGGCCATGGCCGACCCTACTGTCAAGCCGCAGTGCGGCGAACTTAAGCATATGGAACTTGCCAAAAAGGATTTCCAAGAGGCCAAAAAAGCCAAGCTGCGGCTCGAACCCCACGTCAAGCCTACGGCCATATCGGACGATGAGCGCTTCAAAAATCTGAAGCCGCGCCCGGTCGAAAAGGGTCAGGCAAAAGAGCAAGCCGAGGCTCATGCCCTGACGCCCGCAATGACGAAAATCGAAACGGTTGGCGAAACCTGGACGAAAGTGCGGCTTGGTTACAATCGCGGGCAGAAACTCCTCTCCGCCCAGACGACCGACGGCCGCAAGGCGGAAGTGCAATTGATCGGAAGCAGCGCCGATCTGGTTCCCGAAGAGGTTCTCAATGCTCTCGCCAAAGGCAAGAATGTCGAGGCTCAGATCGACGTAGAAAAACTCGGTTCCAAATGGCGGATTACCGGATTCAAACGGTTGTAAACATTCCTTCCTCCCCCGTCCGGTCCCCGGGCGGGGTCTATTTATGGAGAGACCATGAAGTTAGGCAACAATCCCATTCAGAAGCAACTGCGCTCCGAAATGGTGATCCGGTCGGCGCGGAATTTCCTCGGCATGGAACACTTCAATTTGATTGCCCTCGGTCTCGCCGTGGCCTTTTTCACTATGGCGGGCTGGATCCCCGACGGTATCACCAACCTGGTTCTGCCGGGGGGTGACCGGTGGCAAGGTTTCTGTCAGTTAGTATTTGCTGGTGTCGTCTTCGCAACCCTGGGCTGGCTCATCAATCACCAGATCAAAAAAGTCCACAAGATCCAGGTCCGGGTCGAGGTGCCCGAGGCAACCAAGGTGCTGGTGGTTGTGCTCAGCTCCATCGGGCGCAAGGAGAATGAACGATCCCTGCTTGAACGACTTGGGGGAGGGCGAGATGTCGCTCGTAGTGAAGTCGATGCCACCTCCTGGGAAATGCCTCTGCTCGCCCTGGAGCACCATCTGACTCGTCTGGAGCGGCTGGTGGTGGTCACCTCCCAAGGGGACGGCGGATCGCATCCGCAGTTTTCCGCCTTTCAGGCTCTGGTCAAAACGCTCTTTCCCGAATCGCGCTTCATTATCGAGGAACTGACCAGCCCCCATCTCAATTTCGAGGATATCGCCGGCGTTCACAAGCTGCTCGACACCTGGTACGAAGAGGCGGCCTCCCGGGGCTATGCCGGGGCGGGGGACATCATCACCGATCTCACCGGCGGGCAGAAACCGGCGGGCATCGCCGCCGCCCTGGCAACGCTGGTAGAGGGTCGCAAGTTTCAGTACGTCAGCACCACCGACAAGAAAGTGCAGTCCTTCGACCTGGTCGTCGGCGACTGACGTTCATGGGTGCTCTCTATCAGCAGATCTGCCGCAAGGAGGCTCTGCTTGACGCCTGGCGCGCCGTGCGGGACAAGGGGGCGGGCGGCGGCATCGACGGGGTTTCCATCACCGAGTTCGATGCCGAGCTCGACGCCAATATGCAGGCGCTGCAGGATGAACTCGTCGCCGGGAAATTCACTCCCCAGCCTTACCAGGAAATCAAGATTCCCAAGGGCGGCGGTGAGTTCCGCAGCCTCGGCCTGATGACCGTGCGCGACAAGATCGCGCAGCAGGCGGTGCGCGACGTGCTCGAACCGATGCTCGACCGGATGTTTCTCGACGTCAGCTACGGCTACCGCAAGGACAAGGGCACCGCCCGCGCCATCGGCCGGGTCAATCACCTGATCGTCAACGAAAAGCGCGAATGGCTCACGACCTGCGACATCGACAACTATTTCGATTCGATCAACCATGACCGGCTCATGGCCATGCTCTCCAAGCGCATCGACGATGCGGAGTTTCTCGGTCTGATCCGCACCTGGATTCAGATGGGCAAGGTCGACGGCAAGCAGCGCTGGAAGGACGCTCCCCTGGGCATCCCCCAGGGAGGGCTGATTTCGCCCCTGCTCTCCAACTTTTACCTGAACCCGCTCGATCACTTCATTGTCGGCAAAAAATACGGCTATGTCCGTTACGCCGATGATTTCGTCGTCCTCTCCCGCAGCCGCGAAGAGGCCGAGACGGCCCTGACGGCCATCGGCGATTTTCTGCGGGAAAAGCTCAAACTCAGCCTCAATCCCGGCGCCTGCGTCAGTCCTGTCGAAAAAGGCTTCACCTTTCTCGGCGTCACCTTCACCGACCGCGACCGCAGCTTGAGCGACGAGAAATTGGCCAAAATCCGTGACAAGATCCGCCAGGCGGTACACCGCGACCGGCTCAAGGAGACCCAGGCTCTGAAGGATCTCACCCAGGGCCTGCTCGCCTATTACACCAAGGTGCTGCCGCCCCGTTTTGCCGAACTCTTCGATGAAGCCATCGCCGCCGCCCTGAAAGACGTCGCCCGCAAGGAAGTCGAACAGGGGCGGCTCAAGGGCAAGCGGGCCTTCGCCGCCTATCTGGCGGGCATTCCCTTTCTTTCGGACGATTGGCAGTTGCGGCGCGCCAAGGAAATCCGCGAGATCGTCGCCTATGCCTTCAAAAACGATGCCGCGTCCGCGCCCTCAACGACCAGGACCGAACCGGTCAAGTCCCGCGACCCGGTGGCCAAACGCAAGCGCCAGTACCAGAAACTCGAATCCGAAGGTTTCGAGCTGGTTGTTTCGCGGCCGGGGGCGTTTGTCGGCAAGACCCAGAAAGGGATCGTCGTCAAGGTCGGCGGCCAGACGGTGCATCAGGCGCCGCTCAACAATCTCAAGCACATCATGATCACCTCGACCAAGGTGTCCCTGTCCGGCGCGGTCATCGGCCACGCCGTAAAGAACCGCATTCCCGTCGATTTCATCGAATACGGCGGCTTGCCCTATGCGCGGGTCAGTTCTTTTCACGGCACCCACGTCAAACTTCAACTTCAGCAGCTCGCCGCCCTCACCGACGGCCGGGCCGGAGAGCTGGCCCGCACTTTTGTCGAAGGCAAGATCCGCAACCAGCAGAATCTGATCAAGTACTATCACAAGTACCGCAAGGCGGTGGACGGCGAATTCGTTCGCGAATACACCGAGAAACTTCGGCGCATGGAGGGCATCGAAACCGAACTCGACGCCCTCAACGGGCTCGATCACGACACGTTGCGGGGAAAACTCTTTTCCATCGAAGGGCGCTCGGCGGCCGCCTACTGGGATATCGTCCGCACTTTACTCGACGAAATCATCTATTTTGAAGGGCGTGTCGGCCAGGGGGCGAAAGACCTCGTCAACGCCCTGCTCAACTACGGCTACGGCATCCTCTATTCCAAGCTCTGGCAGGCCGTGGCCCGGGTCGGTCTCAACCCCTACATCAGCTTTCTGCATGTACCGCAAAGCGGCAAGCCGACGCTGCTCTTCGATCTTGTCGAGGAATTCCGGCCCCAGGCGGTAGACCGTGTGGTCTTTTCCATGATCAACCGCCGGGTCGAACTGAAGATGGAAAAGGGGCTGCTGACCCCCGAAACCCGCAACAAAATCGCCGAGGGCGTGCTGGAGCGGATCAACACCGTCGAAACCTTTCGCGGGCGCTCCTTGCGGCTTGGGGATGTCATTGTCGAACAGGTGGGGGCGGTCGCCGCCTATCTTTCCGGCGAAAAGAAGAGCTATCGGCCCTATATCGCCAAGTGGTGAGAGACCATGAAAAAGTTCATCGTTATCGCTTACGACGTCGAGGATGACCGGCGCCGCCGGCAGGTGTGCAAGCTGCTCGAAGCCACCGGAAAACGGGTCAACAAAAGCGTGTTCGAATGTTTTCTCAGTGAGGTGCAGTTCGCCAAGCTCAAGAAGGGGATCGAAAAACGCGTGACCCGCTACGACACTATCCTGTACTACCCCCTGTGCCGCAGCTGCATCGAGCGTATCGGCCGTCGGGGGATCGAATGGATAGAGCCGCAAATAGTCAAGATATTCTGATGGGTTAGACGTTTTTGTTGGAAAAACGGTTTGCGAAGATCGGGTAAAAAGCGAGGATCAATGATTACGGACACTTACGGCATGGCCCCGATTACCCTTCGTCGGCGCGGTGCCGAAAAATCTTCGCAAAAGCCGCCACGAGGGGCGGGGGGTGGGTTTGATTTGCGAAAATGCCGGCCGGCGGCTTTGGCTGTGTTCAGGAAACTTCAGTCAAAACGGTTATTTGGCGAAGGCGTTTGGGCGGTCGCCAGGGGCGGTTTTCGAAAATCGATTTATCGACGCTTTTCGGGGATCGATTTGCGATGAAGAAATTCGAGGGATTACCGCTGGTTAAGATGAAAATGGCGTCAATGGCGAGGTTTTCAATCGCGTTTTCAAATCGATTTGCGAAGAACCGTTGCCACGCGACGCAACATTCTGATACAAAAGAAGAAACCCGCCGACACAAGTCTCGCCGCGACTCGCCGACCCGCATCTTTGCTGGGATTCAGGCGGGTTCTGACCCTTCGGGGGATTGAGACGAGTAGTGGCATACATCCTGTGCTAGATGAACCACCATTCAGGCGGGTTCTGACCCTTCGGGGGATTGAGACTGCAACCGGGTTGCCGGTTTTGCTAACGCGGCCCTGTTTTTTATTCAGGCGGGTTCTGACCCTTCGGGGGATTGAGACACCCGAACAGATCCATGACCGTCTCCTTTCTCCCGTGCGGATTCAGGCGGGTTCTGACCCTTCGGGGGATTGAGACGCTGGAGCACTCCGAAGAGGGCTTGCGGAAGTTCCTGGATATTCAGGCGGGTTCTGACCCTTCGGGGGATTGAGACGCTCCAAATTATGACCATCACACATGTGTGATGGTCAGATTCAGGCGGGTTCTGACCCTTCGGGGGATTGAGACGTTGGTTAAGTGGCCGGGGTCAGGTTGCTGGCCGATTCAGGCGGGTTCTGACCCTTCGGGGGATTGAGACCCCGGTTGTAAGTCGCCATATTTCCTCCTCCCCGGCCGCGCCAACCATTCAGGCGGGTTCTGACCCTTCGGGGGATTGAGACTGCTGAAATGCCACCGCCCGTCCTTCCCCTTGTGGGCGAATTCAGGCGGGTTCTGACCCTTCGGGGGATTGAGACGTTTTTGTTCTATTGTTGTAAATCGCCATACTTCATTCAGGCGGGTTCTGACCCTTCGGGGGATTTTTGAGAATTGGGGTACGGTTCGCCGTGCCCTTTAACACATTCGAGGGGGAATTTCCATGACGGCTCGCCCAATCCACTTCTGCCTTCTCTCCGACCAACTGATCCCCAACCTGTTGCCGGTAGTAAATCCGGTGACCCGGCCCGCCAAGGTCGTCTTTCTGGTGACGCCGCGCATGGCCCGGGAAAAGGACCGCCTGGCCCGCCTTCGGCAATTTGTCGAAAAGAAATGCGCCGTCGCCTTCGAGGATTTTTCCGCCTTCGACTACACCGAAATCCGCGACATCATCCGCACCCTCATCGACCGCTACCGCCCCGAGGGCGAAGTCGTGCTCAACGCCACGGGCGGAACGAAAATCATGTCCCTCGGCGCCCTGGACGTCTTTCGCGAAGAGGGGCTTGCATCCCTCTACGTCGATTCGGAAAACGGCCAGTTTATCCGCCTCGGCCCTGGTGGAACCGAGGTTTCCCCCATCCCTGCCAATATCTTTTCGGTGAACGATTACGTGACCGCCGTCGGTTTTGAAGTAATCGGCAAGAGCCTGCCCCAGGTCAATGCCCTGCATCAGGCCTATGTCCGGTTCCTGCTCGAAAACGCCGAACGAATGCAGTCGGCCCAGGCCAAGCTCAACTACTTCGCCAGCCAAATTTCCCAAGGGCAACCCTGGCGAGGGGACAGTTTCAACCTGAACGCCACGGATCTGAAAAACAAACGCTTTGTCGAACTGGCCCAATACTGCCATGAGGCCGGTTTCGTCCAGTTTTCCGAGCGGGAACGACGTCTGGTTTTCCATTCCCAGCCGGGCTGGGATCTCATTCGCGGCGGCTGGCTGGAGATGTATCTCGCCCCCATTCTGAAGAACCTCAAAAAAGAAGGACTGGTCACCGATTTCGCCATCAATCTCGAAGTACTTTCCCCCAAGGGGGTAAAGAATGAGATGGATGCCGTCTTTACCGCCAAGAACCGTCTGCATATCATCGAATGCAAAAGTGGCCGCATGACCGGCGGCCGGGTCAATCGCGCCGATACGGTGGTCTACAAGCTCGACAACCTGCGCGACCTGATCGGCGGGGATTACGGCAAGGCGATGCTGGTCACCTACTGGCCGATCAGCGAAGCCGACCGCAAGCGCCTGGGTGATAACGGCATGCAGATCGCCGAGGGCGTGAAGCTGCTCGACATGGAACACCGGCTGCGCACCTGGGCGAGCAAGGCCTAGCCGGTTTTCTTCCTCCCGTCTTTTTGCACCTCCCCGTTCCCCGCTTTCCCGCTCATCCTCAAATCCACAACAGCATTCGTACCCTTCCCCCGAGACCCGGCGAGCTTGTTCTCGCCGGGCACAATGTTGTCTTTCGCGGCGCCTTTCCTCATCGGCGGTATAGATTCCCCAACAAACAACGAGAAAAGGCTCTGGCCGGATAAAAAAGGGAGGGGAAAGTCATGAAAAGGGAAAGGGCAAGAAATGAATGTGCGGCGGGGAAAAGACGGAGCGTGGAGCGTTTTCACGTAGTTCTGGAACGATCTTCGCTTACGGTGCGCTGTTTGGCGATAGGTCTGATCGTCGTCGGTTTCGGTCTGCTCGCTTACGAGACGCACGTCGGCGATCTGTTCATGACCGCGAATGGGGGAACGGCCGCCGGGGATGTGCGCTGGTGGCGCCGGTTTTGCATGCTGCTGGGGCTGATCTGCCATGCCTCCCTGTTCGTGATCCATCCGCTGCGCTGTGAACTGGCCGAGAGGCTGGGCCTGGATGAGCCCGGAATCTGACGACAACCATCAACGACGGGAGGGAGGAAATCATGGAAATTTTCGTTTTTTTCGCTATCGCCGGGGCCGCGCTGCTGGGCAACTACCTGTCGAACCGGGACCGAGGCGAGGAGTATCACGGTTCCGCCACGATTCCGCCGCCGCCGGGAGGAGAGAAAGACCCGTGGCAGGACGATCAGTTTCACCGCCGTTCGCAGGGGCCGTTGTCGCGGTTCGGCGAGGAAGACGGGCTGTTTCGCGACGCGGGTGCGGACTGGACCTTCGACAACGCCCCCGATCTCATCAACGACCCGATGTACAGCCATCTGCCGGGGAACATCTGGTATTCGTCCGACGACGATAGCTTCGGTTCCGGTAATACCTTCGACACGGGGAACATCATTACCGATATCGAATACTCATGGTTAGAGGGGAACATCTATCATCACGACGACACTTTCAGTCACGGCGGCATGAACGACCACACCAGCACGTTCGACCACGGTAGCATGTTCGACCACGGTAGCATGTTCGACCACGGTAGCATGTTCGACCACGGCGGTTTCGCCGACCCCTTCGATAACGACTGAGCCGCCGCCGGTCATCTTTTTCTCTGTTATTCACAGCATTTAGGAGGTCATCATGAACGGAAAATTTTGTCATCTTCCCCGGCTTTTGATCCTGGTCCTGCTGCTCGCGGCCGCGCCGGGCTGCGTGAGCGTGCGAAACCTTCAGCCGCGCACCGAGGCCTATGCCGACGACCCGGCCAAGTCCTTCGCCCTCAATACCCTGCAAGGGATCACCGCCGACCGTATCGGTCTCTATGATTCCCCTTCCGGGGGCGGCTTTCTGCGCAATCCCGCCGAGGTGCCGCCGCGCATCGATCCCGGGGAAGCCGTTGGGGATGCGGTGATTGCCGGCATGGATGCCGCAGCCGCCAACAGTCTGTCGAATTTCGGAGTCTCTTCCGGCGTGGAGGCGGGGTTCGCCGGGGGACTGATCCTGCTGGGCGCCATGGCCGATGCTTCGGCGAGCGCCGAACGGCCGATGATCGGCAAGGCCTATATGCTGTTCGGCTGGCTTCCGCAAGAGGGGCGGACGCAGGAGCAGGTCCGGCGGGAGGTGAACGAGGCGATCGAACAAGCCATGGCCGCCGCCGCCGCCGAATATCCCTTGCCTGAAGGGTTTGCCTTCGCCGGGGTCGAGATGCGGGACGAAAGCGGCGAGATCTACTGGTCCGGTTCGGCGTCTCTCTGTGCGCGAGTGACGGGCGGATTCTGCGACGAGGGGGACTACAGTTGCGCCTACCGGGTGCGGTTGGGGGAGGACGCGATTGTTGTCGCGCCGGGGACCCTGCCGGAAAGCTCCGGCGGCAAGCCGGGCTGGCTCTTCGTCGCCTCGCCCTCGCGCTTCGCCCTGCCGCTGAAAGACGGCAAGGCCGAATTCAAGGCCGCCTGGGAGCACGACGATCTGCCGCTCTTTCCCGAAGCGCCCTTTTTCACAGTGTTGAGCCGCCATCTGCCGGCCGACTATTTCATCAACATCCCGCCGAAAAACAAGTACGGCTGCTCGCCGGCACCGACGGAAGAGGGGCTGGCGTGCCGGGAGAAACCGCTGCTGTTGAACCAGGGTCGAGAGCATCGTTTCGTCACGCCCCCGCCGATGACGGCGGCGGTTCGGCAGGTTGAGGAAGGAAGATGAAAAAACTATGCAAATCGGCCAGGGGCCAGATCAGCAAACTCGCCAGCACGAAGCGCATAAAGGCGAGGGTAAAGGGGGGAATCTCTTGCACGGTCACGCGGGTGACGGCGAAGGACATGCCCCAGACAAGGACAACGAAGAGCGCCGGCAGAAAATGACGCCAGGGGAAGGAGGATGAGGGCGGTGGCCTATCAGCTGCATGCTTTGCATCCTCTCTTGAGCCTGGCGTTGCTCCATGCCGCCATCGCCGGGGTCTGGCTCTTTTTTCCGGTCTGGTCGCGGGTTTCTTCGACAATCGTGCCGCCTATCTCGATGTGCGCCGACGGTTGCGGCGTAATCCCCTGGTGACGGCCCTGCTTCCCCCCGAGCGTCAGGGGCGGATGGCCGGTTATGTTCATGACAATTACGGCGCCCTGGCCGGCAACTTCATCTTCGGCGTGCTTCTCGGTGTGACCGGTTACGTTGGCAATCTCCTCGGCTTGCCCTTGGATATCCGCCATATCGCCTTTTCCTCGGCCAACCTCGGCTATGTCATGAGCGGCGATGAGCTCTCCCCGGCGGCGTTCCTGCTCAATCTGGTCTTCGTTCTGTTGATCGGCCTGGCCAATCTCTTCGTCAGTTTTTTCCTCGCCCTGTGGGTGGCGTTGAAATCCCGAGGGACGCGCATGGGCCGTCTTTCCGTCCTCTGGCGGGCCTTCTTCGACCGGGTTCGGGAGGACCCCCTGGTGCTGGTTTTGCCGCCACGGGTCCTGTCGCAACTCAAGGCGGGGGAAGACCCCATGAAGTGATCCTTTTTCTCCGGGGATGAAAGCGGGATTTTCCGTAAATAAACCTTGACATTCGCCCCCGGCTTCTTTATTTTCAGCTCTTCTGTGAGTCCCCGTTACCCAAATTCACAGTTTACGCATAGAGAGGAATTTCATGAGCACGCAAGTCGCCAAAGAATCGGATATCAAGAGAGCATGGTTCGTCGTTGATCTGGAAGGCAAGGTTCTGGGTCGTGCGGCCACCGAGATTGCCCGCGTACTGCGCGGCAAGCACAAGGCCATTTACACCCCGAGCGTTGATACCGGCGATTTCGTCGTGGTCGTCAACGCCGACAAGGTCAAGCTGACCGGCACCAAGATGGCCGACAAGGTCTATTACAGCCACAGCGGCTTTCCCGGGGGGATTCGTTCGATCACCGCCGAGAAGCTGGTCGCGAAGAAACCCGAGGATCTCATCAAAAAAGCGGTCAAAGGAATGCTGCCCAAGAACAAACTGGGTCGGCAGATGTTCCGTAAGATGAAGGTCTATGCCGGCGCCGAGCATCCCCATGCCGCCCAGCAGCCCAAGGAACTGGTTATTTAGGATCGAAACGAGGAGATAAAACAGAATGGCCGAGCAGAAATTCTACGCGACCGGTAAAAGAAAAACCTCCATCGCCCGGGTCTGGATGAAGCCGGGTGCCGGGAACATCGTGGTGAACAACCGTTCCCTGGATGAGTTTTTCGGTCGGGAAACCTCCAAGATGGTTGTCCGTCAACCGCTGGAGCTGACCGACAACGTCGGTAAATTCGATATTTCCGTCAACGTCTGCGGCGGCGGTCCTTCGGGACAGGCCGGCGCCATCAAGCACGGCATCACCAAAGCCCTGCTCGACATTGATCCGGAGTTGCGCGCTGTGCTGAAAAAGGCCGGGTTCATCACCCGCGACAGCCGCGTGAAAGAGCGGAAGAAGTACGGCAAGCGCGCCGCCCGCCGCAGCTTCCAGTTCTCCAAGCGTTAACCGTCGCGATTTCTCGCGGGGGAACAAACCCCTGGGGGAGTGCGGCCAATGCCATCGGAAAAGGGAAACCCTCGGGTTTCCCTTTTCCCGTTCAAGGAGCCTGCCATGATTCGGGTCGCCATTGTCGGTGCCAGCGGCTATACGGGAGTTGAACTCTACCGTTTGCTGGCCAATCATCCGCAGGTTGAAATCGCCTGTGTCACCTCCCGGCAGAATGCCGGTGAGCCTTTCGCCGAGGTTTTCCCTTCCCTGCGCGGCCGCACCGACCTGGTCTGCGATCCGGTCGATGTCGATATTGTCGCCGCCAAGGCCGATTTCGTCTTTACCGCCTTGCCGCACAAGACCGCCATGGAGTTCGTCCCCGGACTGCTGGCGGCGGGGAAGAAGGTGGTCGATCTGTCCGCCGATTACCGGCTGCGGGATGCCGCTCTTTACGAAGCCTGGTATCAGCCCCACACCAGCCCGGAGCTTCTGGCCGAGGCGGTTTACGGCCTGCCCGAGCTCTACCGCGAGAAGGTCCGTCCGGCCCGCCTGGTGGCCAATCCCGGCTGTTATCCGACGAGTGTCGCCCTGGCCCTGGCCCCCCTGCTGAAAGCGGGGCTGATCGATCCGGCCACCCTGATTATCGACAGCAAGTCGGGGGCCAGCGGTGCCGGCCGCGCGGCCAAGGTCGATACCCTCTTCTGCGAAGTGAACGAAGGGTTCAAAGCCTACGGCGTCGGCAACCATCGGCACACCCCGGAGATCGAGCAGACCCTGAGCGATCTCGCCGGGGTGCCGGTCGTGGTCAATTTCACCCCGCACCTGTTGCCGGTCAATCGCGGCATTCTTTCGACCTGTTACGCCAATCTCC